>DATKMD010000036.1:0-8066 GCA_035542075.1 Thermoanaerobaculaceae bacterium
GCACACGCTATGAAGATTCGTCCGTTGCACGACCGAATCCTGGTCAAGCGGGAGGAGGAGAAAGAGGTCAAGAAGGGCGGGATCATCATCCCGGACACCGCGAAGGAAAAGCCCCAGGAGGGCAAGGTGATCGCGGTCGGAAACGGGAAGGTGAACGACGAGGGCAAGAAGGTCCCCCTGGACGTGAAGGCCGGCGACAAGATCCTCTTCGGCAAGTACTCCGGTTCCGAGGTCAAGCTGGACGACGAGGAGTACCTGATCATGAAGGAAGACGACGTCCTCGCCATCATCAACTAACCGTGCAGTCCATCGAGTGAACGCAGAGGAGAACGCGACATGCCGAAGCAGCTCATGTTCAGCGACGAGGGGCGCGCCGCCCTGCTACGCGGGATCAACATCATGGCGGCGGCCGTCAAGGCCACCCTGGGCCCGAAGGGCCGTAACGTGGTCATCGACAAGAAGTTCGGTAGCCCGACCATCACCAAGGACGGCGTGACGGTCGCGAAGGAGATCGAGCTCAAGGATCACTACGAGAACATGGGCGCCCAGATGGTGAAGGAAGTGGCGTCCAAGACCTCAGACATGGCGGGCGACGGGACCACCACCGCCACCGTGCTGGCCCACGCCATCGTGCGCGAGGGGCTCAAGAACGTCACCGCGGGCGCCAACCCCATGGGGCTCAAGCGCGGCATCGACAAAGCGGTGGACGCGGTGGTCGAGGATCTGAAGCGGATGTCCAAGTCCACCAAGGACAAGAAGGAGATCGCGCAGGTCGCCACCATCGCCTCCAACAATGACAAGACCATCGGCAGCCTGATCGCCGAGGCCATGGAGAAGGTGGGCAAGGACGGCGTCATCACCGTCGAGGAGTCGAAGTCGGCCGACACGGTGCTGGACGTGGTCGAAGGCATGCAGTTCGACCGCGGCTATCTCTCGCCCTACTTCGTCACCGACGCGGAACGCATGGAGGTCGTGCTCGAGGACGCCCTGATCCTGATTTATGAGAAGAAGCTGAGCGTGATGAAAGACATGCTGCCGCTGCTGGAGCAGGTGGCGCGCACGAGCAAGCCGTTCCTGATCGTGGCCGAGGACGTGGAGGGCGAAGCGCTGGCCACCCTGGTCGTGAACAAGCTCCGCGGCACGCTGCACACCGCCGCGGTGAAGGCCCCCGGCTTCGGCGACCGCCGCAAGGCCATGCTGGAGGACATCGCGATCCTGACCGGTGGCAAGGCCATCACCGAAGACCTCGGCATCAAGCTGGAGAACATCAAGCTGGAGGACCTCGGCAAGGCCAAGAAGGTCGTGATCGACAAGGACAACACGACCCTCGTCGAGGGCGCCGGCAAGACGGCGACGATCGAGGGGCGCATCAAGCAGATCCGCGCCCAGATCGAGGAGACCACCTCGGACTACGATCGGGAGAAGCTGCAGGAGCGGCTGGCTAAGCTGGCCGGTGGCGTTGCAGTCATCAAAGTGGGCGCCGCGACCGAGACGGCCATGAAGGAGAAGAAGGCCCGTGTCGAGGACGCGCTGAACGCGACCCGCGCCGCGGTGGAGGAAGGGATCGTACCGGGCGGTGGGGTGGCCCTGCTGCGGGCCTCCACCGCCATCGATGGCCTGAAGCTGGAGGGCGACGAGAAGGTCGGCGCCATGATCGTCAAGCGCGCGCTCGAGGAGCCCATCCGCGAAATCGTGCAGAACGCGGGGCTCGAGGGCAGCGTGATCGTGGAGAAGGTCAAGGCCGAGAAGGTAGCGACCCGCGGCTTCGACGCGGAATCGCTCGAGTTCGTGGACATGATCCAGGCCGGCATCATCGACCCCACCAAGGTGGAGCGGGTGGCGCTGCAAAACGCGGCGTCGGTGTCCTCGCTGCTCCTGACGACGGAGGCGCTGATCACCGACCTGCCCGAGGAGAAGCCGGCGGCAGCCCCGCCGATGCCTCACGGGGACTTCTAGGCCCGGCCGAAGACGCCTGGGGGTAAAGAAGAAGCGGCCCTTGCCGGAAACGGCAAGGGCCGCCTTGCGTTCTGAGGGATCTCAGGCCGGCCCGACCCTCCACTAAAACCCGCCGCGCGATGGCCTCGGTGGCGTCGGCATCATGGCCGCTGTGCGCGAGCCGGACAAGAGGACGGTGCGAAGTCTGGGCACTCACCTGCCTTCGGGGAGCCGGCGGGCTGGCAGGCGGGCGGCAGCTCCTCGTGGCCGAGGTCGACCTGCAAACGGGCGCTGGCGCTCCTCCTGGCTTCGCTGACGGTGGCACAGCGGCTCAGGTCCCTGCCATGTGCGACGGTCTCCAGGTCCCTCGGGTCGGCCCCCCAATCCAGGTTCCGCCGCTGACGCGGCGTCCGGCCTGCGATGTGGCGCGCGAGCCACTGGAACGCCTTCGCAGCCCGCGCGAGGTCGCTACTGGCCCAGGCAAGCCGCACGAGGTCATCGGCGGGCAATGACCGGGACCCCACGTCGGCGGCGTCCTCGTCGATCTCGCTGATGGCCTGCTCGAGGGTGACCGCCCTCGGCGCGCCCGCCCGCCGCTTGACACCATGGAAGGCCTCAGCCTGGCGTTGACCGTCACGCCCGCGGGCGAGGGCCTGCTCCACCCGGTCATCCAAGCTCATGCACTCGCCGAGGAGCGCGACGAGGTCCGCGTCGGGCCGAATCGGATACCGCGGGCCGACGGCATCGAGTTCAATGAGTTGCGAGGCAAGCGTGTCCAGGTCCGCGGGCTGCGAGGCCGGCGGCAACTCTTGGAAGGCGAGCAGGACGTTCACGAAGCTCGACTCCCCGTGCGGCTCCGCGCACCCCTCACGGCGGCGGTCAAACTCCTCGCACCACCGCGCCCCATAGGGGCGACGCAGGAGGCGGTCGCCGATCACGTCGAGCGCCAAGGGGCCCGTGTGCTTGACCCAGGCCGCCACGGTCGGCAGGATCAGGCCCTCGGCTTCCGCGCCGCGCAGGAAGCCGCGGCAGATCAGCCACAAGCGGTAGAGGGCGGGCGCCGTGCCCGCGGGCACGACGTGGGTCTTGGCGATCGCGGCCGCAGCCTGCGTGACCGTCGTGTACGCGCGCCCGTGCGCCAGGAGCGCCGCCGACGGTTCCCGGTCCCAGGCGATCCTTCGCGCCTGAGCCGCCAGTCCGTGCGTGATGCGGTCGAGGGTCTCATCCACCTGCTGCAAGGCCCAGCGCCCCTCGTCGTCCGCGTAGAGCGCTCGCACGTCACCGAGGAAGGCGTAAACTCCTCGCCGGCCCAGGCCCAGCGGGTCTGGCAATGCGAGGTCCGGCAGATAGTCGTCGAGGTCGAACACCCGGGAGTGAACCCGGGGAGGCCGTGGCCGTGCTTGAGTTCCACGGATCATGCCGGGGAACCTCCTACGCACCAAGTTGGGCATTGCCGTGCATATCTACGGCCAGGCGGGCGCACAGTAGGACTACCGTATGATTTCACAGCGAGTTCGGACACGAACCCCATCGGGAACACCTGCCTCAACCTGTCCCAAAACGGATCGTCCCGCTCGTCGGACGTGTCAACAATGAAACCGACGGACCCGGGCAGGAACTAGACCGGCCCATCTTGTACAGCACCATCCTCGTGTGTTAGTTACGCACCACGGCGAGCGCAAGGAAGTTCTACCGGCCCTGGCGGGCGGGGCTCCTTCGCAACATCGAGCGCACCGACGCGATCGTGAGCTAGTCAACGCGGAGACTACACATGGCAAGGCTACCGTCCATCACCAGCAAGGACCAGGTCGCTCCCAAAGACCACGCGATCGTGGACGGCATCGTCCAGCAGCATGCTGTCGATGACGGTGAACGCCTGCGAGCTGGAGGCCGGCAAGGGCGCCGAGGTCCTGCAATGATCGTCGACGCGCAGGTCCACATCTGGGGGAGCCGCAGCCGACGAATCCGAATCACCGGCAGGTCCCGAGCACCAAGGACGAGCTGCTGAAGACGGAGCCAATAGCACACGAGGAGAAAGCGCCATGAAGTATGGGGTCGTGTTTCCCCAGACGGAGTTCGGGAACGATATCCAGGCCATCAAGGACTACGCGCAGACGGCCGAGGGGCTCGGCTATGACTACCTGCTCGTCTACGACCACGTCCTCGGGGCTCACCCGAATCGGGAGCCGAAGCTGACGGGGCCGTACACGTACGAACATCCGTTTCATGAGCCGATGGTGTTCTTCGGGTTCCTTGCGGCAATCACCACGAGACTCGAGCTCGTCACCGGCATTCTCATCCTGCCGCAGCGTCAGACGGTCCTCGTGGCCAAACAGACCGCGGAGGTCGACGTCCTGAGTGGAGGCCGCCTGCGCGTGGGCATTGGGATTGGCTGGAACTACGTCGAGTACGACGCGCTCGGCGAGTCGTTTCAGACGCGCGGGCGTCGCGTCGAAGAACAGATCGAGGTCCTCCGCAAGCTCTGGACCCAGCCGCTCGTCACTCACAAGACCGCGCACCACGTGATTGACAACGCCGGAATCAATCCGCTGCCCATCCGACGTCCCATCCCGGTCTGGTTCGGGGGTGCTGCGGAGCCCGTGCTCAGGCGCGCCGCGCGGGTCGGGGATGGCTGGATGCCGGCCGGGAGACCGCCTGACGATCGCATGAAGGTTTACGTGGATCAGCTCCATGGGTATCTGGAGGCCGCCGGTCGCGACCCCAAGCAGTTCGGCATCGACCCCTGGATCAGCATCCAGGGGCTGGACAAGGACGAATGGCGTCGCCGCGTCGAGGCGTGGCGCACCCTGGGGGCTACGCACCTGGCCGTGGATACAATGCGCGCCGGCTTCACCTCGCCGAAGGCACACATGGCCGCGATCCGGTCCTTCCGGGAGGTGCTGGGCTGAGGTACCGCTGCGGAGAGGGCAACAGCCAATAGACGAACCACGCCGGACCGAGGTTCAACGGAGGAGAGCAGAGTTGCTTTCGTGGCTTGCACACTTCATCGAAAGGCATCCCTATCTTCACCGGACCTCGCTGGCGGTGTGGAAACATTTTCCACCCCGGTTGGCAGGCTTTCTGCGCAAGCTCCTCACCACGCGCTGGGCCGTTGGGGCCGTCGCCGTGATCATCGACGAGGAGGTCAATCCTCCGGAAGTGTTGCTGGTCCAGCACAGCTATCGAACGAAGGGAGCGTGGGGGCTTCCCGGTGGTTCCCTCGAATCGGGTCTCCGAAACCCGTGGGAGCCCTCAAAGCAGGAGTCGCGCGATGACATCATCGAGTCGAGCCTCCGGCGCGAGGTTTTCGAGGAGCTCGGGATTGAAATCGAAATCGTCCGGCTAACTAAGATCGATGCGGTTCCGTACGTGCCGGAGGAGCCCGGGCCCTATCGTCTCGACTTCTACTACCGGTGTCTTCCCAAGCAGGGATTCAGCGCGTTGCGCGAGGGGCTCAGCAATGGGAGCATCAAACCGTGTTCGCCGGAAGTGAGACAGATCTTGCTGGTCCCGATCAGCCGATTGAAGGAATACGACCTATACTCTTCCGACGCCCGCATTCTGTTCCCGCTGCTTACGTAGAGATACCGACGGCCCAAAAGTTCTTCGGCAGCATCGGGGGGGTCTCAAACTGGGGGAGTCGAATCGGTTTTGCTGCGCGGCGCTCTTTCGCTGATTTCGTGTCTGCGGTAGGATCGCCGAAACCACGATGACCCCCCGGGAGCTGGCCGGTGCGCTGCGCCGACAACTGAACCCTCGCCGGGCGCGGTGGCAGAAGCCGGCCGCGCTCGTGCGCGAGCTGGGGCTGCGGCGCGGTGAGGCGGTGGCCGAGATCGGCTGCGGTCCCGGTTACTTCACGGCGCGCCTGGCGCGCGCGGTGGGGCCGGCCGGGCACGTCTTCGCGGTCGACCCGGAGCCGGCAGTGCTCGACGTCATGCGCCGGCGCCTGCGAGGCGTGCGCAACGTCACGCCCGTGCTGGGACGCGAGGACGATCCGCTGCTGCCGCGCGGCCGCTGCCGCACCGCCGTGCTCATCAACGTCTACCACCACATGCACGGCGGTGCGGCGTTCCTCCGCCGGCTGGTCGCCTCGCTACCTCGCGATGCGCGCGTGATCAACGTGGACTGGAACGAGACGTCGGAGTTCGGGCCGCCGCCCCGGCGACGCGTGCCCCGCACCCGCTTCCTGCGCGACGCCCGCCGCGCTGGACTGCGGTTGGTCACCGAGCGCACAATCCTGCCGCACCAGTACTTCCTGGTCCTGCGCCGCGCGCGCTGAGCCCATGCCGAGCTGCCGCCTTCCGAAGACGATGTTGCCCTCGGGCTTCACCTGGGGATGTCCGAGGACGAGGCAACCGCCTCCTCGCCAGGGTCCGTGAGATCGCCGAGGGGAATCGGCGCCAGCGCCCGACGCGCCACGCGAGGAGCGTGCAGACATCGGCGCGGTCCTTATCGCCCCCAGTGCCACCGAAGTCAAGGCGAGCTGGTCACGGCTGCCAGGCCGAGAACAGTCTGCCCCGATAGATGGTCGCCTGCCTCGCGATCAGGCGTCCGACAGCCGGGTCACGGTTCGTCGGGGACCAAGATCCTGAAATCCACCAGCCGGCGGATGAGGGCCTGATCGATACGGAGACCCGCCCCGGCCTCGATCGCCCGGAGTGCCTGATCGGTGGTGCGCCCTTCGAAGTACGTGAGCGTCTCCATCAGCTCCGGCGGGAGATCGAGCGGATCCGAGCCGCTGTAGGTCGCAACGCGGCACGACCCGGGGCCCATCCGGACGATGTTGAGCTCCCCCACCTTGAGCCGCCCCGGGATATCGGTGGATGTCAGCCGGTCGTAGGCCTCCATCGTCATCCGTGCGAAGACCTGCACCTCGGGGCCTGCGATGGCGACGACGTCGTCCCACGCCAGCCCGCCCACCAGCCGGCCGCACTCGCGGTAGAAGTCCGCCTCGCGGTCGTACCACCGTCCCCACAGCGCTCGACCGGCTTCCCGGTTGACGAGGTCGTCGAGCGTCCGCCGCTGGGCCGCCCCGAGCTGCCCCGGGGTCGTGGGCACCGGGAAGAGCCGCCTGAGCGCATCGGCACCGATATCCAGCTGCAGCACGCACCAGCGCGACAGCGCTCGCTCGACGCCCGACAGGAGCTGGTGCAGGCTCTGCCAGAAGCGCAGCCCGGTCGCCCCGCGCACGTGCTTGCAGAACCAGGTCGCGCACACGGACGCGCGGTGCTTCCACACCCCGCAGCGCCCTCCCTCGTCCTCCAGATAGTGCGGACAGCGCAGGCTGGGGCTACGGCCGAACGAATTCGGAGCGGTGTTCTCGTAGAGGATCTGAAACGTCGGCGGCTGATCGAGACCGAGGGGCGTGACCCCGACGCCGGACCGGATTCGCGTCGCCACCGTGACGCGTCCCGCCGCGGCCGCCGGGTCGTCGTCGGCAAGAACGCGCCCGACCAGGAAATTGGCCAGCCTGGGAACGTAGGTGCAGCACTTCGTCCGCGGATCGAAGAAGACTTCCGAGGCCTCTGCCTGACCTGGCCCGGCGCACATGGCGCAATCCTCGCAGGTCGCTTCGGTCTCGCGGGGAATCTGGCCGGCAAGAAGCTGACCCATCCACCCTGCGTAGAGTGACGGCAGCAGGCTCGGTTGCGCGACGGGCAAACGATGCCTCATGGTGCGGTTCAGCTCCCCGGAGTAGACTGCGCCAGCTCCGGCACGTGCCACGTGACCCGGGTATCCATCTCGCGTGCAAGCGCGGCATCCAGCAGCCGCTCCTCGGCCCGGCTCCGGACCGCTGGGTCCTCGAGCGAGGGCAGCACCTTTTCACGAACGAGGACGAGCAGGAACCCATCTCCGGATGCGATCGGGCCGAGGAGTGCGCCCGCACCCGCAGCCAAGAGCGGATCCCGGAGCGCCGGCTCCCAGTCTTCGAGGAAGTCGCTGACGGCTTCTACGCTGGCACCGGCGCTCCCGGCCACCTCGTCGAGGTCCATGCCGTCCTCGCGCACACACAGCGCGGCCTCCCTGGCACTCTCCTGCGTCGGCAGGGCGAGGCACTGGCACTCCATCCGGATCCAGTCGAGCCGACGGGAGGCGAGCTGCGCCGCCAGCGCCGCCTCCGTGACGATGCG
>DATKMD010000037.1:0-20162 GCA_035542075.1 Thermoanaerobaculaceae bacterium
CGGCGGACCGTCGTGGGCGGCCCGGCGGTCGGTGAGTGCTGGGCCTCCCGGCGCTCACCCTGGAGACCCGAGACCTCGGCCTTGACCTCGCGAGCGCGCACGGCCTGCCGCCGCCGCTCCTGGGGAGGCTGGACCAGTTCGACCCGGTACAGGTACTGGACCACCTGGTCCTCGACGCGCTCCATCATCTCCTGAAACAGCCCGAACGATTCGCGCTTGTACTCGACCAGCGGGTCGCGCTGGCCGTACGCGCGCATGCCGATGCCCTCCTTGAGGTGGTCGAGGGCCAGCAGGTGGTCCTTCCACTGCGCATCCAGCACCGAGAGGATCAGGTAGCGCTCGAGGTGGCGGAAGTTCTCCGCGCCGATGGTGTGCTCACGTTCCTCGAAGCGCTGCTCGACGGCGGCCGTCAGCGCCTCTCCCAGCTTGGGCCGGTTGACGGTTTCCCAGCTGACGTCCGCTTGAGCCATGGTGAGCCCGAACAGCTCCTTGAGCTCCCGTTCCATCGCCTCGTGGTCCCACTCGTCGGGGTGCTTGTCCTCGGGGCAGTACGAGTCGACGAGCGACTCGACGATCTCCCTTGCGGCGCGCAGGACCCACTCGCGCCCCTCCTTGCCCTCCAGCACCCTGCGGCGCAGCCGGTAGACGGCCTCCCGCTGCTTGTTCATGACGTCGTCGTACTCGAGCAGGTGCTTGCGGATCTCGAAGTTGCGGCCTTCCACCTGCTTCTGAGCCCGCTCGATCGAGCGCGAGACCATCTTGGACTCGATGGGTATGCCCTCCTCCATTCCGAGGTGCTTCATCCACTCCCGGAGGCGGTCGGACGCGAAGATGCGCATCAGGTCGTCCTCCAGCGAGAGGATGAAACGTGAGGACCCCGGATCGCCCTGGCGGCCGGATCGCCCGCGCAGCTGGTTGTCGATGCGGCGCGCCTCGTGCCGCTCGGTGCCGAGGATGTGCAGTCCGCCGGCTTTCAGCACCTCCTCGCGCTCCTCGGCACACTTGACCTTGTACCGCTCGAGCGCCTGCGCGTACGCCTCGGGCTCCTTGAGCGGGTCCGCCTCGCCCCTGGCGAGCCCCTCCGGGTTCCCACCCAGGATGATGTCGGTGCCGCGGCCGGCCATGTTGGTCGCGATGGTCAAAGCGTGGAAGCGTCCGGCCTGGGCCACGATGCCGGCCTCGCGCTCGTGGTACTTGGCGTTCAACACGACGTGCGGGATGCTCCGCCGCTTAAGGAGCTCCGAGAGCGTCTCGGACTTCTCGATCGAGACCGTGCCGACCAGAACCGGTTGGCCCTTCTCGTGAAGCTCGACGAGCTCCTCGACGACCGCCTGCCACTTTTCCTTCTCGGTACGGTAGATAACATCGGAGTTGTCGGCGCGGATCATCTCCGCGTTGGTCGGGATCACGATCACGTCGAGGCCGTAGATGTGGGCGAACTCGTCGGCCTCGGTCTCCGCGGTGCCGGTCATCCCGGCGAGCTTCTCGTACATCCGGAAGTAGTTCTGCAGAGTGATCGTGGCCAGGGTTTGGTTCTCGGCCTCAATCTTCACCCCCTGCTTGGCCTCCACGGCCTGGTGCAGCCCGTCGGACCAGCGGCGGCCGGGCATCAGGCGCCCGGTGAACTCGTCCACGATGATCACCTGGCCGTCCTTGACGATGTAGTCGCGGTCGACCTGGTAGAGCGCGTGGGCGCGCAGCGCCTGCTGGACGGCGTGCAGGGTCTCGATGTTGGTCGGGTCGTAGAGGTTCGGGACGCCGAGGAGCTTCTCGGCCTTGGCGACGCCCTCGTCCGTGAGCGTCGCGGTGTGGGCCTTCTCGTCGAGGAGGTAATCGCCAGTCGTCGTTTTGTTGCCGTACTTGTCCTTGGTTTCCTCGCCCTTGACGAGCTTCGGGATGATGCGGTCGACCTCGTAGTAGAGGCCGACCGAGAGCTCCGACGGCCCCGAGATGATGAGCGGGGTGCGCGCCTCGTCCACCAGGATCGAGTCCACCTCGTCGACGATCGCGTAGGTGTGACCGTGCTGGACCATGCCCTCGATCTCGAACTTCATGTTGTCGCGCAGGTAGTCGAACCCGAACTCGTTGTTGGTGCCGTAGGTGATGTCGGCCTGGTAGGCGCGTTTGCGCTCGGCGTCGTCCATCTGGTTCTGGATGCACCCGACCGAGAGTCCGAGGAACTTGTAGATCTGGCCCATCCACTCGGCGTCGCGCTTGGCCAGGTAGTCGTTGACGGTGACCACGTGGACGCCGCGGCCCGAGAGGGCGTTGAGAACCACCGGCAGGGTCGCCACCAGCGTCTTGCCCTCGCCGGTCTTCATCTCGGCGATCTTGCCGTCGTGGAGAACCATGCCGCCGATCAGCTGAACGTCGAAGTGGCGCATCCCGAGGGTGCGCTTGGAGGCCTCCCGCACGATCGCGAACACGTCGGGCAGGTGCGAGTCGAGCACCCCCTGGACCAGCCTGCGGCGCTCCGCGTACTCCTCGGGGAGCTCAGCGGTTGCCGCGCGCACCTGCTCGCGGATCAAAGCGATGCGCGAGCGCAACTCGTCATCGGAGAGCGTGGCAAGGCCAGCCTCCCTCGCGTTGATCTCGGAAACCAGCGGGGCAAGCCTCTTCATCTCCCGCTCGTGTCTTGAACCCATGAAGACTTCGAGGACCTTGTCGACGGCTCCAGGCATAGCCACCTCAAACTCTGTAGGTTACGCCACGCCTGGCCCGCCGACAAGGCCGCGCCGTTCAATCCGTTGCAAAATCTGATCTTGTCACGCGCCCTGGGGGATAGCTGACGCGTCCCACCGAGGCGCCGTCCTGCCGCCAACGTCCCGGTGCGCGAGCGTTCGACCGAGCCTGCAGGCGCACGTGGGTATGAGAACATGAGGCCAGCACAATGGCGGGCGCTTTCCCTGATGCCGGCGGCGCCGTGCGGCTCCTCAACGAGAGCGAGCGGCCGACGCGCACCCACTACGTGATCCTGGGGATGTCGTGGGCGGGGTGGCTGTTCGACTTCTACGACCTCATGATGTTCTCGTTCCTGCTCATTCCCATCAAGAAGAGCCTGGGCCTCTCCGAGACGTCGCTCTCACTGCTGCTGGGCTCGACGCTGGCGGCCACCGCCCTCGGGGGCATCGTCTTTGGCTACCTGGCGGACCGATTCGGCAGGAAGACAGTGCTTTCCTGGACGATTTTGGTCTACTCCATCGGGACGTTCCTCTGCGGCTTCGCGCAGAGCGCAGCCTGGCTGCTGGTGTTCCGCGTGGTCACCGGCCTCGGCGTCGGCGGCGAGTGGGCCACAGGACAGACGCTCGTGGGCGAGACTTTCCCGGCGCGCATGCGAGCGCGCTTCGCGGCGGTGATGCAGACCGGAGCGCCGCTCGGTATCGCCCTGGCGTCGATCGTCGGGGGGTTCGTGCAGCCAGCACTGGCGTCCGCCTTCGGGCTGGAGTGGGGTTGGCGCGGCTGCTTCTTCCTGTCGTTGTTTCCCGCGCTTCTGGTCGTCGTGATCCGTCGGGCGATGCCCGAGTCGGACGTGTGGCTCGAGCGCCGGCGCCTCGCCGCGAAAGCCGAGGGTGGCCACCTCTCCGATCTTCTTCGCACGCCTGCACTGCGGCGTCTGTTCCTGCTCGGACTTGTCCTTGCCGTCACTGACATGTCGGCGTACTGGTTCACCTACACCTGGATGCCGAAATACCTCTACGACAACCTTGGATTCTCGATGGCACGCTCGGGGTTGTGGATGCTGACCACGCAGGCTGGGGGGTTCCTCGGCTACCTCTCCTTCGGGCTGTTCGCCGACTGGAAGGGGCGCAGGGTCGCGTATACCGGCTTCTCCGTGGTCTGGGCCGTGGGGTTGCTGGCGGTGACGTGGTTCTGGAGCAGCATCGCCGTGTGGCCCTGGCTGACCCTCGCTTTCATGTTCATGGTGGGCTTCGGCACCGGCAACTTCTCAGGGTATGGCCCGATCTTCTCCGAGATCTTCCCCACCAAGGTTCGCAACACCGCCATGGGGACCGCCTTCAACCTCGCGCGCGGCGTGCAGTTCTTCACCCCGCTGATCATCACCCAGGTGGCAGGGCGGTACGGTCTGGGTGGGGGAATCTCGCTCGCGGCGCTCTTCGCGGTGTTCACAGGTCTCTGGGTCTGGACGCTCCCCGAGACGCGAGGCACCCGGATCGTCGCAGAAAGCTGACCGCCGGAGCCGGCGCGCTCGCCTGATCGGCTGGGGTGTGGGACGTGGGGGCCGTTACTGACCTCGCTCTGAGCGGAAGAGAGAGAAGCGACGCCGAGCAGCTCCTGGAAGAGTGACCGGCGCCCCAGCGGGTGCGTACAATCGGGTATGCGCAGAATCCCCCGTTGGTTGCTCGTGGTCCTCGCAGTTGTTGCAGCGGTGGTTGCGCTGCGCTTGCTTGTCTTCCGCCCAAGCCCGGTGCCAGTCGAGGTGGCACGCATCGAACCGGGGACGGTCGAAGAGATCATCACCAACACCCGCGCCGGCACGGTGAAGGCGCGCCTGCGCGCCAAGCTCTCGCCGCAGATCGGCGGGCGCGTGACCGAACTGCCCTTCCGCAAGGGAACGCAGGTCCAGGCGGGTGCGCTGCTCCTCAAGCTCGACGACTCGGTCCAGCTCGCCAGCGTGCGCCTCGCCCAGGAGCAGGTGAAGACCGCGGAATCGCAGGCGAAGGAGGCATGCCTGGCCGCCGAGTTGGCGGAGAAGGAGCTTCGGCGGGGGAAGGCACTTTCCGCTGACGGGATCACCAGTCAGCAGGACCTCGACACCCTCGAGAGCAACCGCGACCGCACTCGCGCCTCGTGCCAGGCGGCGCTCGCCGCGCGTGACCAGGCGCACGCCCAGGTCGGCGTGGCCCAGGCGGAGCTCGCCCTGACCGTGGTTAGGGCGCCGTTCGCTGGGGTGATTGCGGACTGCAGCACCGAGGTCGGGGAGTGGATCACGCCGGCGCCCCCGGGTGTCCCGATCCCGGCGGTGCTCGACCTCATCGACCCGGGGTCGGTGTACGTCTCGGCGCCGATCGACGAGGTGGATTCCGAGCGCGTGCGGGCGGGGCAGGAGGTGCGGGTGACCGTGGATTCGCTCCCCGGGCAGAAGCTCGCGGGGACGCTCGCGCGTGTCGCCCCCTACGTGCTGGACGTGCTCGAGCAGAACCGAACCGTCGAGATCGAGGTGGATCTCCTGGATGCCAGGCTCGCGCAGAAACTGCTGCCGGGCACCTCAGCCGACGTGGAGGTGATCCTGGCGCGCCGCGAAGGGGTGCCCCGGATTCCCACCGCGGCGATTGCCGAGGGCGGCAAGGTCCTGGTGCTCAAAGGCGGCCGCCTCGGGGAGCGGACGATCACCGCCGGGATGCGCAACTGGCAGTTCACCGAGGTGAAGAGCGGGGTGACCGTCGGCGAGCTCGTGGTGATCTCGCGGGACTCCCCCGAGATCAAGCCAGGAGCGCGTGCACAGGCGCGGGAGAGCCGGTGATCCGGCTCGAGGGCGTCTGGCGCATCTTCAAGGTCGGTGAGGGGGAGGTGCACGCCCTCAAGGGGGTCAGCCTCGCGATCGGGCGCGGCGACCACGTGGCGCTGGTCGGGCCCTCGGGCTCCGGCAAGTCCACGCTGCTGCACATCGTCGGGTGTCTCGACCGGCCGACCCGGGGCCGCTACCTGTTGGAGGGGCGGGAGGTGGGAACGCTCTCGGAGGAGGAGCGGTCGCTGATTCGCCGGCACCGGATCGGCTTCGTCTTCCAGTTCTTCCACCTGCTGCCGCGTCTCTCGGCGCTCGGCAACGTCGAGCTCCCCATGCTCTTCGCCGGAACGCCCCCGGAGGAGCGTCGGGAACGCGCGGCGCGGGCCCTCGACGCGGTGGGCCTGTCGCACCGCGCCGCCCACCGCCCCGACCAGCTCTCCGGGGGCGAGCGACAGCGGGTCGCGATCGCGCGCGCAGTGGTGATGGACCCGGCCGTGCTGCTGGCCGACGAGCCAACGGGCAACCTGGACCGCGCCTCGGCTCACGAGGTGATGGAACTGATCGAGCAGATGAACGCGAACGGGCTCACGCTCGTGGTCGTCACGCACGATCCGGCGATCGCGGAGCGCGCGAAGCGCGTGATCCGGATGGACGACGGGGAGATCCAGGGTTCAGGGGACAGGGGACAGGGCACAGGGTCGACGACGACCGACGGCCCGCGCGCGACGGATAGGGGGTAGGGTGCGGTTTCTCGACCTGCTGGCGTTCGCCGCCGGGGCGCTCCGGGGGCACCGGTTGCGGACCGCCCTGTCCGTGGCGGGCGTCGCCGTCGGCATCTCGGCGGTGGTGGCGCTCACGGCTCTCGGCGAGGGGGCACGGCGGTACGTCGTGAACCAGTTCGCGGCCCTCGGCAGCAACCTCCTCATCGTATTTCCGGGGAAGGTCGAGACGACCGGCGGTGCCCCTTTCGGCGGCGTGACGCACGACCTGACGATCGACGACTACCGTGCGATCGCGAGACTGCAGCGGGTGCGCAGGTCGGCACCGATGGCGGTGGCCACCGACACCGTGCAGTTCGGGGACCGCGGACGTGCGGTGCCGGTGCTCGGCACCACGGCAGATCTTGCCGCCGTGCGCAGGCTCGAGATTGGGTCGGGGGAGTTCCTCCCGCCGGGCGACCCGGACCAGGGCGGGAACGAGATCGTGCTCGGGGTCACGGTCGCCCAGGAGTTGTTTCGGGGCGAGAACCCGCTCGGGCAGATCGTCCGCGTCGGTCCCTGGCGCTTCCGGGTGGTGGGTGTGCTGGCACCGCGGGGGCGCTCGCTCACCTTCAACATGGACGATGTTGTCATGATCCCGGTGCGCACCGCGATGCGGGTGTTCAACCGCTCGTCCCTTTTCCGCATCCTGATAGACGTGCGCGTCCACGGCGAGATGGAGCAGACGAAACACGATGTCGAAAGCCTGATGGCCGAGCGTCATCGCGCCGAGGACATCACCGTGGAAACCCAGGATGCGCTGGTGTCGGCGTTCTCGTCGATCCTGAACGCTCTGACCCTCGCGCTGGTCGGGATTGCGTCGGTGTCGCTCGCGGTCGCCGGCGTCGGGATCATGAACGTGATGCTGGTCTCGGTGACTGAGCGTCGCGCCGAGATAGGCCTCCTCAAGGCGCTCGGGGCGCAGGACCGGCAGGTACTGGCCGCGTTCCTAACGGAGGCGGTGCTGCTCGCGTTCGCAGGGGGCCTCGCGGGGCTCGCGCTGGCTGCCGGGGCGATCCGCGTCTTCGTCGGGATCTACCCGAGTTTCCCGGCCAGCCCGCCGGGCTGGGCGGTCGCCGCGGCGCTCGGACTGTCGCTCGTGGTCGGCGTGGGGTTCGGGGTGTGGCCGGCGCGCCGCGCCACGCGCCTCGACCCGGTCGCCGCGCTGGCGAGGAGATAACCGTGGGGACCGTCGAGCTCTTCCGCTTCGTGCTCGGCGCCCTCACAGGGCACCGCCTGCGCTCGGCGCTCTCGGCCCTCGGGGTGGCGATCGGGGTTGCTGCGGTCGTGCTGCTCACCTCGCTCGGGGAGGGCACGCGACGTTACATCGTGTCGCAGTTCTCGCAATTCGGCACCGACATAATCGCGGTCAACCCCGGCAAGGTGAAGACATTCGGTATTCCCGGCATGCTGGGCGGCACAACACACAGGCTCACCCTCGAGGACGCCGAGGCGCTGAAGCATGTGCTGGGTGTGAAGACAGTCGTTCCGACGACGTTCGGTCAGGCGAAAGTCGAGGCGGGGGCACGCGGCCGCAGCGTCTACATCTACGGCGTGACCCACGAGTTGCCGGCCTTGTGGAAGATCGGCGTGGCCCAGGGAAGTTTTCTGCCCGAAATGGACGCCCACCGGAAAGGGAACTTCGCCGTTCTGGGCGCGAAGCTCGCCCACGAACTGTTCGGTGTCAGCTCGCCCCTCGGCCAGCGGGTGCGTATCGGGAGCGCCAGCCTTCTGGTCATCGGCGTCATGGAAGCGAAGGGCCAGGTTCTTGGGTTCGATCTCGACGACTGCGGATTCATCCCGGTGGCAACCGCGATGGACGTGTTCAACCAGACGGAGCTCATCGAGATCGACCTGCTGGCACGCAGTGCCGAGGCGGTTCCCGGGGTGGTCACAGGTACCAAGGCGGTGCTGACGGAGCGTCACCGTGGTGAGGAGGATTTCACCGTCACGACGCAGACCGAGATGCTGGACACCTTTGGCCGGATCATCGGGATCATCACCGCGGCGGTCACGGCGATCGCCGGAATCTCGCTGTTCGTTGGGGCGATGGGGATCCTCACGATAATGTGGATCTCGGTGCACGAGCGCACCGGAGAGATCGGCCTACTGCGCGCGCTCGGCGTGACCGAGCGTGGGGTGCAGCGGCTATTCCTCCTCGAGGCTGCTCTGCTCGCGGTGTGCGGCGGCCTCGCTGGCGTGGCCTTCGGCTTCGGGGTTCAGGTGCTGGCGAAAGCCTTTGTCCCAGGGCTGCCGCTCGCGACTCCGGCTGGCGCCGTGGTGGCCGCGCTGCTGATGAGCCTGGCGGTGGGCGTTGGTGCAGGGGTTATACCGGCCCGCCGCGCCGCCGCGCTCGACCCCGTGGATGCCCTGCGCGCGGAATGATCCGCGGGGGCGTCAGCTCTGCGGGAGGCGCTGCACCCAGTCGATGAGGCGCTGCAGTGCCGCCGGCGCCGAGTCCTCCGCGACCGTGACCGTGCGCTCTCCCCCCTCGTGCTCGATCGTGATGCGGTAGTAGAAGCGGTCGGGCCTGCCGGGACGCGGCGTCGGCTCGTCGGGGAAGTGGATGAGGTCGGCGGCCTCCACCAGTTGGCGCAACTCCTCGGCCTGCGTGGGGCCGAGCTTCTTCGCGTCCGCCGCGAACGTCCTCCGAATGTTGGCGAACCCCCCGGATCGTTCGAGACTTACACGCATGACCGGTCTAGAGTACCCCGACTTTCTTCCAGGCGGCCCGGACCGCACCCACTGGAGTGCTCCTGGTCCCGAAGAGTTCGCCCGCGACCGCCACCGTGAGGGTGGCAGCCGCCCTGAACCCCGAGTCCGGACGCAGCCGATCGCGCAGGGTGACGTACCAGATCTTGCCCGCCCTCTCCCAGGCGTGGCCGCCGAGCGCCGTGGCTGCAAGGTAGAACGCCCGGTTCGGGATCCCGGAGTTGATGTGGACGCCGCCGCTGTCGTCGGTCGTCTCCACGTAGTGCGCCATGTCGGCCGGCTGGGGGTCCTTGCCGAGGATCGGGTCGTCGTAGGCGGTCCCGGGCGCGGCCATCGAGCGGAGCGCCACGCCCTTGATCCCTGGTGCGAAGAGCCCCGCGCCAATCAGCCAGTCCGCTTGAGCTGCGGTCTGCCCCAGCGACCACTGCTTGACGAGCGATCCGAACACGTCGGCGAAGGACTCGTTGAGGGCACCCGGCTGGTCGGCGTAGGCGAGCGATGCCTCGTACTGGATCACCCCGTGGGTGAGCTCGTGGCCGATCACGTCCGGGCATTTGGTGAAGCGCTCGAAGAGCTTTCCGTCGCCGTCCCCGTAGACCATCTGGGCGCCGTCCCAGAAAGCGTTGTCGTAGCCGACGCGGTAGTGAACCGTCGAGACGAGAGGCATCCCGCGATCGTCGACGGAGTTTCGGCCGTACGCGTCGTGGTAGAGCTGCCAGGTGGCGCCCGAGCCGTCGTACGCCTCGTTGACCGCTACGTCCTTGACCGGCCTCTGGCCCTCGCTCCGCACCAGCTTGCCGGGGAGCTGTGTGCCGTGCCCGCCATCGTACACGGAGCGCTGCTTGACCTCGGAGGGAATCGCGGTGACGGCCGCGATGTCGCCCAAGAGCTCGCGCCGGCCGCGGATCCGCTCCGAGACGGCGAGCACCTGTAGGGCCCACGCCCGCTGCTCGGGGCTCCCACGCTCGGCGATCGCGCGCAACATGTGGGGCGGCAGGATGCACGTGATCGGGTGAGGGCCGTGATGCCCATCCGGCGCCACGCGTTCTGCCCGAGGTCTCGTCACCATGGGTCACGCTCCTCTTCGGCGGCTCCTCTCCGCAGGGCGCCGAATCCACCGCGCTCGCAACAGGGGCTTTCCTTTTCACGAGAGTACGTGGTGGCACGGGCCCGGTCAAGGCGGACGCAGCGACTTGTGCCGGTGCGCGTCCTCACCTCGACGCTGGCATAAACTGACACTGTGAGCTCCCTCACCAACTCGAGGGTGGTGCCTCGCAGCTGGCTGTTCCTCACGCTCGGCCTCACCACGGTGCTGCAGCTCGTCGTGGTCAACTTCTGGCCACATTTTGAGAGTCCCAACGAGCGGGCGCGCGCCTATCAGGCGCTCGCCCTCGTGTCGCGGGGCAGCCTCGAGATCGGCCCCGAGGTTGCCCGTTTCGGCGACATGGAGGACCTCGCCACCGCCGGCGGCCGCGTGTTCCCGAACAAGGCGCCCGGGGTCCTCCCGCTGGTCGTGCCCGGTGCCCTGCTCGCGCAGATGCTCGCACGGGCGGGGTCGGAGGGCGAACTGCGGATGACGCTCGTTCTCGGAAGGCTGCTGGCCTCCTCGCTGCCGTTTGTCGTGTGTGTGCTGCTGCTCGCCCGTCTCACCGCAGGCTTTCCGCGCGGCGGCCCGCTCGCGGTCAGCGCCTACGCACTGGGCACCCCTGCGCTCGCTGCCTCGCTCCTGCTTTTCTCCCACGCGCTCACCTCGTGCCTGCTGCTCGCGGCCTACTGCCTCCTCTTTTGTACGCCGAGGCCACGGTGGCAGGCGGCAGCAGCCGCCGGGTTCCTGATGGGGTGGGCGGCAGCCTGTGAGTACCCAGTGGCGGTGCCAGCGGCAGTGCTGACGCTCGCGGCGCTCACACGCCTCGGATCGCGCGGCTCGCCGGCCCTCGCGCTCGGTGGCGGCGCGCCACTGGCGCTGCTCGGCGCCTACAACACCGTCTGCTTCGGCTCGCCGTTCGCGCTCTCGGCCGCGCACGAGGCGTACGGCTCATTCGCGGCGCTGGTGGAGCGAGGCTACTTCGGAATCTCCTGGCCCGCCGCCGGTGGACTCGCCGGGCTTCTGTTGTCCCCGAGCCGCGGTTTGGTGGTGTGGGCGCCGCTGGTCGCGCTCTCGGTCGTCGGCGCGCTGGCGCGGCCGCATTGGCCGGAAGGTGCCTGGGCAAGGCTCGCCCTCGCGGCGGCGCCGCTCGCGCTGCTGTTTGTGATGTCCGGCTATGTGAACTGGCGCGGCGGCTGGTTCCCGGGGCCCCGCTACCTGCTCCCCGTGCTTCCGCTGGTGTTCGTGCTGGTGGCTCGGGGGGCGGAGAGCGCTCTGGAGCGGCCGCTCGGGCGGGTGCTCCTTGCGCTCGGCGCTCTCTGGGGGTGGGCGATGCTCTGGCCCGTAGTCGCCACATTTCCTTTCCCGCCCGGGGATTTTCCGTTGCCCGCGTTCACGCTCTCACCCGGGTTGCTTGCCGACGGCATCGTGGTCCCGTCGTGGCTGCCGCCCGGCGTGCTCGCCGCCCTGCTCGCCGCTTTGGCGCTTGTTGCGGGCGTGCAGCTTTTGGTTCTGGCAACACCGGGTGCGAAGGGGCTCGAACGGTTCGTGGCCGTGGCGCTCCTGGCGGTGGCGCTCATGGCGGCGAACGCGGCGCCGCGTGAGAGGAGTTGGCAAGCGACCCTCGAGCGTGCGGTGATTCACGACCTCTACGCTGGCGGGCCGAGGGGTGAGCTGGAGACATTGCGCCTGCGAGCCGATACGCCGGCCCGCCGCGCTGCCGTGGAGGCCCTGATCGAGCGCCGCGATGCTGCAAGGTGAAGCGTTTTCGTTGCGCCACTCAGGGTGCCCCGCTATAGTGGCGCGACGTTGCACCGCGGTACTTCACCCCCGGGGAGGATCCGCCCGATGAGCCTGTCGCTCCTGCGCACCAAACCCCTGACGCTGGTCCTGAAGGAGACCGAGGACGAGAAGCACGGGCTCAGGCGGGCGCTCAAGGCCTGGGACCTGGTGGCCATCGGCATCGGGTGCATCATCGGGGTGGGGATCTTCGTGCTACCAGGCGTGGAGGCGGCCAACCACGCGGGCCCCGGTATCATCCTCTCGTTCGTGATTGCTGCGGCCGCGTGCGCGTGTGCCGCGCTTTGCTACGCGGAGCTTGCAGCGATGATCCCGGTCGCGGGCAGCGCCTACACCTACGGCTACGCCACGCTGGGCGAACTGATCGCCTGGATCATCGGTTGGGACCTGATCCTGGAGTACATGGTCGGGGCAAGTCTGGTGGCTATCGGCTGGTCCGCGTACCTCGTGAACCTGGCCAACCACCTGCTGGAGCCCGCCGGCGTGAGCCTGCCGCACGCCTGGTGCTCGCCGCCATGGGCGCCTGTGGGTCAGCAGCCCGGCTTTCTCAACATGCCGGCGGTGCTGATCATCGCGCTGCTGAGCTGGCTGCTCGTGCGCGGCATCAAGGAGAGCGCCCGCGTCAACCTGACCATGGTGATCATCAAGGTCACTGTGATCCTCATCTTCATCGGCCTGACCGCCTGGTACGTCAACCCCTCGAACTGGAGCCCGTTCATGCCGTTCGGTCTCAAGGGCGTCGTGACCGCCGCAGCGATCGTGTTCCTGGCCTTCGTGGGTTTCGACGCGGTGTCCACCACGGCAGAGGAAGCGGTCAACCCCCAGCGCGACATGCCGATCGGGATCATGGGCTCGCTCGCGGTGGCCACGGTCCTGTACGTGGTCGTGGCCGCGATCATGACGGGGGTCGTACCGTACAGGCAGCTCAACGTCGCCGACCCCGTCGCGCTCGTCCTCAACATCCTCAAGATGCCCTGGGCCTCGGTGGTCGTGAGCGTCGGGGCGCTGGCCGGCATCACCAGCGTGCTGCTCGTGCTCCTGCTCGGGCAGCCGCGCATCCTGTTTGCGATGTCGCGCGACGGCCTGCTGCCGCCGTTGATGTCGAAGGTGCACGAACGCTTCCGGACGCCGTACCTCACGACGATCATCACGGGAACGATCGTGGCCGTCTCCTCGGCCCTCACCCCGATCAACGTCGTCGCCGAGCTGTGCTCGATCGGGACGCTGTTCGCCTTCATGATCGTGTCCGCCGGAGTGCTGGTGCTTCGGCGCACCCGTTCCGAGGTGCACCGCCCGTTCAAGGTGCCGCTCTATCCGGTTATCCCGATCCTGGGAGTCGTGCTCTGCGGCTACCTGATGTTCAGCCTGCCGTTCGTGACCTGGCTCCGCTTCCTGGTGTGGCTGGTGATCGGCCTGACGATTTACGCAGCCTACGGCTTCCGTCACAGCCAGCTCTCCGGCAGGCAGGCCTGAACGCCCTCCGGCACGACGCGGCGCCCGCTATACTGCCCGCGTGAGAGAGCCTGGCGCGCTGTTCTCGCACCGAACTTTCGCGGAGTTCAACCTCCCTCCCGCGGTCCAGAGGGGTCTCGACGAGGCGGGCTTCACGCGCTGCACGCTGGTGCAGGCCGAAGTGCTGCCGCTCACGCTCGCCGGACGCGACGTGGCGGCCCAGGCGCAGACCGGGACCGGAAAGACCGCCGCCTACCTGGTGACCATCTTCACCAAGCTGCTCTCCTCTCCGGCCCCGGAACCGCGGGTGCCGCGGGCCCTGGTCGTGGCGCCGACCCGCGAGTTAGTGGTTCAAGTCGCGGCTGACGCCGAGAAGCTGGGAGTCCACACCGGCCTGGTAACGGAAGCGGTGTTCGGAGGGATGGAGTACCGCGAGCAGCGTGCGGAGCTTGTCCGGGGGGTGGACCTGCTGGTCGGGACGCCGGGGCGGCTGCTCGACTACCTGCGACAGGGCGTCACATCGCTGAAGGGCGTCCAGGTGTTTGTCGTGGACGAGGCCGACCGCATGTTCGACATGGGTTTCATCGACGACCTGCGGGAGATCACCAGGCGGCTGCCGGGGCCCGGCAAGCGCCAGACGATGTTCTACACCGCCACGTTGTCGGGGCGCGTGCTGCAGCTCGGCTTCTCCGAGATGCGGGACCCCGCGGAGATCGTCGTCAACCCCGAGGAGATCACCCCCGACCGTCTCGAGCAGGAGCTCTACCACGTCGGCTCGCGGGAGAAATTCTCGCTTCTGCTCGGGTTGCTGGCGCGGGAAGGGTGCGACCGCACGATGATCTTCGTCAATACCCGCGAGGAAGCACGCCGGTTGGTGGAGCGGCTGGAGAGGCACGGCTACCAGGCGCGGGGCCTGACCGGCTCTGTGATCCAGACGCGACGCCTCAAGGTCCTCTCCGACTTCAAGGAGGGCAAGCTGCCAATCCTGGTGGCGACTGATGTGGCCTCGCGCGGGCTTCACATCGAAGGCGTCTCGCATGTGATCAACTACGACCTGCCGCAGGACCCGGAGGATTACATCCACCGGGTCGGCAGGACGGCGCGTGTCGGTGCCGAGGGCAAGGCGATCTCCCTCGCCTGCGAGAACTTCGTGTACTCGCTGCCCGCCATCGAGAAGCTCCTCGGCGCGGGCATCCCGGTGAAGCACGCCGACAACACGCTGTTCCTGCCGGTGCAGCCGCGCCCGCGTCCCCAGCCTCCTGAGCAGGCCGCCGCCGATGGCCGGCCACCCTCGGGCACGAAGCGCCGTCGCCGCCGCAGGCGGCCCGGAGCCGCGAGGCCCGAGGGGACCACGCCTTCGTCCTAGGCGCGGCGCGGACCGCCCAGCACCCGTGCCGGCAATGTGATCAACGCCTTGAACAGGCCGAGAACACCCTCGACCGCGATCCCGAGCAGGCGGAACGGCAGCAGAAACAGCCAGACGAGCGGGTAGAGCACCAGCGCGAGCAGCGCAAGCGGCCAGCAGAGCACAAGCAGGATCAGCCAGAGGAGAAACTTGACCATCGCGCCCTCCCCGGAGCTTGCGCCCCTGAGAGAGTACGCAACGGCCGGCTGCGGGTTTCCAGTCGCCCTTGACAGTGCCTTCGCGGCGGTGTACCCAGGGTGAGTAGGAGCAACTCAAGAGCGCAGCAGGCGGTCCGCACGCATCAGGGAGGTCCCACCATGCCCGAGATCCGCTCCAATCCGGTCACCGGCGACTGGGTGATTATCGCGACCGATCGTGCAAGGCGCCCCGAGGAGTTCACGCAGAAGAAACAGAAGGCCACGCTCCCCGCGTTTGCGCCCGAGTGCCCGTTCTGCCCCGGCAATGAGGACCAGACGCCGGCCGAGCAGTTCCGGGTTCCCGCCCCGGGGGGCGGGTGGCTGGTGCGCTCGGTTCCCAACCGATACTCGGCGCTCGCTCCCGAGGGCGAGGTCGAGCGCCACGTCAACGCGTTCCGGACGTTCCTCTCCGGGGTCGGGCTCCACGAGGTGATCGTCGAGACCCCGGCACACAACCTGACCATGGCCCTCCTGCCTGTCGCGCACCTGGAGCATGTACTGGCTGCCTACCGCCACCGCCTGCGCGCCTTCTACGACGATGCGAGGATCGCGCACGTGATCGTGTTCAAGAATTACGGCGAGGCCGCCGGCACCTCACTCATCCATCCACACTCGCAGATCGTCGGGATGCCGGTGCTCCCGGGTCAGCTTCGGGCCCGGCTCGAGGAGGCGCTGCGGCACTGGGGGGACAAGGGCGAGTGCCTCTACTGCCGCTCCTTGCACGAGGAACTGCACGACGGGATGAGGGTGGTCGCGGAGAACACCTCGTTCGCGGCGTTCGTGCCGTACGCGGCGCTGTCGCCGTTCCACATCTGGATCTTCCCCAAGCGCCACTGCGCGTACTTCGGGGACGTCTCCGACACCGAGATCGCCGACCTGGCGATCCTCCTCCGCGAGGTGCTGGCCCGGCTCTTCGTCGGGCTCGAGGATCCCGACTACAACTATGTGGTCCGGTCGCTCTCGCCGCAGGAGGGGGCCGTCAAGTATTTCCACTGGTACCTCTCGCTCATCCCCAGGGTGACCAAGGCAGCTGGGTTCGAGCTCGGCACCGGGATGTTCATCAACACGGCGCTTCCCGAGCGGAGCGCGGAGTTCCTGCGCAGCGTGAAGCTGCCCGCCTGACTCGCCGCCCCTCGGGCGTTCCCTCCCCAGGGTGTTTGCATTCTGACGCCAGCGCGGTCACCGCGCGCCAACCGACCGGATCCGCCTGCTAGAATCCCGACGCTGCTGTCGCCAGCGGAGGGAACCGTATGTCTGAGACGCTGATGCGAGCGTGGGAGAGGCCCTTCTGCGGGGGTCTGCGCGCCGCGGACGTGGGTCGGCGAGTGGAGCTCGTGGGGTGGGTGCGGCGCCGCCGCAACCTGGGCGGGATCGTGTTCGTGGACCTGCGCGACCGCGAAGGCTGGGTACAGGTCCTGCTGCGCGACGAGCTGCGCGAGGCCGGCGAGAAGCTCTCCCAGGAGGATGTGATCCGGGTGGTGGGTACGGTGGCCACGCGCTCGCCCGAGACGGTGAACCCTGAGATGGGCACAGGCGAGGTCGAGGTGATCGCCGAGGCGGTAGAGCTGCTGACCGCCGCCGAGACCCCGCCGTTCGTGGTCGAGGACCGCGTCAACGCCTCCGAGGAGCTGCGCCTGCGCTACCGCTACCTCGACCTGCGCCGGCCGGAGATGATGGCGGCGCTGCTGCTGCGCGACCGGGTCGTCTTCGGAATTCGTGAATATTTTCACAAGAAGGGATTCGTCGACGTCGAGACCCCGATCCTCACGCGATCCACGCCGGAGGGCGCGCGGGACTTCCTGGTGCCGTCGCGCCTGTCGCGCGGCTCGTTCTATGCGCTGCCGCAGTCGCCACAGCTTTTCAAGCAACTGCTCCAGGTGGCAGGCCTCGGGCGCTACGTGCAGATCGCGCGCTGTTTCCGGGACGAGGCGCTGCGCGCCGAGCGGCAGCTCGAGTTCACGCAGGTGGACATCGAGGCGTCGTTCGTCGAGGAGGAGGACATCTTCACGCTCATCGAGGGGCTCTTCGCCCATGTTCTCCCGATTGCGGGGATCACGCCGCCGGCAGCCTTCCCACGCGTGACCTACGCGGAGGCGATGGAGCGGTTCGGAAGCGACAAGCCGGACACCCGCTTCGGGATGGAGCTCGTCGACGTCGGTGAGATCGCGAAGGCGTGCAAGTTCGACGCCCTGCGCAAGGCCGCCGAGACGGGCCGGGTGAAGGGGCTGGTGGTGCCGGGTGGCGCCGCCTTCTCGCGCAAGCAGCTAGACGAGCTGTCCGAGCTCGTCAAGCCTTTCGGCGCGCCGGGGGTGGTGTGGTTTCGCAAGACCGCCGAGGGGTATGGCTCACCGGCGAGGAAGGCGCTCGGAGATGAGGGGATCGCAAGGTTCCTCGCGGGCGCCGGTGCGGGTGAGAGTGATCTCCTGGTGGTGGTGGGTGGGGCTCCCCGGGTCGTGTTCGCGTCCCTCGGTGCGTTGCGGGTGGATCTCGGGCGCCGGCTCGGTCTCGTGAAGGCCGGCGACCACGCGTTCCTCTGGGTGACGGATTTCCCGCTCCTCGAGTGGGACGAGGAGACGAAGCGCTTCTACGCGAGCCACCACCCGTTCACCTCGCCGAGGCCGGAGGACGTCGACAAGCTCGAGAGCGACCCGGGCGCGGTGCGAGCGCGCGCCTACGACGTCGTGATGGACGGCGTCGAGCTGGGCGGAGGCTCGATCCGGATCCACGATCCGGAGTTGCAGCGGCGCGCCTTCGCAGTGCTTGGCATCGACGAGGCACAGGCCAAGCACAGGTTCGGCTTCCTGCTCGAGGCGTTCCGCTACGGTGCCCCGCCGCACGGCGGGCTGGCCCTTGGGCTCGATCGCATGGTGATGCTGATGGCGGGGCGCGACTCGATCCGCGACGTGATCGCGTTCCCGAAGACCACGGCGGGCAACTGCCTGCTCACCGAGGCGCCCAACACGGTCGACGCCGAGCAACTGCGGGAGCTCCACATCGCGCTGAGCTGACCGCCCGGGTCGGGTCCCGCCCGCCCGGCATCTGCTATGGTGGCGGGCATCCGGAGCACGCCGGAGAAGGGAAGCTGGCCATGAGCAAGACCGACAGGCCGGTGCGGTACGACGTCAGCCTGCTCACCGAAGACGATCTCTTCCTCTTCAACGAGGGGAGCCACTTCAACCTCTACGACAAACTGGGTTCACGTGCAATAACAGTCGATGGTGTCGAGGGTGTGTACTTCGCGGTATGGGCCCCCGACGCCGAGCGGGTCGCGGTCTCGGGCGACTTCAACGGCTGGAACAAAGGGAGTCACCTGCTCGGGTCGCGCGGCCAGTCGGGGATCTGGGAGGGATTCATCCCCGGCATCGGCAAAGGCGCGCTCTACAAGTACCACGTCTACTCGCGCTTTCACGGCTACCACGCGGACAAGGCCGACCCGTTCGGCGTCCACCACGAGACGCCTCCGAAGACCGCCTCGGTGGTGTGGGACCTCGACTACACCTGGAGTGACTCTGAGTGGATGGCGACGCGGGGTGCGAGGAACCGCCTCGACGCCCCGATGGCGATCTACGAGGTGCACCCCGGTTCCTGGGCGCGGGTACCGGAGGAGGGCGGCCGCTGGCTCTCTTACCGCGAGCTGGCTCCCAGACTCGCCGAGTACGTCACGAAGATGGGCTTCACCCACGTCGAGTTCATGCCCGTGATGGAGCACCCCTTCTACGGCTCCTGGGGGTACCAGATCACCGGCTTCTTCGCGCCCACCAGCCGCTACGGCACTCCTCAGGACTTCATGTTCCTGGTTGACACGCTGCACCAGGCCGGAATCGGCGTGGTCCTGGACTGGGTGCCCTCACACTTCCCCTCCGACGAGCACGGTCTGGCCTACTTCGACGGCACACACCTGTACGAGCACGCCGACCCGCGCCAGGGCTACCATCCCGACTGGGGAAGCTACATCTTCAACTACGGCCGCAACGAGATCTCGAGCTTCCTGATCTCGAACGCGCTGTTCTGGCTCGACAAGTTTCACGTGGACGGGCTGCGCGTGGACGCCGTGGCCTCGATGCTTTACCTCGACTACTCGCGCAAGGAGGGGGAGTGGATCCCCAACGAGTTCGGTGGGCGCGAGAACCTCGGGGCGATCGCGTTCCTGCGCCGCTGCAACGCGGAGGTGTACCGGCGCCACCCGGACGTCCAGATGATCGCCGAGGAGTCCACGGCCTGGCCGATGGTCTCGCGCCCGACCTACGTCGGGGGCCTGGGCTTCGGGCTCAAGTGGGACATGGGGTGGATGCATGACACGCTGAGCTACATGCGCCTCGAGCCGATCCACCGGGCCTACCACCACAACCAGATCACCTTCCGCCAGCTCTACGCTTTCCACGAGAACTTCGTCCTGCCGCTGTCGCACGACGAGGTGGTGCACGGGAAGGGCTCGCTGCTCGGCATCATGCCGGGGGACGACTGGCAGAAGTTCGCCAACCTGCGGCTGCTGCTCTCCTACATGTGGGCGCAGCCCGGCAAGAAGCTGCTGTTCATGGGCGGGGAGATCGGCCAGTGGCGCGAATGGCACCACGACGAGAGCCTCGACTGGCACCTGCTGCAGTACGCGCCTCACGAGGGCCTGCAAAGGCTGGTTGCGGACCTCAACCGGATGTACCGGGCCGAGCCGACCTTGTTCGAGAACGACTGCGACCCGCACGGATTCGAATGGGTGGACTGCGCCGACTGGCAGGGAAGCATCCTCACTTTCCTGCGCCGGGGCCGAGGCCCCGGGGCGGCGCTGGTCGCATGCAACTTCACGCCCGTGCCGCGGATCGGCTACCGGGTGGGCGTGCCATTCGGAGGCACCTGGCGCGAGCTGCTCAACAGCGATGCCGAGGCGTACGGGGGTGGAGGGATGGGGAACTTCGGCGGCGTGCCCGCGGAGGAGATTGCGAAGCACGGACGCCCGTTCTCGCTGAACCTGACGCTGCCCCCGCTGGCGGCGGTGTTCCTGAAGGGCGAGCCCCTGGAGAGGTGACGGCGCGCACGCGCCCCGGTTTGCATCGCGGCTGATATTGCGTCAGAATCTACAATTGTTGGAGGTACCACAATGACGTACACGGAAACTGTCGGGAAGACCGCAGGCAAGGTCTGGCACCACCTGAATGACCACGGAAAGACGAGCCTTTCCGGACTCGAAAAGGCGGTGAAAGCGCCGCGCGGCGTCGTGTTCATGGCGATCGGCTGGCTGGCACGCGAGGGGAAGCTGGAGTTCGCCCAGGAGAACCGCTCGACCCAGGTCTGG
>DATKMD010000038.1:0-35866 GCA_035542075.1 Thermoanaerobaculaceae bacterium
TGGCGGGAACGGTGGCAAACGGGTCAGCCACCGGCTCGCCATTTAGCTTCACGCCCCCCTGTTGGAGCAGGCGGCGGGCCTCCGAATTGCTGGCCACGAGGCCGGCGCTTACGAGCACTTTGACGAGCTGAGCGGCCTCCGGACTGGCGGGGAGCTTCAGCTCGGTGACCTCCTCCGGGGTCTCGCGCCGCTGGTGCACGGTGCGGAAGTGAGCCTCGGCGGCGGCAGCCGCCTCAGGCCCGTGGAAATCGGTGGTGATGGTGCGCGCGAGCGAGAACTTCACGTCCATGGGGTGGCGCAAACCCGAGGCCACGCCCTTCTGGAGCGAGGCCAGCTCGCCGGGGTCGAGGTCCGTGAGCAGCATCCAGTACCGCCACATCAGGGCGTCGGAGACCGACATCAGCTTGCCGAACATCTCCTCGGGGGGATCCTCCACCGCGACGTAGTTGCCGAGGGACTTCGACATCTTCTCGACGCCGTCCGTGCCCTCGAGGAGTGGAAGCGTCATGACGATCTGCGGTGGGAGACCAAGCTTGCCCATCAGGTCGCGTCCCACGAGCAGGTTGAAGAGTTGGTCGGTACCGCCTAGCTCGACGTCGGCCTTGAGGGCGACGGAGTCGTACGCCTGGGCCACCGGGTAGAGGAGCTCATGGAGCGAGATCGGCTCGCCTCCCTCGAGTCGCTTGCGGAAGTCGTCGCGCTCAAGCATCTGCGCCAGAGTCACCTTGGCCGTGAGCCGGATCCAGTCCTCGCTCGAGAGCGCTCCCAGCCAGCGAGCGTTGAAGTCGATCACCGTGGCCTCGCGGTCGAGGAGCTTGAAGATCTGCCGCTTGTACGTCTCGGCGTTGACCGCGATCTGGGCGGTGGTGAGCTGCGGGCGGGTGGCCTTCTTGCCGGTCGGGTCCCCGATCATGCCCGTGAAGTCGCCAATCAGGAAGATCACGCGGTGGCCCAGCTGCTGAAAGTGGCGCATCTTCCGGATCACTACCGTGTGGCCGAGGTGGAGATCGGGGGCCGAAGGATCGAAGCCGACCTTCACGGTAAGTGGGCGACCTTCGCGCGCGGCGCCGACCAGACGTGCCTCGAGGTCCTCGGGACGGACAACGTCCACACACCCCTTGAGCAGGAGTTCCATCTGCTTCGGCACCGGTTGTCTCACACCACCCATGACACCTCCGCCTGTCCCCGGCGGCTTCAGCGCTGGGAGCCGGATTCTCGCACACCGCGCTTGCGGGGCGGTGGCGCCACCACCTGTGGCGCGCGTCCGCGGGCAAAGCGCGGAAGCTTCTCCCACGCGGGAAATCCGGCGAGCGCGCCGTTCACTGCGCGAGCCTCGCTCCCCAGCAGATCCGCCTCTGTCGGCACGACCGGCAGGAACGCAGCGGCTGCCGCCCGTGCCACGGCCTGGGCCGGGTCACCGTAGAGCAGCGCGAGCAGACGTCGCGCGGCCGCGGTTGCCTCGGGTGTCGTGGCGGGGCGGCATGCAGCTTTCCACCTCGCCGCCAGGCGGGCGTCGAGGTCTGGGACGTGTGCGCCACCCTCTCCAGCTACTGCCAGCATCACCCTCCCGGTGGGCGCCATTTCGTATGAGCGCACACCCGCTTCGTGGGAGAGTCGATCCTGCACGAGCTGCCCCGCCACGAGACCAGCGGTCGTGGACGGAAGCTCCATGACCGCGATCTCCTGCGGCGCTCCGTCCTGCGTGTGCCACGCCAACCCTGGGTTGGCGAGGGTGGTCCCGGTTCGCACGCCGCCCCCCTCGAGGCCGCCGAAGAACTTGTCGGCGGCTTCGGCCCCGACCTCCACCTCGGGCGGCAAAGCCAGCGCCACCGAGACGGTCTCCGCGGTCACGCGCTCCGCGAGACCCAGCGCTCGCGCCACGTCCGTTTCGAAGTCCTCGCTGGCGGAAGGACCCGGGGCCGTCAGGCTCTCGCTGAGGTGCTCCATCACGGACGTGACACCTGTGCCCGGGGACGCCACCGCCAGCGTGGGCACCCCGAGCGTGTCGCCGATGCTCGTGGCCCACCCTTCGTTTGCCGCCACCTCGGCCGCCGCGCTCAGCACTCTCCTCCCGCTGCGCGGAGCCACGCCACCGAGCCCGATGGCGACCACGCCGGTTTCGCCGGGGATCCAGCGCACCGAGAGGACCACACCGTTCTCCAGCGTGCGCGGGGGCTCGTCCACGGCGCGGCGCTCTTGCTCCACCACGGTAGCGAAGCCGGCGTGACCGTCCAGCACCTGGTGGGCGAGCTCACCGAGCGAAGCGGGGTCCACGGAAGGTGTGGCCAGCGCCCCGGAGATTCCTCCTCCGAGCGCCAAGCGCTCCGCCAGCTCGCCGGCCGCGGTCCTGCCGGCCACCGCCGCGCGCGCGGCACGCGACTGGCACGATGCAATCGCGCGCGCCGTCTCCTCGGCGGTCGGGGGCGTCGCGGAGAGCGTGGCCAGGCGCTGTCGGAGCGCGCGGAGGGCGACTCGTGGGTGCTCCTGGCTCGCCGGCACCCGCACCACCAGACGCGCGCACGCGCCCTCCAGGGTGCTCTCCACCCTGGCCTCCGGGAACGCCGCAGCCAGCCGCACCCGCACCAGCGCTGCGAGAGCGGGGAGCAGGTCGAAGCGAGGGTCCGCGGGACCAGGAAGCGCGAGCGCGAGATCCACGCGCTCCGGCGTGCCGCGCACCACGTCGACCCCTCCCTCGGCAAGGATGCATGGCAGACGCGGCCACGCCCGGACCGGCACACCCTCGAGGACGGCGAGCGGTCCTTCGAGCTCACGCGCTGGCACCGGTCCGAGCGCCACGACCGCCGCGGCGCCGGTCGACGACAGCGATTGCGCAAGCTCAGAGATTGCCGGCTGCACGACCATGGCGGGAACGCGCACGGTCCAGAGCAGCGCGCCACGCCGCGGGGTCACTTGGGTCGGGAAGCCGAACACGCTGTCCGGCGGGGAGGCGTCCGCCGGCAGCACCGCGACGAGGACCTCCACGTCACCGCCCGCCACCTCGGCAACCGCCACCGGGAGATCGTGCGTGGTGCGCCACTCACTCGTCGCCTGGCCGAAGGCCGGCATCGAAAGACAAAGGCAAAGCGCAACGGGCGCTGCGTTCGTTCGCATGCGGGTATCATAGCCTTGATGCGACTGAATCCCCTTTCACCTCGGGTGCTGGTGCTTTCCTGGGGGATGGCTCTGCTCGCTTGGCCTCTGGCCTGGCTCCTCCTGGCGGTGGCTCAGGGGGTGGGGACGATCGTTGCCGGGGGCGGCTGGATCGGGTTCGCGGTTCCGCTGGGTCTCCACCCGTGGGGGCTCGTGAACGAGCCGACCATCGCGTTCGCGGCTACGCGCGCGGCGCTCTTCCTCTACTGGCTGGCACCGTCTTTCGTGGCGCTGGCCCTTGCCATCCTGCTGCCGACGGTGATTCCCGTCCCGCCGTCATGGCTCTCAGAGGTGGGTGTCTTCCAGCTCGCGGTTGCCTGTGCGGTCCTTGGGCTCGGGTGGGCGCCTCCCCTGGGTGTGGCCGATGGACCGGCAGCGGGGCTCGCACGCTTTTGGGAGGTCTCTCCGAGCGTCTTCCTCACGGTCACCACGGTCCTCGGAGCGCTCGTGGTGCAGCTCGCGGTCGCTCGCCTGGCCAGCCACCTTTGGGCGGAGCCTGGCGGCCCGCTGCGCAGGCGCCGCCTGCTGGTGGCGCTCGCCCACGGTTTCGTGCCGGCACTGTGCTGGGCCGTGGCGGTCGTCGTCCGGGGGTGGGCGGTGCCACCGCTCGCGGCGGTGACGACCGCCGCGGTGCTGCTCGGGATGCTGCTCGGGGCCTGGTCGTGGGTGCCGCGCTCGCCGCTCCATCCGCGTCCCAACCTCCACTGGAGCACGGTGGTGGCGGTCGTGTTCGTGGGCGCGGTTGCGTTTGCAGCGGTCTCGTGGGCGGGGGCGCCGCGACGGGGCAACGGCACCGCCTTCGTCTGGGGGTTCCCGGGAGAGACCAACAACGTGCGCCCCGGTATGGCGGTGGTCAGGGTTATGCCGCTCCACGCCCCGAAAAAACCGCCGGCACGGTGAGCAGCAGGATCTTCAGGTCGAGCCAGACGGACCAGCTGTCGATGTAGGCGAGGTCAAGCTCCATCCAGGTGGCGAAGTCGAGCTTGGAACGGCCGGAGATCTGCCAGAGGCAGGTGATGCCAGGCTTCATGGCCAGGCGTCTCCGCTGCCACGGCAGGTACCTCTCGACCTCTTCCGGGATCGGAGGCCGGGGTCCCACCAGCGACATGTCGCCCTTCAACACGTTGACGAACTGGGGCAGTTCATCCAGCGAGGAGCGGCGCAGCAGGCGACCGACCACCGTGACGCGCGGGTCGCCGGGCGCCTTGAACACCGGCCCATCCATCACGTTGAGGTGCGCGACCTCGTCCTGGAGCTTCTCGGCATCGACAACCATGGTGCGAAACTTCAGCAGGACGAAGCGGCGGCCGTGCAGCCCGCAGCGCACCTGCCGGTAGAGCACGGGACCACGTGAGCCGAGGCGGATCGCGAGCGCCACGAGCGGCCACAACGGTGCCGAGAGCGCCAGCCCCACGAGCGCGACCACGACGTCCACGACGCGCTTCACGAACAACGCCAGGGGCGCCGTGGGCATCGTGGCGAAGGTCAACAGCGGCGTGCCGTTGAGGGCCTCCATCTCGACGTGCGGCTGCAAATGGGGAAACGGCTGCAGCGCCACGCGAACCCGCACCCCCAGCTCTTGGCAGTGCAGAAGCACCGGCTCGAGCTCGCCGAGCTGCCGTGTGGGGACGGCGAGCACCACCTCGTCCACGACCTGGCTGGAGAGGACATCGGGCAGATCCTCGACCCGTCCCAGCACCGGCAGCCCCTCGACCTCGCTGCGGCCGCACCCGTCAGCGTCGATCAAGCCGCGCAGGGAGAGCCCCCACGCCCGGTGCCGGAGCACTTGGCGCGCCAGCGCCACCGCCTCGACGCCACACCCGACGATGATCACGACCCGCTCGGGAACCTCGGCCAGCCTACGGCCCCATGGTGTGCGGCGCTCGACGACCCGCGCCGCCGCGAGGACCGTGCCGTTGATGATGCCGAACAACACGAGGAACGGCCGGGATACGAACTGGAGGCGGAACAGGTAACCCGCGGCCGCCAGCAGCAGCACCCCCACTGCGGCCACCTGCAGCTCCTTGAGCGCCTCGCGACGCAGGGAGAGCACCTGCCCGGGCGCGGTGAGACGCTGGGCGGCGAGCAGAATCATCCACAGAGGCAGCACCAAGGCGAGCAGGGGGAGGTACGCTCGCAGCGGGTACAGCCCGCCCGGGAAAAGCGAGGGGAGCAGCCTCGGGATCAGCTGGGAACGCACCTGATGCGCGAGCAGAAAGCTGCCGACCGTGAGCAGCACGTCGAGCAGCAGTCGGCGGTACGCGATCAGGCGCGCGGGTTCGCGCAGCAAAGCCCCTCCAAGAGCCGCTCGTAGAGGGCGGCGACGTCGTCCCAACGGTAGCGCAAAACCGCAAGCTCGCGTGCGGCCTCACCCAGGGAGGCCACCTGACCGGGTTGGGCCAGGTGGGCGGTGAGCACGTCGGCAAGGGTACGGCTCTTTCTGAACGTGAACGGCACGCCGGCTTGCCCCACCACTTCCCGGTTTGGCGGGTTGTCGAGATAGAAGATCACGCGACCGGCTCCCATCGCTTCTACGAGCGCGGGATGCGTCCCGCCTATCTCGGTGGCGTGAATGTAGGCGTGGGCGTGGAAGAGGAGCTGGCGGTACCCCTCGCCGTAGATCGGGCCGGTCAGGATCACGCGCCGGTCGACGGCAGCGAGGCGGCGCACCTGACGCACCAGCGCGCGCGCGTACGGCGCGCCCCCGACCATCACCAGCGGCATCGTGCCGGGGACCTCCCTGTAGGCCGCAATCACTCGGTCCGGATTGTTCTCGGGCTCGAAGCGCGACACGTACAGAAAGTAGGCGTCTTCAGCGAGGCCGAGGCGGCGCAGCGTCTCCTGACCTTCGGGGGCCGGAAGATCGCCGCCGTAGGGGATCATCACCGACTCGCGGTGCCAGGCGCGGCGGTAGTAGGACTGAATCACGGTTGCATCCGTCACCAGTGCGTCGGCAAGGCGCACCGAGAGGGATTCACAGAGGCGATAGTAGGCGCGACCCAGCAGTCCCCACTTGCGGCGCTTGCGCTCGAGACCGTCCACGTTGAGAGCGACGGGCAATCTGCGGGCGTGGAGCAACGGGATCAGTGGGGCGTTGGCCGCGTTGCACAGCAGCACGACGTCGAACGAGCGTCTCCCTGCATCGATGGCCGAGAGCAACGTGTGGGAGATCGTCTCGAGGCTCTTGAGGCGCAGCGCCGGCAGGCGGCGAACCTCGGCCCCGCGGTGGACGGTCACGCCAGGCACTGCGGTATGGGAGCGCGTGTAGACCGTGACGGCGTGACCAGCGGCGGCGAGGCGGGCCGACAGTTCTTCGGCGAACGTCTCGAACCCGCCATAGCGGGCGGGGATGCCGCGAGTGCCGAGGATCGCGATCCGCATCACACTTTCACCCTGCGGACACGCCCCCCGGGCAGGAACCAACTCGCCACGCGCCACCCCGAGACGAGCGCTCGTGAGGCGTTGGCGCGTCCGCGCGCCCGCTGCTGGCGGCGCAGTGCCCACGCCTCGGAGAGACCGGGCAGCGAGGCGCGTTCGAACGTGAGGCAGCCGAGCGTCACGAGGAGATCGCGGAGGAGCCACCACGGGAAGCAACTCACCAGCCACCGCCAGTCGGCGTTGGACCAGCGCAGGAGGAATCGGTTGCGTACCGAGTGTCGGTTGATCTCCGGTGTGCTCCGGCGCCCGTGCTCGGGCTTGAGGCCACGCCCGTGCCAGGCGCGTGCCGCAGGCCAGTACAGGCAGTGCCAGGCTCGGCGCTGCAGGCGCCACGCCAGGTCGGCATCCTCTCTGTACGCGAAGAAGCTCTCGTCGAACACCTCGCCCGCCGGGTAGGCAACGTCCTCGAGGGCCTCACGTCGGTAGAGAGCGGCGGCGCCAGAGGCGCCGAAGACCCACGCCGGGCGCGCGAAACGTGAACGCATGGGGCGGCCAGCACCACGGTCGAGGTGCCTGCCGGATGGTGTGAACACCATGCCCGTCGAGTCGACGCGTTCGGTTGGGAGCAACGAATCCCCGCCCCCGCGCAGGAGGAGTCCGGTTGCCGCCCCTACCCGGTCCCGTTGCAAGGAGGCAGTGAGGAGTTGGGACAGATAGTCGGGTGCGAGGCGGCAGTCGGGGTTGAGGGCCACGACCCACTCTGCCCGGGTGCGCCTGATCGCGTCGTTGGCCGCGGCGGCGAAACCACGGTTGTCGTGGAGGCGGTGCAACTCGAGGGGGAGAGTGCGTGCGAGATCCTGGGCGACGCCCGCGGATCCATCGGTCGATGCGTTGTCAACCACCACGATCCGTCCCGGCCTCGCGGTCTGTGCCGCGAGGGAGGTGAGCGTCGAGCGCAACGTGCGCGCGTGGTTGTGCACCACCACGAAGGCGTCCACCGTGCTCATCGCTCCACCACCAGGCGGTCGAGCACGGCCTCCCCAAGCGGCGGCGCGGCGAAGGCAATCCGCAGACGGTGCCGGCCTCCCTTGAGGGGCGCGGCGATCCCGATACTGCCCGCCTGTCCCGCGACCTCGAGGCGCTGTGCGACCCCTCCGTCCCAACTCACCAGCACTGCCGCGCCGCCCTGTGCGGGTCCCTCCAGCCAGCCGTCGAGTCGGAGGCGTGCGTGCGGCGGCAGGTTGAGTGGGACAACCAATCCCTCGCGATCGGCGACGCGCCAGCCGTTGGCGTGCGCGGACCTCGAGAACGTTCCCGGCGGCGGCTCGGGCCTGCCGCCGATGCGCTGGACCTGAGGGTCCTCGAGCTCCACCACGCGGTCGAAACGCTGGGTGAGGACTATCAGCACGGTGGCGGCGGCGAGAAGCCACAGTACAGTCGTGAGCCGCGCCAGCACGCGGGCGACGGCGGGGCGCGCGCGGATAGCCGCTGCCGCGAGTACGAGCACCACCACGAGGAGGAGCGGAACGACGAACGTCGCGGGAGAAACCCGGAGGAACGAAGGCGTCAGATGACGGGCGTCGGCGGAGAAGCGGCGGGCCAGCGCATCGGACAGCCACCAGCCGCCGTCGCCGGGGTTTACGGAGAAGTGCGGCCGGGTGATGAGGACCCACCACACCACCACGCTCGGCGGAATGAGAACCTCCGCCAGGGGTCGCCAGCGCGGGGCGGTGCGGAGCAACATCGCGCCCGCGAGGGCGAACGCGGGCAGCAGCGGCACAAGATAGCGGAACGGCGGCGCACCGCCGGCGTACCACTCGAAGGAGTGCAGCAACGCCAGCACGGTCAGGACTCCACCGATGAGCATGGCGCGCTCGCCGGCGCCTCCTTTGCGCCACAAGACGACCGTTCCACCGAGAGCGAGCAGCAGCAACGGGGCGGAGAACGCCAGCCCCCCGGCGGGGTCGAAGAGCAGCCCACCGACCACAGTCAGGGCGCGTTGCGGGCTCTCCGGCACAAGCATCCAGAGGCGCCGGTAGCCGAGGGGATGGCCGAACGTCACATAGCTTGCGGCCAACCCGAGGCCGGCGACTGCCCCCAGCACCAGGACGGCCCTTCGAAGCTCGCGGGCACGCAGCCGTGCGGGCCACCACGCCACCACCGCCAGGGGAAAGAGGATCAGGCCGAGACGCGTCTTCAAAGCGGTGCCCAGAGCTGCCAGGCCAGCCACGGCGCCGCGGCGAGGCCTTGACCTGGCAAGCAGCACGACGGAGGCGATCGCCGCCAGCGCGCCCGGGATCTCCACCCAGATCTGGGTTGAATACGTCGCAAGGGGAAGCGTCACCAGCATCAGCACCGCAAGCAACGACGTCCGTGAGGGGGGGCAGCCCAGGTCGCGGGCGCGGCGGACGATGAGCGCCACCACGGCCGAGCCTGCCAGACACAAGAGCACCAACGCCCCGGTCCGGCCGCCGAGAAGGTAGCCGGGGAGAAGCAACATCGCCAGGAACGGCGGCTGCATGAAGCCGCCGAGGTAGATTCGGTTGTACGGGTGGTGCTCCAGATCGTAGTTGTTGGAGAGGTCGAGGTCGTGATCCCCTGTCAGCGATTGGAGCAGGATGAGGTGGTACGGCTCATCACCGTAGAGTGGCGGGGTCAGGTGTGGTGTGGCGATCGCCAACGGGACCAGCAGGGCGGCGGCTGTGACGAAAACGCGTCGCTGCCGGAGCCATACCACAGCCGTCGGCAGCCACGCCGCGACCAGCGCTGCCAGCGCGAAGTCCACGGCGTGGCGCTCCGCAAGAAGCCGCAGCGGCTCCACCCGTGCACGGGCAAAGAGCGAGGCCGCGGCGAGGATCGCCCACGGGACGGCGGCCCAACCGGAGCGCCACGTTCGGCTCGCGAACTGCAGGATGGCAACGACGACCGCCGCAGCCAGCAACCAGATTGCCAGCGACCAGTCCCTCGGGGGCGTCGGCTGCTCGGTGCCGGCGGCGGCCGCGACCAGCGTCACCTGCGGTGGCAGGTCAGCGTCCCGGATCAACCGGGGCGTCACGCCCGCGGGCAGCAACCCCTCGGTGCGGCCGGCAACGCCCCACACGGCGTCGCGCCCGATGCCAGCCGGCCGCCACACCGGCTGCTTCGGGAGCGGGTGCGCGACCTGGCGGCGCACATCGGGACGCTCGTGCGACCACTCGGCCGCGTCTGCACCGGCATGGAGGACAACCGGCGCTCCGGCGTCCATCACGGTCGCCACCGGCGTGCCGGCGGGAACGGTCGCGGCGTTGACCAGCGTGAGGTCGAGCATGTAGATGCCCCCGGAGGAGGGCGGCAGGGAGACCATCGGGTGTGACGCAGAGAGCTCCACCGCGGGCCGGTCCGGCGGCGGCGGCTGGGGTGGGCCCAACGGGAGCGTCGCCACCAGCCAGACGGCACCGGCCATGGCCGGGGGCAGCCACGGTGCGGCGGCGAGGGCGAGAATGAAGGCGGTCGCTGCCAGCCACCCCGCGGTCGGAAACGCCTGGTGCAGGCGGATCCCGCCCCATGGCGAGACCGCCGCCGCTGCGAGGGCGACCGCGGCCGCACCCGGGAGCCAACCACGCGCGATCCGGACCACGCCTGCGCCCATGCGCGGGACGACGGAGACGGCGACCGAGACAAGGAGGATGGCTGCTGCAACCCAGAGAGGCGCTCTTTGCAGCGGCAACGTCCCTGCGAGCAGCGCTCCGATCGCACCGGCATGCGGCCCCGCCGCGCGCGTCACGCCCCACCCGACGGCCGCCACCGCAGCGAACACCAGCCCCACGTGCCAGATGGGGAGACCAAGCAGACCGATGCCGCAGGCGGCCCGCGCTGCAACCGCCAGAGCGGCCAGCAAGACCGGCCGGCTGCGCTCGGAGGCGCGTCCGTGGCCCGCCATCGCCCCCATCGCGGCGAGAATGAGCAGCGGCGGCAAAGCCATCCGCCGCATCGTGGGATCGTCAACCATCACCAGTGCGTAGGCGGCCGGGAGCAGCAGGGCCTCCGCCGCGCGACGCCGCCACCCGGAGGCAGCCACCCACCCGGTGGGCAGGAACGCCGCCAGAACGCTCGCGGCTGCCCAAATCGCCTCGCGAGGCGGGATTGCGCCGATGGCCGCCAGGACAACGCCCAGCACGGCGAACGCAACCCCGGGCAAGAGGGCCTGCACACGCGCAGGAATCATCGTCCGGAGTATACGTTCCCGAGGCGTGCTCCGCCGCTCGCCTCCTGTTGACTCGCGCGCCGCGAAGACCAACAATCCGCCTTCTGGAGGTCGTCCATGCTGGCGCGAGAGCTGTTGCGCACGTCACCGGACCGCATCAAGGCGGCGCTCGCCGCGCGCGGGAGCGACGCCCCGCTCGCTGAGTTGCTGGCCGCGGATTCCCGCTGGCGCGAGGCTCAGGCCGAGTTGGAAGCACTGAAGGCCGAGCGCAACCGGGGCTCCAAGGAGGTCGGGGCGCTGTTGGCAAAGGGCCGCAAGGAGGAGGCGGAGGCGCTGCGCACCACCATGGCCGAGCTGGGGAGCCGCATCGCCTCTGCAGAGGCGGATGCGGCGGTTCTCGCCGAAGCCGTGGCTTCGCTTGAGCTCGCGATCCCCAACCTCCCCAACGAGACCGTACCGGTCGGGCCTGACGAGACGTGCAACCGGGTTGAGCACAGCTGGGGTGAGCCGCCGAATTTCGCCTTCGAGCCGCGCTCGCACTGGGATCTGGGTCCCGCCCTCGGGATCCTGGACTTCGAGCGCGGGGCCAAGGTTGCGGGCGCGCGCTTCGCCGTACTTTGGGGGGCGGGCGCGGCGCTCGAGCGCGCGCTCGTCACCTTCATGCTGGACCTCCACAGGGGCACCGGCTACCGCGAAGTGTACGTGCCGTTCTTGGTCAACAGTGATGCGCTGATCGGTACCGGTCAGCTTCCCAAGTTCGGGGCTGACCTCTTTCGCATCGAGGGTACCGAGCTGTACCTCGTGCCCACCGCAGAGGTGCCCGTCACGAACCTGCACCGCGGAGAGGTACTGGAGGAGAGTTCTCTGCCCCGCCGTTACTGTGCCTATACCCCCTGCTTCCGAGCCGAGGCGGGCTCCTACGGGCGCGATGTGCGTGGCCTGATCCGGCAGCACCAGTTCGACAAGGTGGAGCTCGTGCACTTCGCCACGCCGGAGAGCAGCTACGAGGAGCTTGAGGTGCTCACGAAGGCCGCCGAGGCCGTGCTGCGGAAGCTGGGCCTTCCCTACCGTGTGGTGACGCTTTCCACCGGGGACATGGGCTTTGCCGCGGCGAAGACTCACGACCTCGAGGTGTGGCTGCCCGGCCAGCAGTGCTACCGGGAGATCTCCTCGTGCTCAAACTGTGAAGATTTCCAGGCCCGGCGGGCGGACATCAAGTACCGACTCGCGGCGGGTGGGAGGGCGCGCTTCCTCCACACCCTCAACGGCTCCGGCCTCGCGATCGGGCGCACCCTCATCGCGATCCTGGAGAACTACCAGCACGCCGACGGGACCGTCACGATTCCCGAAGCGCTGCGGCCGTATCTGGGCGGGCTGGAGCGGCTCGTCCCGGAGCGGTGAGGAAGGGGGACCCGTGCTTCCCGCCATCCTATTTGCCGTCGCCGCGTCGTTGCCGCTCGGGGTGTGGCCTTCCGAGACGGGCCCGGCGGCGACAACCGTCCAAGACGTCGAGTTCTACCTGGCGGATCCGGAGGACGACTACACGATCGTGGCCGTGCAGCCGCTGGCCGTTCCCCTCCGAAAGGCAGAGCCGGCGGAGCTGCGGCGGCTGGCCGCCGTTGCCGTGAAGCTCGGGGCCGACGGCGTGCTGCTCCTCGGCGAGATGACCGAGGGGCTGATTCCCGAGGATTTGGACACTCCTCTGCCGACGACCGGCCGCTACTCGGTGGCGGTGTTCGTGAGCTTCGAACAGGACGACGAGGAGGGCAAACCTGTGGTCCCGAGCACCGCTCACCGGGTCCGATCCCGGTCGCGCGCGCTCACGGGCGCCGCTCTCGTCGGGCACGGCGCACGGGGCGCACCCCACGGCGGTCGGTGAGCACCGAGAGCGACGGCCGCATGCCGCAAGGTCCCTGCTTTCCATTGGGCCGATGAGGCGCGGTAGGCGCACCGCGGTCCTTTTGCTGTTTTTCTTGGCCATTGGAGTGCGTGTTGCCCTCGTGCCGTTTCACCGGTTCATCCCCAACCGGGTGTGTACGATCGACTCAGTGGCGTACCTGGAGCTTGCCCGAAGTCTTAGCGAGCGCGGGATCTTCGGCCGCGGCGTGCAGGTGGAAGGACATTCCCCAGAGAACCCCGGGGATCTCGAGACGTTTCGCACACCAGGCTACCCTTTTCTTCTTGCGGTGTTGATGCGTTTGTCGATCCCCACAATTCCACTCGCCCTCGTCCTCCAGATGGTGCTGGACGCGGTGGCGGTGGCCCTCGTCTTTCTGATTGGGTGCGAGGTCCTGCCAATGCGGTGGGCGTTGGCGGCAGGCTTGGTACAGGTCATCGACGTAGCCAGAATTGTTTACTCCAATTTGGTCATGTCCGACGTTGCCTTCACGTTTCTGATTTCGGTCGCGGTGTGGCTCGTCATGAGCGCGCAAGGGGAACACCCCGAGGGCCGGGCGGCGCTCGCCGGGGTCGCCCTCACCGCCGCAACGGCGGTGCGGCCGGTGGGAATCCTCGTCTTCTTGCCCGTGGTTGCCTTCCTCATCGTGAAAAAGGCGGGCGCCAAGGCGATCGCGCTCCTGACCGTTGCGGCGATGGTCTTTCCGGCTGCGTGGACGGTTCGCAACGGCGTTTGCGCGGGGCAATGGACGGTAAGCAGCGCGTTTGACCTCAACCTCTGTCTCGTTGCGGCGGCAAAGGTCAAGGCGCGCGCGGAGGGCATCTCACGCGCCGACGCGGAACGGGAGCTGGGGGAAGCCGCGATCGCATCGAGCCGCGGGTCTGACCCCGCGGTGCGGAGCGCTGCGTTTCGCACGGTCGGTTGGGGGACCCTCCGCCGCTACCCCAGTGCGGCTGCGCACGAGTTGCTCCTATCGGGCGTGGAAATCACACTTGCCGGCGAGCGGCGCAATCTGCTCCGGTTGCTTGGGCATCCCGGTGGCAGCGACGAGGTTCCGGCCCTCGGAGAAGGCCCACGTGATCCGAGAGCCATGGTTGGTGCACTGGTCCGTGGGCAACTCACTGTGGTTGCGCTCCTGGCAATCCAGCTCGCATGGAACGCCGTCCTGCTACTGGGCGCAGCGGTCGGTGGAGTCGAGTTGGCACGCCGAAGAAGGTACGCTGAGCTAGGTCTGTTCGTGCTGATGCTCGTGGTGGTTCTGGTCCCGTCACTGGTAGTTGCGAACGGACGGTTGCGCATGCCGGTGTCTTTTGTGATCACCCTTCTTGGAGCGTATGGGGTGAGCAGCGTGCTGTCGCGGAGCACCGGTTCCCCGGTTGGCCCGACAAAGGCGTTGGCAGGCTCACGGTGAAACGTGGTGGCCGTCGCGCCATGGGGAAAAGTCCACAGCCTTCCGTGCTCATTTTGCCGAACTGCGGTTGATCGCGAGGCCCCCGCCGCCCAGCAGCAGGAAGATCGCAGCCTGGACCGCGGTCTTGTACTGCACCTGCGAGGCCGTGACCGCCAAGATCAGAAACGACACGCCGAGGAGCCCGATCAGCGCGTACACGCCGGTCATCACGCGTGCAGCCCGCCGTCGTGTCTCCGGGGTGTCCTGGCCGAAGCGGCGTGCGAAAACGATCAGGCCGGCTGCCGCCACCACGTCCAGCATCGCAAACATCGCCCAAAAGAGCCGCGCCTGCGATGCGGCCTGCGGTGTGCCGATGACAGGCTTGAGCATGCGCTCGTAGAGGAACGCGCCCAGGTTGGAACCGAGCAGCGAGCCAAACACCCCGTAGAGGAAGGCATAGCCCATGTAGACCGCCTTGCGGTCGGCGGGGGCCACGAGGCCCACGAAGCTGTAGTACTTCGGGTGGGCGGTCATCTCGCCGATCGAGAACACCGCGATCCCGGCGATGAACACCCACGGGTTGCGGGAGACCGCGAGACATGCGAAGCCGACCGCCCCGAGCGCCATCCCGGTGACCATCACGGGCAGGGCCGGACGCTCCTTGACCGCGCGCGAGACCAGCACCTGAAGGAGGATGATCATGCCGGCGTTGATCACCGTGACGTGCTCGGCGTCGAAAGTGAATCGCCACGGAAGGCCGATGGACGCGAGCAGCGAGGTGATTGCGGTGCTCACCGGTGCCCGGTCGACGAAGTCGCGCAGGTACCAGAGCACCGAGCCGAAGTTCTGGAAGTAGAGGATCCAGAACCCCGAGTACACGACGATCATGAGCATGAACCGGGCGTCGCCCAGCACCTCCGCGGCCCCGATGAGCACATCCTTGAGCCTCTTCGTGCTCTCGGGCCGGGGCGGATCCCGGTACAGGAACGCGGCTGGCAGCAGCATCAGCCCGGTGTAGGCGGCCGAGGCGGTGAAGACGTACCGCCACGAGAACCCCTTCAGCACGCTCACCACCAGTGGCGCCACGAACGCGCCCAGGTTGATCGTCCAGTAGTAGATGCCGAAGCCGATCGCGGAGGTGCGCTCGTCGGTGCTGCGCGCGATCGTCCCCGAGATGATCGGCTTGAAAAGCCCGGCTCCGGTTGCCATCACGAGCAGCGCGAGGAACACCAGCGCGAAGGCTGACATGTGACCCGCAGCGAAGTATCCGGAAGCCAGAAGCGAGAACGCGACCAGCAGCATGCGCCGGTAACCGTAGCGGTCGGCGAGAGCGCCGCCCAGGATCGGGAGGACGTAGGTGGCCGCGTAGACGATCCCCTGGAGGAAGCCCACCGACTGCTCGGAGGCGCCGAGGCCACCCGAGGCGACGGCCGTTGTCAGGTACACGGCCAGCACCGAGTTGAGTCCGTAGTACGCCGCGCGCTCGAAGAGTTCCATGACGTTGGCGATCCAGAACGTGCGCGAGAAGTCCCGCAGCAGGCTGACCTTGCCCATCAGGCGTCCCCGGTGATGCCGAGCCGCTCGCGCATCTGCCCGACGTGGTCGGTGTCGTGGGCGAGCATCAGGGCCACGAGGTCGGCGAGGGTGACCAGACCCCGCGTCGGGTAGACCCCGACCCTTTCGAGCTGCGCCGCGGAGCAAACGGAGAGCAGCTCGAGCGTCTCAGTCCGTCGTGTGCAAAAGCGCTCCAGGGCGAGCGCGGGCGGCCACTCGAGGTAGCGGGCTCGCTCCGCAAGCACCGCTCCCTCGAACCGTGGGAGCAGCGGACGGTCGCCGTTGAGGATCAGGCGCACCCTGGTGCCGTGGAACAGCTCGGTGTCGGCGAGGTGGGCCAGGACCTCGATCGGTGCCCAGGTTCCGGGGCGGGGGCGGCGCGCCCAGGCGTCGGCTGGAGCCAGGCGCAGAAGAGTGGTGACACGCGGCGGGGTTTCCGCGAGCGCCTTGATCTGGATGAGGGCCTCCAGGAGATCGGCCATGGGGCTTCCGGAGATTCTACGTCAGCGCGCAACGTGGCAGGGCTGTAGAATCCGGACTCATGGACGAGACACCCTCCGCACAGCCGATCCCGGGTCTGCCCGACAACGCGTACCGGCCACTGACTCCGGGCGAGACGTACCAGCCGCTGATCGCGGCAGAGCGTGTGGTTCCCGAGGTCACGCTCCGCTCGATCGTCTTCGGTCTGGCGATGACGGTCCTTTTCTCCGCCGCCGCAGCGTACATCGCGCTCAAGCTCGGGCAGGGGATCGAGACGGCGATCCCGATCGCGATTCTGGCGGTCGGGCTGTCAGCGCTTGTCTCTGCCGGGGGGCGCCGGCCGAGCACCATGCTCGAGAACCTCCAGGTGGCGACCCTCGGGGCCACGGCCGGCATCGTGGTCGGCGGCTCGGTGTTCGTGATGCCCGCGATCTTCGTGTTGGGCCTGGAGGGGCGGTCGGGGTTCTCCCAGATCTTCCTGGTCCCGTTCCTCGGCGCCGTGCTGGGCGTGATGTTCCTGATCCCTTTTCGCCGTTACTTCGTCGCCGAGATGCACGGCAAGCTGCCCTTCCCCGAGGCTACTGCGACCACCGAGATCCTGGTGACCGGCGAGAAGGGCGGGCGCGCGGCCGGCGTGCTGCTCGGTTCGATGGGGATCGGGTTCGTGCTTGACTACCTGGCAGCGGGGTTCGAGGCGTGGCGCGACACCTTCACCACGGCCCTGGTTCCGGCGTTCGATGGATTCACGACCCGGCTGAAGGCGATCTTCACCCTCAACACATCGGCTGCCGTGATGGGGCTGGGGTACATCATCGGAGTGCGGTACGCGGCGATCATCTGCGCCGGCTCTGCGCTCTCGTACTGGGTGCTGGTGCCGCTCGTGGGGCGCATCGGCGCCCAGGTTCCAGGAGGACTGTTCCCCGGCTTGCCGCCAGTGGCAGGGCTGGATGCTGAGGCGATTTTCGGCAACTACGTGCGACTGGTCGGCATCGGCGGCATCTTCGCCGCCGGCATCATCTCGATCGCCAAGATGAGCCCGGTGATCGTGCAGGCGCTGCGTACGGTCCTCAAGGAGCTCACGCGGCTGAAGGCCGGAGAAGGCCCGCACGGACTTCCGCGCACCGAACGTGACATTCCCATGGGCCGGGTCGCGGTGCTCACGGTCGTGACGGCGATTGCCATCGGGGTCTACTTCCGCTTCGTGGTGCTGGCTGGCATGCCGGGCGCCACCAGCAAGGCCTTGATCGCCCTCGGCCTCACCCTGGTGATCTCGTTCCTGTTCGCGGCGGTCTCCGCTTGGGCAGTCGCGATGATCTCGATCACGCCGGTCTCCGGGATGACACTCACCACCCTGATCGTTTCGGCGGTCATCCTTGCGCGTCTGGGGTTGGCGGGGGGCGAAGGGATGCTCGCCACACTGCTGATCGGCGGTGTCGTGTGCACTGCACTCTCGATGACCGGCTCCATGGTCACGCTGATGAAGATCGGGTACTGGCTGGGAGGCACACCGAAGCGCATCCAGTGGTCGCTGCTTGGCGGGGCAGCGCTTGCGTCGCTCACGGTGACCGGCGTGATCCTGCTCTTCGCCCACACAGATGGCTACGTGCTCTCTGCCGCGCACCCGAGGCCGCTGCCGGCTCCACAGGCGAACGCGATGGCCGCGGTGGCGCGCTCGATGATGGGCTCGGGGGATGCGCCGTGGTTCCTCTACGGGGTGGGTGCCGTGATTGCAGTGGCGGTCGAAATGACCGGTGTGTCGGGGCTCGCTTTCGCCCTCGGGATGTACCTTCCGATGGACCTCAACTCCCCGCTCCTGGCGGGCGCGATCGTGGCGTGGCTGGTCAAATGGTCCGGGCGGGGTGTACCAGACCTGGAAAAGGCGCGCGGGGACCGCGGCACGCTGGTGGCGTCGGGACTGATCGCCGGCGGGGCGTTGGCGGGCGTCTTCAAGGGTGTCGTGGACGCGGTGCAGGACCGTTTCCAGGTCGCCTTGGTGCCGCGTCTGGGTAACACGGAGTGGGGGGGGAACTGGCTCGGCCTCGCGGTGTTCGTCGCACTCGGCGTGGGCATCTTCCTCGACGCCCGCCGTGCCAAGGGCGCATCGACCTAGGTCACACCTTCGCGAACCCCTGGGGCTGTAACGTACGTCCGATTGTGCGGTGGGGCGTCGGCTGTGCGGGCGCTAGAACTGGAACCCGATCCAGAACTGGGTCTGGAATCCCCTGCTCAGCGTCTGATCCCAGTTCCACACCTTGGCGAAGTCCCAGTTCAACGGCAGACCGAAGAGGTAGAGGGAGAAGCCCCACCCGTAGGACGAGACGCAGTCCTGGAGCCGGCCATTCGCGTAGCAGTCGAACTGCTCGTGGAAGGTGGGAATGTCGAAGTATGCGCCGCCCACGTCCAGGAAGAAGTGCCCCCGCACATCGGAGAGGTGCAGCCAGGGCAGGACGAGCTCGTCGACAAGGGGGAAGCGCCACTCGATGTTCGCGTACGCGGCGCGGTTGCCTGCGATCGAGTTGTAGTAGAAACCTCGCAGGGTGTCCAAACCGCCGAAGTAGAAGATGTCGGGCCGGCTGCCGTCGGCGACCGCCGCGAACAGGCGGAACGCAAGCTCGTTGCGACGCGAGAGCGGGACGTACTGGCGCGCGTCCAGGATGAAATCGCGGGAGAGAGAACCTCCGCCGTTGAGGCTGAACGCGTTGGAGAGGCTCACCTGGTAGCGGTGACCCCCATGTGCGCCGTAGCTCTGCCAGAAGACCGTGTCCCCGGTCAGCGATCCCTGGATGAACGGAACCTTGTCGGCGGCGCTGACAAACCCCAGGCCAAACGGCGTCGCAACCGGGTAGCTCGCGGTTCGGTCAAGGTAGCCCACGGCACCCTGCACGCGGTGATAGAGGGAGAGCGGGTACTGCACAAAGAAGGCGCCGCCCGTCTCCCGGTAGAGCTGCTGCCTCTGCAGACTGGTCGCGTAGGGCGACCCGTAGACGTAATACTCGCGGTTGTCGAAGATCGTGGCGCCCCAGGCGAGGCGCTTGGAGAGGTCGAGGTACGCCACCTGGAAGTTGGTGTAGTTGCTCACCGACTCGAGCAGGACGTTGAAGCGGCGGTCCCCGTACTGGTCGGCGAAGGACAGGTAGGTCTGGGACACGAGGAGGTTGTCGCTGCTGACGCCCACCATGACCTGGGCGTTATCGATGAACAGTTTGTGGCTTTTGACAGGCTCGATCTTGTCCTTGCTGATGTTCACCGTCACGGCGGGCACGTAGGGCTCCCGCTGTTTGACCTCCTGGGGGGTCTCCTCCTTGCCTACCGGTCGACCTTGAGTGGGATCGGTCTCGAAGAGCCAGTAGTGCCCTTTGGTGTAGGCCTGGTAGACGACGCGCTCGCCGGCGCGGGTTGGCACCACGACCGGGTTGATGGCGGCCCCGATGACGTTCGTCAGACGCGCGAGCGACTGGTTCTCGAGGTCGAGGGTGTAGATATCGTAGATGCCACTGTCGCGGTCGGAGGTGAAGACGAGGCGCTTTCCGTCGCGTGAAAACGAGCTCCCCTCGTCGTTGCCCGGCCCGAAGGTGAGCTGCTGCCGCTGCTTGGGGTCGGCAAGGGAGATCTCGTAGAGCTTGGAGTACTCGGCCGCCTGCGAACTGTACACGATGCGCTTACCGTCGGGCGTGAACGCAGGATCGCTGTCGTAGGCGTCGTCACTGGTGAGGTTCGTGATCCCTTCGGACGCGAGGTCGAGGAGGTAGATGTCGGCACGGCCACCGGCATACGCGTGGAAGGCAATGGTCTTTCCGTCGGGTGAGTAGGCGGGTTCCATCGCCTGGTCCACCGGGATCGGGATCGTGCGCTCGATGCCGCCGGAGAGCACGTTGAAGAGCACGAGCATGCGGCCCCGCTCGTGACGGGCGAAGGCCGCCACGCGGTCGCCAGCTGGGGAAAAGGCGAGGTCGCGACCGCGATCCGGGCCGACCGTCAACATCTGGGCCACCAGGTATTGGTAGCTCGTGGTGTTCTTTGGGGTCAGGGTGCTGAACCGGGAGCGGTCGGGCACGCCGAGCAGGACGATGTCGGGCTCCTCGCGGTAGGTTGAGAAGGCTGCAATGAGGTCGCCCGAGGGGGATGCGATGGGCGAAGTCTCGTAGGACCGCGTCCCCTCCGGCCCCATGATATGGAACTCCGGGCCGAACTCCCGCGGCTCCGCGCGGTTAGAGATGGCTGGCTGGTAGTACTTGCGCAGCCAGGCGCGAAAACGCGAATCGAACTCCTCGGGCGTCAGGTCGAACGCCCTGCTGAACGTCTTCGCCATCCCGCTGCCGAGGGTGTTGCGGAACTCGAATATGAAGTCCCGCAGGCCGTCTGGCCCCCACTCGGACTCGACGAATTGAAACACCATGTGTCCGTAGCGGTACGCATAGTACCCCTGGGGCTCAGTCATGACCGATGGCACGCGGTCGGACGCCACGGCGTCGCGCATGACCGCCCTCGCCATGGCGTCCTCGTCGTTGCCGAAGTAGGAGGCCATGCCCTCCATGAACCACTGGGGCGGATTGGTCGCGAGTGCCTTGCCCAGCTTCCCCTGGAACATGATCTCGTACTGGAAGACGTGCGTGAGCTCGTGCTGGATGAGTTGCTGGAGGCGCTCATCGGGCATGTCCACCGGGAGCACCATTCGGTTCCGCGCGGGCACTGCGAACGCCCCGACGCCCTCCGGGATGAACTGGTCGATCACGTTGGTTTGCTCGAACTCGGCGTGCGTCGCGTACGCGAGAAGCGGGATCGGCTCGGCGATCTGGTAGTTGAGCTTTCGGGCGAGCTCGTCGTAGGCGCTTTCAGCAAATGAGGCGAGCTTGGGCAGCGAGGCGGCCTCGCGGTCGTAGAAGGAGATCCGGAAGTGTGGCGTCGGGTACTCCTCCCACTTGAAGGTGTCGTAGCGGACCTTGTTCTTGCCGAACTGTTGGGCGAGTGCGGGCCCCGCGAGCGAGAGGGCGAGGAGAGCCACGACCAGGCGGACCTTCATCAACTGCCTCCCTAGGGGGTGAACAGCACGCGCTTGGTCTTGACGGTGCGGGGCACGAAGACGCCGATGATCTGGTTCTCGAGCGCGAAGAGGTTCGCGAACATGCCGGTGAACTCGTCGAAGTTGCGCTCCGGCTTCTCCTGGAAGTCCTTGAGTGGCTGCTCGAAGACGACGGCCCCCGTCCGGCCATCGTAGATGTCGAGCATGATGTCGTAGGAGAAGCCGGTCTGCTCCACGAGGACGTTGCGGTAGTACGTCGCGCCGGTGGTGGGGGATTCGTAGGGTTGCATCTGGTAGGCGGTGCGGTCCTGCACCTGGAAATCGATGGAGCCGGCGACGATGTAGTCGGCTCCGGTCTGGGTGCCCAGGTCGCGCCAGAAGTCGGCACTCTTGGCCAGGCGGAGTGGATCGGACGTCGGGGGGCGGACGCCTTCGACCGCGGGAACGAGTACGAACTTCCCCTCCTTGCGGAGGAGCTTGCGGAGGTAGCGCTCGAATTCCCTGGAGACGTCGAACGCGAGGTCTGGTGCCTTCTCGTCTCCCTTGCTCTCGCGCACGAACGGGCCGATGTAGAGCTTTTCGTGGCCGGTGAAGGCGAGTTTGGAGCGCACCGGCAGGGCCAACTGGACCTCGGACGTCAGCCCCGTGCACCCAACGGCCAGGGCAGAGGAAACGATGCAGAGGGCGGCCGGCACCCTAGTGAGGCGCATCGGGGCCCTCCTTGGGCTTCACGCCCTTGGCGTAGCTGGTGTAGAACTCGGCGAAGCGGGCATAGTTCCTGCGGATGACGCTGTTCTTTGGTGTCGCCTGGAGCGCCTGTTTGTAGGTGGCCAGCGCCTCGTCGTAGCGCCCGAGCGCCTCCAGTGCCACCGCCAGGTTGTTGAGGAGCTTCCCGTTCTGGGGTTCAAGGGCGCGCGCCCTCTCGAACCGGAAGAGCGCCTCCTGCCAGTAGCTACGCTGCGCCGCATCGACTCCGAACCCCATCTCCGCGTTCGCCTGCGCCTTGGGACTGTTGCTGCTGGCGCACGCGCCGGAGAGGAGTGCAAGCCCGAGAACCGCTAGCCCGTACCGCATAGGCCCCCCTGCAACCGCCTATTATAGGAAAACAGGAGGCCCGCATCTCCGAGTCGCGTTTCTGCCTCGCCTGTGTCGTCGCGAAACCCGACGGGGGCCGCTCCGCCCGTGAGTTTGCGCGCTCTTTCCTCGCGGATCCCGAGCGGACGGGCGTGGGGGCAGCCGAAGTCAGGACCGTGCTCGAGGGCCGCGTGCCGGAGGTCGAGGCTCAGCTCTCGAAACTGGGCTGGCGTTTCGTGGTGGCGGGGGAGGCCGAGTTTCCGGAGCGCCTGGCCAGCGTCGCGGACCCGCCACTTGGACTGTTCGTGCGGGGAGTCCTCCCCGAGGGGCACGCGGTTGCGCTCGTTGGTGCGCGACACGCCACCGCCTACGGGCGCGAGGTCGCCGAATATCTGGGCCGGGAACTGGCGCGTGCGGGCGTCGCCGTCGTCTCCGGCATGGCGCGGGGGGTGGACGCCGCCGCGCACCGCGGTGCGCTCGCCGTCGGTGGTCCGACCGCTGCGGTCTGGGGCGCCGGCCCTGACCGCGTCTACCCTCCCGAGCACGGCGCGCTCGCGGAGGAGATCGCCGCCTGCGGCTGCCTCGCCACCGAATACCCACCGGGGTGCGCCCCGCTGGCTCACCACTTTCCCGAGCGCAACCGGATCATCGCCGGTCTCTCGGAGGTGGTGGTCGTGGTCGAGGCGGACGAGCGGTCGGGGGCGCTGATCACCGCGCGTCTCGCGCTCGAGGAGGGGCGCGAGGTGATGGCCGTCCCGGGATCCGTGTTCTCGCGTCTGTCGGCCGGGCCGAACGGCCTGCTGCGCGCGGGCGCGACGCCGGTACTCACCGCCGACGATGTGCTTGGAGCGCTGGGGCTGCCGCCCCGGCCCCCACAGCCGCAAGGGGAAGAAGAACCGCCGCTGCTGGCGCTGATCCGACCGGGCGAGGCGATGACCGTGGACCGGCTCGCCGCCGAGAGCCACTTGCCGGTCGCCCAGGTCCTCGAGGCGCTCCTCGCCTTGGAGCTTGCTGGCCGGGTCGAACGGCTGGCGGACGGTCGCTACCTCCGCGCTCACATCTCCCCGGGTCCCTGACCCTCACCCAGGCGGAACGGGATCCGGATCTTGGTCTCCTCGAGATCGATCCGCAACTCGTAGGACCCCGCCTGGATCCCCATCGGGAGGTCGAAGAAGAGCCGCCCGATCGCGACGTTCCGGTCGTTGACCCAGACTGATTCGAGCGAGACCCCCGTCCCCGGAACAACGAGGAAGTCGAGCCCAGTCACGCGACGCTCCGGGTAGTTGCCGATGGGCTGGGCGGCAACGTCGGCCCGCGCGAGGGCAGCGGCGAGCTTCCCGTAGGCTTCCCCGAACTCCCGCTGCGACGCCAGGGGGACGATGTCACCCGATGGGGTGCGGACGGCAATCCTGTCGCGCTTGACCTCCACCGATTCGCGGACGTTGCCAGTGATCGCAGTGTCGACAAACAGCCACTCCTCGCCGAGGTTCGCGTTGGCGAAGCCGTAGCTGAGGGTGACCTCGAGCTCCGGGCCGCGGTAGCGAAGCATCGTCCGGCCGATGCGCTCCACGCCTGCCGTCTCGGTGGGCGTTGCGGTGGAGCACGCGAGGGTCGTCGCCAGCACCAGCGCAGACCCCAGCACCGTCAAGATCGGGTTGACACGCATCGATCCCCCTCATCCGCGCCAACCGCGCGCACCGTTGCCCCGAGCAAGGCGTGTGCCAACGCGGGCGAAACTGGCGCGCCACGGGCCGCGTGCGAGCGCAGGCGGCGCGGCTGTCAGGGGACACGAGGTGTCCTCAACGAGGGACGAGGATGAGCTGAATCCCGCGCCTCCTTGACAGCGCTGCTAGAGTGCACCCCCGGAGGAACCGTGGACGAGTCGTTGGTGATCGTGGAGTCGCCTGCCAAGGCGCGAACGCTGGGTCGTTACCTCGGCAAGGGGTACGCGGTCGTGGCCTCGGTCGGGCACGTGGTGGACCTGCCGAAGAACGAGCTCGGCATCGACGTCGAGCACGGGTTCGAGCCGGTCTACCGACCACTGCCGGCCAAGCGCAAGGTGATCGCCGAGATCCAGCAGGCGGCAGGAAAGGCCGTCCGGGTGCTGATTGCAACCGACCCCGACCGGGAGGGTGAGGCGATCGGGTGGCACCTGGCCACCCTCCTGGGAGGGACGGGGAAGCCGGTCGAGCGGGTCCTCTTCCACGAGATCACGAAGCGTGCGGTTCAGGAGGCGATCGCCCACCCGCGCCCCCTCGACCACCACCTCATCGACTCCCAGCAGGCGCGCCGGGTGCTGGACCGGTTGGTGGGTTACAAGCTCTCCCCGCTGCTCTGGGACAAGGTCAAGCGCGGACTCTCCGCGGGGCGGGTCCAGTCGGTCGCGCTCAAGATGATCTGCGACCGCGAGGCGGAGATCGAGGCGTTCGTCCCCGAGGAGTACTGGCACCTGGACGCCCGCTTGGCTGCTGCCCAGCCACCGACGTTCGTCGCGCGGCTGGCCCAGCGTGGCGGCAAGAAGTTCATCGTGCACGACGGCGAGACCGCTGCGGCCGTGAAGGCGGAGGTCGAGCGCGAGCACTTCGTCGTCGCCAAGGTCGCGAAGCGGCGTCGTCAGCAGAAAGCGGCGCCGCCCTTCGTGACCGCCAAGCTCCAGCAGGCCGCGTACAAGCGCCACCACTTTCCCGTGCGGAAGACCATGCAGCTGGCGCAGAAGCTCTACGAGGGTGTGGATCTCGGCGGCGGGGAGCGGGTTGGCCTCATCACCTACATGCGGACCGACTCGGTGCGGGTGGCGGCGGAGGCGGTTGCCGCGGCGCGTGAGCTCATCGCCGGGACTTACGGCAACGAATTCCTTCCCGACAAGCCCAACTTCTTCAAGAACCGGTCGGAGGCGCAGGACGCCCACGAGGCCATCCGACCCAGCGATCCCGCGCGCACTCCGGAGGCGATGGCGCGCCACCTGGCGGGCGACGAGCTCAAGCTCTACACGTTGATCTGGCAGAGGTTCGTGGCGTCCCAGATGAAGCCGGCGCTGTTCGACGTGACCGATGTGCTGGTGGAGGCCGGTCGGTACGGCTTCAAGGCCCGGGGCGAGATCGAGGTGGAAGCCGGCTACCTGCGGGTCTACCGCGAGGAGGAGACGCCCGTCGAGAAACCCCCCCAGGAGCAGGAGGAAGAGGAACCCACGGCCAGGAAGCTGCCCGCCCTCACCGAGGGGGAAGCGCTCGGCCTCGAGGAGCTCATCTCGGCGCAGAAGTTCACCCAGCCGCCGCCGCGCTTCACCGAGTCCACCCTGGTCAAGGCCCTGGAGGAGGACGGGATCGGCCGCCCCTCGACGTATGCCCAGATCATCGCCACCCTCTCCGACCGCTCCTACGTCGAGCGCAAGAAAGGGACCTTCTTCCCGACCGAACTCGGCAAGCTGGTGAACCGTCTGCTTACCGCCTCCTTTGGGGATCTCATCAACGAGTCGTACACGGCGCGCATGGAGGAGCAACTCGACGAAATCGCCGAGGGCAAGCTTGACTGGCGCGTGGCTCTCGCCAAGTTCTGGGCGTCGTTCACGGATGACTTAGAGCGCGCGAAGGTCGAGATGACCTCGGTGAAGGGGCAGGGGGTGGAGACCAAAGAGACCTGCCCGACATGTGGTGCTCCGATGGTGCTGCGCTTCGGGCGTTACGGGGAGTACCTGGGGTGTTCGAACTACCCGACGTGCAAGACCACCCGTGAGCCTGGTGCGCCTGGTATGTCGGAGGAGCCCCCGGCCTGCCCGGAGTGCGGTGCGCCGATGGTGCTCAAGCGATCCCGCTTCGGGCAGTTCTGGGCGTGCTCACGGTACCCGGAGTGCAAGGGCACGCGCAAGCTGGTCACCGCAACGACGAGCCCCAACACGCCCTCCGGGGTGATGTGTCCCTCGTGCGGCGAGGGGGAGATCGTCGAGAAGCGCTCGCGACGCGGGCGCGCGTTCTGGGGGTGCAACCGGTATCCGAAGTGCACCTTCACGCTGCCGGCCAAGCCCGTCGCGCATGCCTGTCCGTCGTGCGGTGCTTCGTTCTTGATGGAGAAGAAGACGGTGCGCCGCGGGGTGGAGTGGGTGTGCGCACGGGAGGGGTGCGACTTCCGCGGCCCGGCGGAGACCGCCGAGAAGGCATGACGGATACGGTGACCGTGGTCGGGGGCGGCCTCGCCGGGTGCGAGGCGGCATGGCAACTGGCGTGCGCGGGGATCCGGGTGTTTCTCTTCGAGATGCGGCCGGCGGCCACCACCCCCGCGCACCAGACCGGCACGCTCGCCGAGTTGGTGTGCTCCAACTCCCTGCGCTCCGACAACCCGGAGAACGCAGTCGGCCTCCTCAAGCGTGAGATGGCGTCGTTGGGTTCCCTCATCATCGCGGCAGCGCGGGCGGCGGCGCTGCCGGCGGGCGACGCACTCGCGGTCGACCGGGAGGGATTTGCCGCGGCGGTTGAGGGTGCCATCCTCGGCCATCCTCTCATCACGGTGATGCGGGAGGAGGTGCGCGATCTCCCGGCCGGGCCCACGATCGTCGCCAGCGGGCCGCTCACCTCGGAGGCGCTTCATGCCTGTCTCACGGCGTTGCTGGGGGAAGGCTCGCTGTCGTTCTTCGATGCAATCGCCCCGGTGGTGACGGCGGACTCGCTCGAGATGGAAGAACTGTACCGCACGTCGCGCTACGGCAAGGGCGGCGACGACTACCTCAACGCCGCGATGAGCCGGGAGGAGTACGTCGGGTTTGTGGAGACGCTGCGCGCTGCGGAGAAAGTGGCGGTGAGGGAGTTCGAGCGTGAGGTGCCCTACTTCGAGGGGTGCCTGCCGATCGAGGTGATGGCGGAGCGCGGCATCGACACCCTGCGTTACGGCCCGATGAAGCCGGTGGGTTTGCGCGATCCGCGAACCGGACGGATCCCTCACGCGGTCGTGCAGCTGCGGCGTGACGACCTGGCGGCCACCCTGTGGAACCTGGTGGGCTTCCAGACCCGGATGACGTTCGGCGCGCAGCAGCGGGTGTTCCGCCTCATCCCTGGGCTCGGGCGGGCTCGCTTCGCCCGGCTCGGGACGATCCATCGCAACACGTTCATCTGCGCTCCGAAGCACCTGGACGCGCAGCTGAGGGTAAGGTGCAGCCCAACGCTGCGGCTCGCGGGGCAGCTCACGGGGGTCGAGGGTTACGTGGAGTCCGCCGCGGTCGGGTTGGTTGCGGCGCTGTACCTGGCGGCGGAACTGCGAGGCTTGGACGCCCCCAATCTGCCCATCTGGACCGCTCACGGCGGCCTCATCCGCCACCTCACGGAGCGTCCGCCGCACCGCTTCCAGCCCGCCAACGCCGCCTGGGGCCTCATGGCGGACCCGCCGATCGAAATGCCGCGCGAGAAGGGCGCCCGCCGCGCGGTGTGCGTCAAGGCGGCGCTGGAGGCGATTGCGAGGTGGCGTGGAGCGTTCCCCTGGCCGGTACCCGTCCGGCCTGCGGCACACGACGAAACGGTCGAGCGGAACGTCTGACACCCAAGATGTTCACGACGCGCGAGGCGCTGGTTCAGTACTTAACGAGAGTGCGGAGGGCGGCGACCTCCTCGGGCGCGAGCTCGCGGCCCTCCCCCTCGGGGAGATCGGCGAGCTCCAGAGGGCCCACCGCGACCCGGACCAAGCGGCGGACCTTGAACCCGGCAAAGGCGACCAGCCGGCGGATCTCCCGGTTGCGCCCCTCGCGCAGGATCACCTTCAGACGAGTGCCGCCGCGCGGGGCCTTGCCGAGGGCGGTCACCTCGACCGGCAGCGTCGGCTGGCCATCGATCAGCACCCCACCCCGCCGTACCTTCGCGAGGTCCGGTCCGCGGGGGAACCCCCGCACCGTGACCAGGTAGCTTTTCGCGACCCCACCGGGGTCCATGAGGCGCTGGGCGAGGCGAGGGTCATTGCAGAACAGCAGCAGCCCCTCCGAGTCCTTGTCGAGGCGGCCCACCGCGAACCACTCCCGGTAGAGGTCGGGCAGCAACTCGAACACGGTCCTCGCTCCGCCCTCGCGAACCCTCGAGACCACAAACCTGCGCGGCTTGTGCAGAACGTAGATGCGGGCGCCGCCGGCGGGTGCTCCCGTTGGCTCAGCCACCGCCGCGCCTCTCGATCTCGAGGCTCGCTTCGCGTGCCAGCTTGACCAGCTCCCAGTAAGGTGGGACGTACCCGTGCACGCGCTCGAACTGCTGCGAGGCGTGCCGCAGCCGGTCCCTGATTGCGGCGTGGATCTGGTCAAAGCGCTGCGTGCGCAGCGCGCCCTCGGCCGAGAGCCCTTCCGGCACCGGCCCCACCAGGCCGAAGGCGTTGAGAACGCAACTGTAGAACTTGGCCAGGCGCGCCGGCGCCAGCAGGGACCACGGGTAGTCGAGCGTGGCCCCTCGCTCGGCGCCTTCGAGCATCGCGTCCACCACGGCGTTGTCCACGTGATCCGCAAACAGCGTCGCCGGGTCGCGCCACTCGGCCACGACGACGAGTTGCGGGTCGTACTCCAAATCGGAGGGCTCCTGCGTCCGGAAGTGCGTCACCCCGAACCCCGCCAGCCACCGCGCGAGCCCGGGTGAGGAGACGGTCGAGAGGCGCATCCAGAGTGTGATGCCGAAGGGCTCGTACGCCGCAGAGGCCACCTCCGAGCAGAAGAGCTTGCGGTGGTCCGAGAAGTCCATCGCGAAGTCGTACGCGATGTGATGGCGACGGGCGTCGGCAAGGGCGGCAGTAGCAGCCTCGTGCGGGAGGTTCGGGTTCGTGGCGATCTGCGGCAAATCGGCGCGCAGGCGCAGCACCATCACACGCAGCTTCACATCCTTCAGGTACTCGGGGAGGGTGGCGACTGCGACGCCCCGCTCGATGTGGGCCTCGACCACCGAGGCGGCCCCGGATCCACCGTCCACGTGGACGAGAGCCACGTGGGAGAAATTCCCCGGGTAGTCGCTGCCCCGGGCGATCAGCGCCGAGGTGGGGGCACCGCCCCTCGACACGAGGATGTCCCCACTGTGGATGCGCACGCCGAGGATCTCGGCCGAAGGGGTGGAGGAGGGTTCGTCCTCGCCGCGGAGGAGGGCGGGCGCCTCTGCCCGGGGCGCCTGGAGCATGGCCTCTTCCACCGCGGCCCGCCCTCCATACAGCAGGCGGTAGAGCCTGTCGCGGGTGGCGGGCTCGCCCATGCCCCACGACCGCGACTGCCGCTTGACGACCGATCGCATCCTGCCGGCGAACGCGAGGTAGTCGGGTATGGTCTGCGGACAGGCGGCCACCATCGATCCGAGGTCGAAGGTGGTGCGTTCGAGATCGTCGAAGCTGGCGTTCTGGGGCGCGGGTTGGCTGGAGATCACGTTATCCAGGAGACGGTGGCCGGCGCCGAGCGTCTGCTGGATGCGGGGTGCGAGGGCCTCGCATCCGGCGGATCGCGCCTGGAGGAATGCAGCTTCGAGAGCCTCCCACCGCGCGTCCTCGTGCCAGGCAAAGGGCGTCCCTGCGGCAGCGTGCGGTGAAACGGGGCGCCTTGCCGGAACGAGCAGGAGACCGATGCCAAGCACAGCCAGGATCAACACCACCGCGGCGCGCAGGCGCACCGTGCGGCTGGAGATTCGCTTTCCCCCTGGCATCTCGAACGCGAGGGTACCACCGCGTACGGACGGGTAGAATGCTTTCGTGCCTTGGCTTCTCGAGGAGTTCACCGCCTATCTGCGCGACGAGCGCAACCTTTCCGCACACACGCTGCGCGCGTACGAGCGCGAGGTGGGGCAGTTCTCAGAGTTTGCCCGTACCGAGATGGGTTGCGGCGACCCTGCGCGCGTGAACCCGAACGTGATCCGGGCCTACCTTGCCCACCTGCACTCCCGGCGCCTTGCCAGGGTGTCGGCACAACGCGCGCTGGCTGCGCTTCGGACCTACTTCCGTTTCCTCGGGCGTGAAGGGGCCGTGGGTGCGAATCCGGCGAAGGTCGTGCCGACCCCGCGGGCTCCGCGGAAATTGCCCGAGATCGTCACGGCGTCGCAACTCGGTGAGCTGCTGGAGGCGTTGCCCGCGACCCCGGCCGGGCGCCGCGACCGGGCCGCTCTCGAGCTTCTCTACGCGTCGGGGTTGCGGGCGCGCGAGCTGGTTGGTCTCGAGCTCGACGACGTGGACCTCTCACGCCGTCTGGCGCGAGTGCGCGGCAAGGGGGGAAAAGAGCGCCTCGTGCCGTTCGGCCGGGAGGCGGAACGGGCGATGCGCGCGTACCTTCCCGACCGCGCGGCGTGGCGCGCGCAGGCCGGATCGCTCGCGGCCGGTGAGCCGCTGTTCGTGAACCAGCGCGGCGGCAGGCTCTCCGACCGGTCGCTGCGGCGCATCCTGAACGTCGCGGTCCGTCAGGTGGCTCTGGTGCAGCACCTGCACCCGCACACGCTGCGTCACGCGTTCGCCACGCACCTGTTGGAGGCGGGCATGGACCTGCGCGCGATCCAAGAGTTGCTCGGCCACGCCTCGCTCTCCACGACGCAGCGGTACACCCACCTCGACCTCGCGCATTTGATGGACGCGTACCGCAAAGCGCATCCGAAGGCGTGACCGTCCCGGCGGCGTCAGCTGGCGAACAGCAGGGCGACGCCGACGACCGTGACGACCGTGCCGATCAGCGCCCGCGCCGTGGGGCGGTAGCGCTCGGTGATCATCAGGATCGGGATTACCAGCACGGGGGTGGTCGCCATGATCGTGGCGGCGATCCCCACGTCCGTGAGGCGCGCCGCGACCAGCGAAAGCCACACACCGAGGAACGGCCCGAAGAACGCCCCTCCCACGATCGGGAGCCAGGCGCGTTGCGTAGCGTCCACCACCTGGAGGCCGCGGACCCGTCCTGCGAGTGCTGTGAGCGCCCAAATGACGGCGGTGGCAGTGCCCATCCGTACCCAGGTGGCGGCAAGGGGGGACACCTCGCCGGCCATTCCCACCTTGGCCAGGACCAGCCCGACGCCTTGACAGACCGCACCGAGCACTGCGAGCGCCACCCCGATCGCCTCGTGGGAACCCCGAGGCTCACCCTTTCGAGGCTCGCCGACCACCCAGACCACGCCGGCCAGCGTGACGAGGATCCCGAGCAGCGCCAGCCGCCCCGGACGCTCGTCGAGGAGCAGGAGCCCGGCGAACGATGCGGAGATCGGGGCCAGCGACATGATCAGGAAGGCGAGGCGTGGCCCGATGCGGCGCATCGCCTCGAACAGCGCCAGGTCACCGATCACCAAACCCACGACTCCGCTGGCGGCGAGATAGGCGGCGCGCGTTGCGTCGATCGAGGCGAACGTCGCGTCGGTTGCGGCTAGCGCCAGGGAGAGCAGCCCCAGCGCCAGCGGCAACCTGAGCAGGTTGACCCGCAGGGCGCCGATCCGCCTCGCTGCCTCCGCGAAGAACAGACCGGTGGCCGACCAGCACATCGCGGTCCCGAGGGCGGCAAGCTCACCGGTCGGCATAGCTCTCAAGGATACAGGCACCGGCCGCGTCCGCGAGCGACCTTTTTTGCTACGCTCTGCGCGGAGGTGTCCGATGCGGGAGGAGTGGCACCACACCACGATCTGCGCCGTGCGCCGCGACGGGACCACCGCGATGGCGTGCGACGGGCAGGTAACGCTCGGCAACACGATTCTGAAGCACGGGGCGACGAAACTCCGCCGCCTGGGCGGTGGCAAGGTGCTCGCGGGGTTCGCGGGTTCGGTTGCCGACGCCCTCGCGCTGTTCACGCGCTTCGAGGTCAAGTTCGAGGAGTTCTCCGGCAATCTGGAGCGCGCCGCGGTTGAGCTGGCGCGCGAGTGGCGAACCGACCGTGCCTTGCGCCATCTGGACGCGATGATGATCGTGGCAGACCGCGATCACCTCTTGCTGCTCTCGGGCTCGGGCGAGGTCGTGGTGCCGGACGATGGGGTTCTGGGGATCGGGTCAGGGGGGCCGGTGGCCCTGGCGGCGGCCCGCGCGCTCATCGCGCACTCGGACCTGGAGTCCGCCGAAGTGGCGCGCGAGGCGCTCCGCATCGCCTCGGGGATCGACCTCTACACAAACGACCACGTGACCGTGGAGGTGGCACCGTGACGGCGCGCGAGTACACCCCACGCGAGATCGTCGCCGAGCTGGACCGCTACATCGTCGGGCAGGGCGCCGCCAAGCGTGCGGTGGCGGTCGCCCTGCGGAACAGGTGGCGGCGGCGGCAACTGCCGGATGATCTGCGGCGTGAGGTGATGCCGGCCAACATCATCCTGATCGGGCCTACGGGCGTTGGAAAGACCGAGATCGCCCGCCGCCTGGCACGGCTGGCCAACGCCCCGTTCGTGAAGGTGGAGGCCTCGAAGTTTACCGAGGTCGGCTACGTCGGGCGGGACGTGGATTCGATCGTGCGCGACCTCGTAGAGGCCGCGGTCGCGGCCGTACGGGAGGAGCGCGCGGCCTCGGTGCAGGTGGTGGCACAACGGGCGGCCGAGGAACGTTTGGTGGAGCTGTTGCTGCCCGCAGATCCGAGCGGTGAGCGGGAGGAGTCGCGGCGCGCCCTGCGCCGTCTCCTGCGGGAGGGGTCGCTGGAGGAGCGGGAGGTCGAAGTCGATGTGGCGCAGACCCGCATGCCGGTCCTCAACCTGTTCGGCGGCCAAGGGATGGAGAGCCTCGAGATGAACCTGCGCGACGCGCTCGGGGGCGCCTTCACGAGGCGGGAGCGGCGGAAGGTGACGGTGAAGGAAGCCCGCAAGCTGCTCGAGGCGGAGGAAGTGGAGCGACTGGTCGAGCGCGAGGTGGTGGAGAGGGAAGCCGTGGAGCGCGCCCAGGAGAGCGGCATCGTCTTCCTGGACGAGATCGACAAGATCGCCTCGCGCTCCGGAACCACTGGCGCGGGCCCCGACGTCTCGCGCGAGGGCGTGCAGCGCGACCTACTTCCCCTTGTCGAGGGGACCACGGTCAACACACGCTACGGGTCAGTCACAACCGACCACGTCCTGTTCATCGCAGCTGGTGCATTCCACGTTGCCAAACCTTCGGATCTGATCCCGGAGATGCAGGGGCGCTTCCCGGTGCGCGTGCAGCTCGAAGCGCTCTCGGAGGCCGATCTCGCGAGAATCCTGACCGAGCCCGAACACGCGCTCGTCAAGCAGCACCAGGCCCTGCTCGCCGCGGAGGGCGTCGAACTGGAGGTCACGCCGGAAGGTGTGAGCGAGCTGGCGCGGATCGCCGCGGAGCTCAACCGCACCGGCGAGAACATCGGGGCGCGGCGCCTCACCACCGTACTGGAACGGGTGCTCGAGGAGATCTCCTTCACCGCCCCGGAGCACCGCGGGAGCCACGTGGTTCTGGATAGCGCGAGAGTGCGTGAGGGGCTCGCACCGTTGCTGGGGCGGGAGGACCTCGCCCGCTACATCCTGTAAACGCGCCAGGGGAGGCACGGGGGACACCTCGCGTTTCGCGCGTGTTTGCTACAGTGAGCGCGATGCGACGGCCGTGGCGCCTGCCGCTCGCCCTGATGTTCGTGGCCCTCGCCGCGTGCGGGCGGAAGCTGCCACCCCTGCCGCCGATCATCGAGGTTCCAGAGACCACGACGAACCTGACGGCCTACCAGGATGGGACTGAGGTCGTGCTGTCCTGGTCCTACCCCCAGCTGACCAGGGGCGGTCAGCCGCTGACCGACCTGGCGCGCGTCGAGGTGTGGCGTCTGGAGGTGCCGCCAGGGCAGGAACAGGTCGGCACTGGGCCGCAGGGGGAGGAGCTCCGGCACCAGCTCATGCTGGGCCGCGGCACGCTAGCGGCGCGGCTGGAGGGCCCCTCGCTGCAGGCCGCCACCCGCGGAAGTTCCCTCACCTACCGGGACGCGCTGCCGGCAATGCCGACCGGGACGTCGCTGCCCACCCTCTGGTATGCGGTTCGCTCCCGCCGCAAGGACGGCACACCCTCGGCGCTCTCCAACATCGTCAGCTGGGAGCCGCGGCCGGTGCCGCCCACTCCCACTGGCCTCCAGGCCAAGCCGCAGGCGAATGGGATCGCGCTCTGCTGGGACGAGGTCCCGGGCTTCGGCTATGTCGTGGAGCGGCGTGCCTCGCCAGAGGCGGCGTGGGAGGTGATCTCGCCCCTCGGGATCGACCAGCCGTCGTTCCTCGACACCACCGCCCAGCAGGAGCGGACGTGGAGCTACCGGGTGCGCTCTTTCCTCAAGCTGGCTGCCAGCGCGCCGAGCGCGGAGCTTGAGGTGCCCTACCCCGATGTCTACCCGCCCGAACGCCTAACCTCGTTCATCTGCCTGCCTGAGCCCGGCCAGGTGCAGCTGCGCTGGGAGCCGTCGTTAGAGCCCAACGTCACCTACAAGGTCTTCCGCCGGCAGGGGGAGGGCGGCTGGGCGCATCTGGAGGAGGCATTCAAGGGTACCGAGTACATAGACACCTCGCCGGCCGCCGGCGATCTCGAGTACGCGGTGAAGGTCGTGGATGCCGCGGGCAACCAGTCGGACGCGGTGTACTGCAAGGTGCGGACGGGCGCGTGAGATTCGCAAAGCTGCACGGCGCCGGCAACGATTTTCTCCTGTTCGACGGGCGCTCCGACGCGTCGCTCGAGGCAAAGCTCCCGCCGCTCGTCTCGCGTCTATGCCACCGCCGTTTCGGCCTCGGCGCCGACGGAGTCCTGCTTCTGCAGCCGGAGGGCGACGCTGAGGCCCGGCTGGTGTACTGGAACGCCGACGGCTCAGAGGCCGCGTTCTGCGCCAACGCGACCCGCTGTGCGGCCCGCTTCGCCGCCGACCGCTGGGGGTGGTGCGAGATGGTGCTGGTGACCGGGTACGCCGCGATTCCCGCAGCGGTCGAGGGGGAACGGGTGACACTGCGCCTGCCCGCCCCGACGGACGTGCAGCCGTGGCGGAACCTCGATGTCGTCGGCTCGACGGTGACCGCCCGCTACCTGGTGGTCGGGGTGCCGCAGGTCGTAGTGCCGGTGAGCTGGCCCGACTTCTCGCAGCGTGCCCTGGAGCCTCTGGCGCCCGCGCTGCGGAGCCACCCGGAACTCGGCGGGGGCGGCGCCAACGTCAACTTCACGCAGGTGGAAGCGCATCAGCTCGCGGTGCGCTCATGGGAGCGCGGCGTGGAGGGGGAGACCCTCTCCTGCGGCTCCGGGGACGTTGCTGCGGCGCTTGTGGCGCTTGCCGAAGGCTGGGTGCCGGCGCCCGCTGCGGTGCGCACGGCATCGGGGCGGGTGTTGGTCGTCGAGCCCGAAGGTGCGCCGCCGGCCTGCCCTGTGCGCCTCTCGGGCCCGGCCGAGTGGGTCGCCGAGGGGACGATCGCCTGCGAGTTTCTGCGCTGATCGCAACTCCGAGCCGCTCGCAAGCACCGTGACGATCCCGTTCCTCCGCGACCGGTCAGTATCCGAAGAGCCCACCACGCCATGGAGGCCAAGGACGCCACACGTGGTCGGACGGCGTTTCCCGGGCGAGTCGCTACCCTGACAGGTGCGGGCCAGGGGTGAACCGGGCTTTCGGCTCGCACCGACGGCGGGTTTCGCTAGACTGGCAGGGTGCAGCCTGGTCAGCCAGCGCGACAGGGCGATGCAACGCAGCGACCACTCGTGAGCGGGACGAACTCCCGAACGGTCCTCTTCGTGCTGGGAGCGGTGACCATCGCGGCAGTGCTAGCGGCAGCTGAGCACCTCCGGATGGTAGACGTCCCTTCGGCAATCCTTGTAGCTTCGCGGTGGATCGTCATCGCGTCGCTCGTGGGATACGCCCTC
>DATKMD010000039.1:0-19192 GCA_035542075.1 Thermoanaerobaculaceae bacterium
TGCGGTTACGGCGCGTACGGGAGCATGGAGGTCTGCAGGCCCGGCTTCGAGTCGGACCGCATCAGCCTGCTGGACCGCGGCTTCGTCTACGCCATTGCCCACGTGCGCGGCGGCGGGGAGCTGGGACGCGCGTGGTACGAGGACGGCAAGCTTCTCCACAAGAAGAACACCTACTCCGACTTCATCGCGTGTGCCGACTACTTGGTCGCGAAAAAGTACACCAATCCCGCGAAGCTGTTCGCCACTGGGAAGAGTGCCGGGGGCATGCTAATGACCGTCGTGGCCAACTGGCGGCCGTTGCTCTTCAGGGCGATCATCGCCGAGGTCCCCTGGACGGATGTGGCCACGGACAGCCTGAACCCGGACCTTCCGCTAACGACCGTCGAGTACGAGGAGTGGGGCGACCCGAGCAGCAGGGAGGTCTTCGACTACCTGCTCTCGTACTCCCCGTACGACAACGTCAAGGCTCAGGCGTACCCTCCGATGTTCGTGACCGCGGCGTTCAACGACACGCAGGTCCCGTATTGGAGCCCGGCCAAGTGGGTGGCCAAGCTCCGAGCCACCAAGACCGACGACAACGTGCTCCTGCTCGTCACCAACATGGCTTCGGGGCACAGCGGAGCCAGCGGCCGCCTGGAGAAGTACAGGCTGACCGCCCAGCAGTACGCGTTCATGCTCAACCTGCTGGGGAGAACGGAGTAGGCAGCGGCCGCCCCGTCACAGCTCGAGGCGGATCCCGAGCCGGACGCGCCGCGGTTCCTGGTACTGGGTGATCCGGCCGAAGTCGGTGTTGGTCACGCCGAACTTCCGCTGCGTGTTCTGGTCGTAGGCAACGACGGCCTGGTTGTTGAAAAGGTTCGCAACGTCCGCCGTCACTCGCACCACTCCCCACTTCAGGCCGAAGGCGTAGTCGCCGTGCAGGTCGAACGACCACAGGAGAGGCGTCCGCGTCCTGAAGCCGTCCTCGGTCGTGATGCCGGTGCCGCGTGGTGCCTCGGGGATGCTCCCTTGGCGGTTGTTGACCGCGTCCGTCGCGAACGGTGTGAGCGGCCGCCCGGAGGCGGCCGTCAGCCCCGCGCCCGCGGTCAGCCCGCCGTCGAACGAATACGCGCCATAGACCTTGAGCTCATGCGGGCAGTCGTTGGGGAGCGGCCCAGCCCCGAGGTCCCCCTGGTACCTGATGTCACCCTGGAAACCGTACAGGGCTGCGCCGATCGTCGCGAAGGTCGGGTCGTCGGTCGGGAAGTCGAGAAGGCTGCTCTCGGCGGGTTTTGCCTGTTTGGTCGAGTTGTCGTAGAACCCCTCGTAGGTTCCCCAGAGCCGTGACCAGCGGTAAGAGGCGAGGAGGACCCATCTGTCGGCGAAGCTCTTGTCGGCCGTCAACTCGATGGCATCGTAGCGGTGGATCGGGTCCTGAAACGATCCCACGTCCTGCACGGTGGCCGGGTAGCCGTCGCGGGGATTCGTGATCACGTACTCGACGCTTGAGAACGCCGGGTCGTGGCTGAAGTAGAAGATCATTGCCGCCGTGCCGACGTCCTCGAGGATGCGGGGCATGTCGCGGTGGAGGTAGCGCGCACCGAGGTTGAGGTGGTCTGCGGCCTGAAACTCGAATCCGAGGGCAGCCTCCCGGATGTAGGTGACCTTGGCGGTGGGATCCACCGTGGCCGGACGCTCGCCCTGGAACAACAGGTGCGTCGTCGCGCCGCCGGCCCGCACGCCCTCCGGGACCGGCTGGGTGAGGGCGGCGTCGAAGTAGTCGGCACGCACCACACGGCGCAGGGCGTTGAACGCGGTCAGGGCGAGGTCGCTGGGGATCTTCGCGAAGAAGACGCCCAAGCTGGCAAACGCCTTCGTCCGACCCTTGCCGCTTGGGTCGAAGACGACACCGAGCCGGGGGGCCCAGTTATCCCCGAACGTGAAGGCGGCGGTGCTGCCCTCGAGCTCCTGGCGCTCGTAGCGGATGCCGGCCGAGAGCGTCAGCCGGTTTCCGACCGTCGCGCGGTCCTGGACGAAGACTCCGAGGAAGCGCTGGTCGCCGACCCGCAGTGCTGACAGCCGGGATCGGGTGACCCTGTAGATTCGGCCGTACGTCGGGTCGGAGAGCACCGTGATGAGCGCTCCGGTTGCAGTCGTCTGGCCGTCGGCGAGGGTGAATGCCGGCCCCGTGTAGCCCGAGAAAAGCTCGGAATGGACGCTCTCGTAGCCGACGCCGTACCGCACCTCGTGCGCGCCGACGAGGTGCGTCGATTTCACCTGATACTGCCAGCTCGAGCCGTTGCTGCGTTTCTCGAACGATCCCTTCCCGCCCGTGCTGGTCGGGGGCTTGGTCGTCTCGTCGGTGACCTGCCACTCGTCGACCGAGGGGTACTCCTTGAAGGTGACGTCCGCGTGGCCGACCGACCCTTCGACCAACCACGCGGTGCTCAGGATCCCCTGGTAGCGGGCGGTCTGGCTGTGGCTCCCATACGAGAGCGCACTGAACGCGCTCGTGCTCGTGAACAGCATCGTTGCGGGTGATTGTGGTCCCTGGTCGCTGTCGGATGGGTCGCCGAAGAAGGACGCGTCGATCCGGTGCCCCCCGCCAAACTCCAGCGTGGCCTTGGCGGCGTATGCCGTCGTGCGGCGGTTCCGGTCTACGCCCCCCATCGAATACAGCGGAAAACCCTCGGGTGCGATGAACGTGGTTTGGGCCTCTTGGGGGTTGACGGCCAGGAAGAAGAAGGCGCGGTCCTTCAGGAGCGGGCCGCCGAGAGCCAGCCCGGCGTCCCAGCCCTGGGTCCCGGTGGTGTTGGCCGCGCCGGCGTCCAGAGAGAGTTCCTGCCGGTCGCCCTCGAGCCCCTCGGGGCGGAGGTAGGCGAACGCGCTCCCGTGCCACTCGTTCGTGCCGCTCTTCGTGACGACGTTGACCTGGCCGCCGGTCGACTGCGCGTACTCCGCCTCCCCGCCGGCGGTCCTGGTCTGGATCTCCTCGATGAAATCGTAGGTAACCCCGCTTCCGAGCGCGCCGTAGTCCTCGGAATAGACCCCAAGCGTCCCCCGCCTCGGCTCGTTGATACCGACTCCGTCCACCGTGTACTGGTTCTCGAGCCCGCTCGCACCGGACATCGAGGGGTTGGCGATGCCGGTGCCGCCCCCGCTCGACACGCCCGGGGCAAGGTACAGGATGTCGCCGAGAGTGCGCCCGACCGGTATCTGGGACAGGAGACTGCCGTCCAGGTTTGTGCTTGCGCTAGCGGAGGTAAAGTCGATGACCGGGCTGGCCCCTCTGACGTCGACCGCCTCCGCAAACGTGCCGACGGGCAGCGAAAAGGTGAGATCGACTCTCTGGCCGAGCCGCACCTCGACATCGTGGCGCTCGACCGCCCCGAAACCTGCCATCTCGGCTCGCACGGCGTACGTCCCAGGGGTCAGGTACGGGGCGAGGAAACGACCGGTGCGGTCGGTAACGAGGGTGCTCGCGCCCTGTCCGGAGGTGAGCGTCACCGTGGCCCCCGGAAGCGCGGCTCCAGTCTCATCGGTCACGAACCCCGAGACGGCGCCTGTGATCGGCTGCTGCGCCCAGCTGGCCAGGGCGCAAGCGAGGGCGACCGCTTCCGCAGCGGTTCGAAGCCAGAGCCGAGCCGCTTCGGCCCGGGCGCTCGTGGCGCTCGGCGCCCGTCTCCTCGCGAACGCACGAAGCGACGACCCACGTGTCATGGCGTCCCCCATGACGCGGCCCGGGAGCTTGGTGCGGCACTGCAGGCCGGCGTGTCAGCGTGTCTGACGCAAAAAGGCTAGCACACCCGGCCTGGGCCAAATGTTCGAGCGTGGCCGGTCGCATCGCTGGGGTCGTGAGGCGCGGCTAGGGAATGCGGGACAACACACAAGGGCCGTCCGTGCGGATGGCCCCGCAATCTGCTACCCATGGGAAGTCATCTGGAGCGTGTCGCGCTCAGGGTCGTGTGGCTGTGCTCGCCAGGTGCCCCGGTAAGCTCGACGCCGTCCATCCCGGGATCCTTGATCTCCGAAAGGTAGTGCCTCGTGCCGACGACGTCGAACACGACCTCGGCCTGGGTGTCCGGGTTGTCGAAGCGTCGGACGACCGCTGAGAAGAGGGTCGTACCTTCCGTCTGGCTGTGAATCTCCACGATCGCTGTCGGCCAGCCATTGAAGAGAAACTCATAGTGGCCCGCCGCGAACTCTCTCCCGCCCGCGGTGAATTCGAAAGGGATGTTCGCGACGACGCCGGCCTGGTCCTGCGCCTGGGCGGTACTCGCTGCAAGACCCGCCACGAGCATCCCCACCGCCAGCGCGACGAACAGGTGCTTCGTCATCTGGAGCCTCCTTTCCTCGGTCCCGAGACCGGCCACGATCGAACAGGGACGGCTCGAGCCGAGAAAGCTCAATCGGGGGGCACATGGGTAAACAGTGGGCAATCGGCGCGTATTCGGGCGCCAGACCACTGTCGGTCCGTGTGCTCAAAACTCACAAAGCTACGACTTCTTTGGTGTCACCTTCACATGAGTGTGCTTCCCGGGCGCGCCCTGAAATGCAAACCCGTCGATCCCGGGGATGTGGACCTCCGAGAGGAAGTACTTCCCGTCCGCGGTCTTGTCGAACACCATTGCCGGCTCCACGCTGTCGAGCATGGCGAGCCGCGTGACGACTGTCAGGATGTACTCCTTTCCGGTTTTCACGTTCCGGATCGTCACGGGCATCTCGTCGGGTGCTTCCGCCTTGATGGCGTAGTCCCCCGCAGGCAGCGAGATTTTGCCGTCCACGATGAAAGCGAACGGCACGTTCGCCTGCACCTCGTCGAAGGCCCAAGCAGAAGTCGCCGCGAGCGCGATGCCGAGTGCACACACAAGAACCATCGCCAAGCTCAGCTTCTTCATTTTGATTTCCTTTCTTCTCTCCCGGGTACGAATACCCTATTCACCGCATTGGAAGCGTGTTACGACCAATCCTTCTCAACAAAGGGGGGTATGACTGGCAACCTTCTCGGACGGGCGTCTATTCCGATAACCCGGCCTGGGTCGAGCTCATCGGGTGTGTCCCCGGGATATGTGGCGGACTCGCACGAGTCCGGGACGGCAAACGAAGGGGCCGCCCACACGGGCGGCCCCTGCGCGTGAAACGTGCGAAACCCCGGTCTCACTCTTTTCCGGTGACCGTGACGTGTGTTTCCTTGCCCTTCGCGATCCCGACCAGGTAGCCGTCCGCGCCTGGGATGTGGACCTCGGAGAGGTAGCTCTTCCCCTCGACCTTGTCGAAGACGATCTTGGGTTCCTTGGTGCCGGTGTCCGCGAGTCGCTCCAGGATCGGGGTGGCGACCGTCCCGCCGCTACCCTTTACGAGCAGCCTGCCCGACTCCTCGCTTATCGCATAGTTGCCGGCTGGCATCTCCTTGTCCTTCACGATGAAGCTGAAGGGGACGTTCACCGAAACTGCGCCTGCCGCCCAGGCCAGACTCCCTGCGAGTCCAAGCGCAAGCACAGCAACCACTGCCATCGCAACGATCGGCTTTCTCATGTTTTTCTCCCTCTTGTTGGCTCGTAAGCCATGTCCACGTCGTAAGTTAGAATTCGTAGCGACCCGACGATTGTATCTTGCCACTCAGTCGCAACATCAAAACGCGGGACGCTATTCCGCCGCGCCGCGCTCGGTTGCAGTCCGGAGCGCAGCGGGAAGGGGATTACGCGGGCCGATCTTGCGGGCTCCGGGGCCGGCAAGCTGCCGGGCGGTGGCGAAGCAGAACCGCGACACCGGCTCAACATGGACGGAGTCCAGCATGTAGCTCCTGTTCCCGGATGTCCGACGGGCGCGCACCAGCCCAGGCCAGCGAACGAAGGGGCCACCCCGGCGGGCGGCCCCTTGGTATCGTGAGAGCGCCTCTATTCCGTGCCGGCCACTGTTACATGCGAGTGCTGTTCGTGGCCCTTCATGATGAACACCAGGTAACCTTCCTGGCCGGCCATGTGGATCTCTGAGAGGTAGTTCGTCTTCCCAATCTTGTTGAAGACTATTTTGGACTGCGTGGCGCCCACGTTCGCGAGCCGCTCGATGACCGAGACCACCATCGAGTGAGTGCCATCCTTGCTGCGAATGACCAGTCGGCTCGTGTCGGCGGTGTCGGGTGCGATCTCGTAGCTTCCGGCCGGCAGCGTGTTGTCCTTCACGATGTCCCTCACGACGAAGCTGAAGGGGATGTCAACGGCCATGGAGCTTGCCGCCCAGGCCGGACTACCGGTCAGCGCCAGTGCAACCACACACGCGCCTGCCACTGCCAGAACCTGTTTCTTCATGCTCTCCTCCTGCCTGTTGGTGGGTCGCGAGACCCGATTCGCTTCTTTCGTCGTGTCCATGTCTTGCCTCTTCTACTCGGGCGCCCATGTCAATGGGCCGGCCAGCCCCCCAAAGAATTTCCACGCGCCAGTGGGGCGCTCCGAAAGAGAAGGGCCGCCCTGGCGGGCGGCCCTGTCCTTCAGAGTCGCGTCTACTCTTTGCCGGTGATCACCTCGTGGGTTTCCTTGCCCTTCGCGATCCCCACGAGAAAGCCATCCATACCGGGGTAGTGGACCTCGGAGAGGTAGTACTTTCCCTCGACCTTGTCGAAGACGACCTTGGGCTCCTTGGCACCGGTGTCCGCGAGCCGTTCCAGGACCGTGGCAATGACCGACCCACCAGCGCCCTTGACAGTGAGTTTGGTCAGGTCGTTGCCCACGGTTTCGATCACATAACGCCCGGCCGGCATCTCCTTGTCCTTCACGAAGAAGCTGAACGGGATGTTTAGGGAAGCTGTGGCTGCGGCCCAGGCAAGACTACCGCCCAGCGCCAGCGCCACCACGCACGCAGCCGCCACCGCCAAGACCCGCTTCCTCATTTGCTCCTCCTTTGTCTGGGCCCGAAGGCCGGTTTGATTCGCCGTTTTCTGTCCTCGTTGCCACCAGAGTTTGTGATCACGTCGCAACAGAACGTTAATCCCAAAGCAGTAATTCCAGCCTCTCGTGAGCGCGCAGCCGGAGGCCGGGGGAAGCTCGAACCCGGCCGATCAAATGACTGAAATTGGAAGAATTACCGGTTGGCGAGCAGCCACGCGGTGGCGAGGCAAAAGCGCGCCAGACGCTGGACCTGGGTGGGGTCGAGCTGGTCGGGCGTGTCCCCGGGCTCGTGGTAGGCAGGGAAGAAGTTTCCGAAGAACCGAACGAACGGCACGTGTGCGCGGGCAAAGTCGCGGTAGTCGCTGCCGCCGTTCTTGCCGTCGGTGCGGTCCAGGTGCACCGCGAGGCCCACGGCGGGCCCCGCCCGCCGCAGCACCTCGGCCAGCTCCGGCGACCAGTCGGCCACCCCGGGTTCCGCGAACTCGGCGGGCTTCACCCTCGCCAGGAACCGTTCGCCGTCCGGGAGAGCCGTGTCGGCCACGAGCTTGCGAATCTCATCCATCGCCCACGGGTGGCCGATCATGTCGAGGTTGAGGTAGGCAATCGTGTGCTTCAGCGGCCAGAGAGGGTGGCGGACCCACCAGCCGGAGCCGAACTTGCCCTCTTCCTCGCCGGTCCAGAAGCAGAAGACGAGTGTCCGCTTGGGCCTGTCCGGCGCGGCGGCGAACACTTTCGCAATCTCGAGGAGCGCCGACGCCCCGGAAGCGTTGTCGTCGGCCCCCGGGTACACCGCGTCGCCCACGCGACCCAGATGGTCCATGTGAGCGCCGATGACCACCGCCCCCTCGCTCAACTTCTTGTCGGAGCCGGTGATGAAAGCGACCACGTTTCGGCTCGTGACCAGGCGCTCGTTCCCGGCGACGCCGACCGTGGTGGTCACCCCGGGCAACTGGCGAGCGTTGGCGGTGCGGGCCGAAGTGCTGTCCAGGTTGCCCGCAGCAAGGATGGCGTCGGCAGCAACCGGGGAGACGCGCACGAGCGGCAGCGCCTCGTCCGCGCCCGCGCCCTCGAAGGGAAGGAAGAACCTGGGCTCGGGTTCTTCCTTTGCCACAACGCGCGTCGCGAAGTCGACACCCTCGACGCCGAGCACGGCCACGGCGCCCACAGCGCGCGCGGCCTCCAGCTTGGCCGCGTACCGCTCGCGCGTCTTCTCCGCAGCGTAACGAGCTACCAGTTCAGGCTTCTGCCACTCGGGCTCCGGTGGGAGGCCGGCCAGTACAAGCACGATCTTGCCGCGAACGTCCAGGCCGCGGTAGTCATCTCGCCCGAGCTTCTCCTCGCGGATGCCGTAGCCGGCGAACACGACGGGCGCCTTGAGGCTTTGCGGCGGCATCTCGGAGAACAGGCAGTCGACGCCGGACGCGAACGACCGGCTCAGAACCTGCTCGCCCTGATGGACCTCGACCGTGACCTCGCCAGTGAGGCCGGTGATCTCGCGGATCGGTACCTCCTGGAAGTAGGTCTCAGGGATCCCCTTATTCTCAACGTGGCCTGCCAGCGGTGGGACGCCGGCGAGTGCGAGGCTGGCGGCAACGTACTCTGCGGCCGCGTCCAGCCCGCGGGTCCCCAGCCCCCGACCCTCAAGGGCAGGCGAGGCGAGGAACGCGATGCTCGCGGCGAGCCCCGGCGCCGTGATCCCCGAGAGCGCAGCTGCAAGCGGCGCGGGCACGGATTCGTGCGGCTCGGCGCTCACAAAGTCGTCAGCGACCTTTGGCGCAGGCTTCGCTTCCTGAGCGGAGGTGAAGCAGGTGAAGCACAGCGCCACGACGAGGGCCAGGGGAGTGATCGGCTTTCGCATTCGGATTCCCTTTCGTGAGGTTCACTGCACGACCCGCAGCACGGGGAGGATTCCCTCCTTGCCCACCATGGCCTTGTAGCGCGGGTACTGGTAGAGCCCGTACATTGCGGCCGGTTCCAGCACGAGGGCGGCGCGGATCGCGGCCTCGCCCTCGAGCGGAACCCAGAGCGACCCCGGTGTCAGCTCACGCTCTGAGGGCTGCCCGCGGGTCACGATCTGTCGCCCCTCGTAGCGCGAGTAGACGTCGTCAAACTCCTCCTCGAGGCGCATCAACGTGCACGCCTCGGCCTTGACGGTGCGCGGAGCGGTCAGCTCCTCGAAGGGGATGCCGTGCCGCTCGAGCAGCGTCTTGAACTCCGGCCCGACGGCCGGCTCGATCGCGTAGCCGAGCGGGGTCGGCACGCTCATCTTGACCGCCATGTCGGTCATCATGTTCGCGGTCGGGATCCGAAGCGTGCGGCCGGTTGCGACCTCGATCACCGGGAACTCCGTGACCCTGGGGCCGATGTTGACCCAGAGGTAGTTCGTGGGGATGAACGCCGGCAACGGCCGATGGCGTGCACGCTCGATGGCCGCGAGGTCTTCCTGCCGATGGCCGTCGCCGTTGATGAAGCGGCGGAAGAGGACCAGGTAGGCATCCACCCGATTGCCGAGGTCGGCGGACGGGTCCTTGTCGGAGCGCTTGACCCCGGCCTCGATGATGAAGGAAAGACCGCCGTACATCCCGATCGCGTTGAGCCCCCCGTCGATGTCGGGTGCCGAGTGCCGTTGCTCCTCGTCCGGGGGCAACCCGCCGACCGAGTAGCGGAGGAAAGGATGACCTGCCTGGGCCTCGATTGCACTCGATTCCTCGACCCAGCGCAGCGCAGCGGCCACCACTGCGGGATCGAAGAGAGGGTTGTTGAGCCCGTCCATCGTGATGTCCGGCCAGGCGATCCACCCGCGTTTGCGGCGCTCCTCGGAGTCCCGGGTGAACTCGTGGCAGTCCACCGCCACGTGCGGCCGCAAGCGCCGCGCCACCCTGTGGAGCGCCTGGGTCTCCGGCTGCTCGAGCACGATGTGGTCGCGGTTCAGGTCCGTGCCGGCCGAGTTTCGGCGGGTGTCGGCCTCAGCCCCGTCCGGGTTGACCATCGGCATCATCCAGAGATCCACGTCGCGCGGCAGCAGCTCAGGCTTTCTCGCGATCTCCCGCACCAGGTACAGGAGTGCATCCTTGCCGGAGACTTCGTCGCCGTGCTGCTGCGCGTAGAAGAAGACCCTCCACGCAGGCATCACGGAGCGACTCGCGTGCACGAGGTAGAGGGGATGGCCTCCCGCACTCGTGCCCTCGACCGACACGCTGATCGGACCCTTTCCGTCCACGCTCTTGAGGAACGCCTCCATCTCGGCGAAGGGGATCGTCCTCGTCATCGCGTGGTGATCCTCGGGGAAGACAGGCACCGGGGGCTGCGCCGCAAGAGCCATCGGGGAGGCCAGAAGGAACACGAGGCAGAGCCGCTTCAGCAGTACGATCATGCCGTCACTCCTTGGCTATCTTGCAGTTGGTTGCCGGTCGAAGCCGTACACCCGGGCGGCGTTGTCGTGGAACACCGCTTTCCAGTGTTCATGCGGTATCGCGCGCTTGAACACCTCGAGATACGGCCCGATCTCGGTCTCCGGCCAGTCCGTCCCGAACATCAGCTTGGTCGGGTCGTTGACGTAGCCGAAGATCCAGTGAACCGGCTTCACCACGTAGGTCTCGATCATCTCGGGCGAATACTTCTTTAGGTCGCCGATCAAGAACGCCGAGCCGTCGATCACCACGTTGGGATTCTTGTAGGCAACCTCAGCCGCCGACTCGATCCAGGGGTTGCCGGCGTGGGCGAGCACGAAGGTGACCTTGGGGTGGTCCACTGCCACGTCGTCGACCGTCAGAGGGTCCGAATACTTCAGCTTTGCCTTCGTGTTGCTGGTGTCTCCGGTATGGAACACGACCGGCACCTTGTACTTCTCGGCGAGCCGATACGCCGGTTCGTAGTTCGGGTCGGAGGCGTACTGGTGCTCGTACCCGAGGTAGATCTTGATGCACCGGAAGCGGCCCGATGCGAGATCGGCCTCGAGCTTCTCCGCGTCCACCTTTGCCGCGAGCCCCACGCACTGAACCACGTTGAGATCGGACAGGTCAGCGTAGGGATCGCCAGGATGGTTCATCGAGACCGCGCCGACCACGTGGTACTTCTTCATCTCGGCCGCGAGCTCGGCCTTCGAGTGCATGACGTTGCCCGCCTCGTAGAAAAGGTTGTCGAAGTCCGTGTGGATGTGGGCGTCGATGACGGCCAGCGGCTGCTCGGCCGGAGCCTGGCTCGTACCGCCGGGAGGAGCGGGGCCGCACCCCACCAAACCGATGGCAAGCGCGACGAGGAAGCAGGTCAACGAGAGTAGGGGAACGCGGCCCGCAGCGGTTCGATGTCGCACGATCTGATCCTCCGTCTGTGCTGCCGGCCTCGAACCCGAGCGGAATCCAATCCGGCGAGCCCGCACATCATCGCTTGCCTCGCCGCTGCCGTCTAGATGTGGAACACCAATCGGGGATCAACACGTGCGAGCAAAGCTTGGGACGGGCATTGCGGCCCCCATCGGCGTCATCCTGAGGAGTCCCGCCCTGCCCGCAGGGCGGGACGACCGAAGGATCCCACCGTGCCACCAGTGCGTCGGGATTCTTCGGGCGCTGCCCGCCCTCAGAATGACACCAGGGGCGGGCATTGTGCCCGCCCCTGTACTTCCGCAGTCAAGCACCGCAGTTCTACTTCACCTTCTCCCAGTGGTCCACGAAAGCCCCGGGACGTGTCGCGGTGAAAGTGTTCCCATCGAATACAACCGCTGGCTCCCCGTAGTTCGGCAACTGGAACGAGATGCGCGAGCCGTTCACCGTGACCTTGGCCATTCCGCTTGGGCCGGTGAGGTCATAGCTGATCCCCTTGCCGCCGATTTCGTCGTCAGACATCATGTAGAGGCTCTTCTCGCTGTACTCCTTGCCGTCAAACTTGTAGTTGGCGATGTACGAGATCGAGAAGCGTTTCCCCTGGGCGTCGTGCCAGTAGACGTTGAAGTTGCGGACTCCGTGGCTGAAGCTGTTCACGCCGACGACGTCCGGCGGCATCTGCTTCGTGCCGTCCGGCAGTTCGCGGTAGACGAACCTGTAGGTGCCGTCGATGCTCGGCGGCGAGCTCTTCTTGGCGGCCTGCGCCGAAACCGCGAGGCCCAGCGCAAAGAAGGCCAAACCCAGGTACCCGAGTACGCTCCCAACGCTGCTCTTGCCAGGCATGTTGCCCTCCATGGCCGGTGAAACGGGAACGTCCCAGGGTGAATTCCAGACTCAAAATGCTGACGCTCTCGGGTCTTGTCGCCCGGGCCGCGACCTGCGAGGTCCGTTCGACGCGAACGCCCGGGACGTGGTAAATAGAACGGACCCGGGCGCCCAGTGGCGCCTGCTGCTGTGGCACGTGTTCCAGACTGACGAGTGTGAGAGGGGGTCCGTGTGAATCTCGACTATTCAAGGCCGTTGCAGTGGACCATGATCGTGGCTGCGGTCGCAGCTTTCTGCCTGGCACTGCCGGGCCCCACGTCTGCCTGTACCACCGCTGTGATCTCGGGCGGCGCAACCGCCGACGGGCGGCCGATCCTGTGGAAGAACCGCGACGCTGCCGACCTCCACAACCAGCTCGTCGCCTGCAACGATGGCAGGTATCGGTACGTCGGCGTGGTCAACCAGGGTGACACCGCCGGGCTCCAGATCTGGACCGGCATCAACACCCAGGGTTTCGCGATCATGAACGCCGCCTCGTACAGCCTCGAGGAAGGGGATACCGTCGCCGAGGGCAACTTCATGAAGCTCGCACTGCAGACGTGCGCGACCGTCGCGGAGTTCCAGGCCTTGCTCGACAAGACCAGCCCCGGCCGCGACATCTCAGCCAACTTTGGCGTCATCGACGCGCAGGGCGGCGCGGCATTCTTCGAGACCGGCAAAAAGACCTACACGAGATACGACGCCACCGATCCCAAGGCCGCTCCCCACGGTTACATCGTGCGCACCAACTACAGCGAGAGCGCCAACCGCGACAAGGGCTCGGGGTTCCTGCGGGCCGAGCGCGCCAACGCCCTCGTCGAGGCGCTGCTCGGTGCCGGCCCGCTCACGGTCCAGCGCCTGCTCGTCGGTGTCTGCCGCGATATCGGCAATGCCCGCCTGGGCGACCCGCTCGGGGCGCGCCGACCGGACGACCCGGCGTGGGCCTACACGCGGGACAGCATCAACCGCTTCGAGACCTCCTCAGCGGCACTATTCGCCGGTGTCAAACCCGGCGAGGACCCGGCCCTCGCCACTGCCTGGATCGTCCTCGGCCAGCCCGTCACCGGGGTGGCCATCCCGGTGTGGGCGGCCGCGGGTGAGGTGCCCGCGGAGGTCGCGGCAGGGAAGGATCCCGCGCCGCTCACCGCCATGTTTGACAGGATCAGGGACTTCCTCTACCCCGATCGGTCCGGCGACCTGAAGTGGTACATCAACATCGAGCGTCTCGGCGATGCCAAGAACGGAATCCCCACGGCGCTGGCGGCCCAGGAAGCCGACAACTTCACCAAGGCGGGCGCCGCCCTCGAGAAGTGGCGCAGGAACCCGCCCGCGCCAGCCGACATGGCAGGGCTCCAGAGGGAGCTTGCCAGAAGCACGCTTGAGGCCATGAAGGCTCTCGCCGCGAAGCTCGGAATCTAGCTCCTGTGTCATCCTCCGCACGGCTCGCACGTCTAGGAAGCTGAGGATTGTGTGCGTGGTTATCGGGCGGGGGAGTTGGCGCGGATCACGACTGGCTGACGGAGGGACCGTGAGAGAGCAGGGGAGAATCCTCGTGTTGGTGTTCTTGGCGGCGGCATGGGCAGCGACGGGGCAGGGCAAGGCCCTGGAGGTCAAGAGCATGTGGAGCGCGGCGCCGGTCAACGTGGACGGCACCGGCCAGGGGTGGTCGGCCACCTTCGTGCCGCTGGGCGACCCGCCAATCCTCGTGTCGGTCGAGAACGATCAGCAGTACCTCTACGTCAGCGTCCGTACCTCGGATCCCAAGGTCAAGTCCGAGATCGCCTTCGGTGGTCTCACCGTGTGGGCGGAGGCGCCGAAGGCGACCACTGGCGGAATGGGTGTGCGCTTTCCGATGCACGGCTCCGGGCAGGGTCATGGCCGGCCGTCCGGGTCCAGCGAGGGCGAGTCGTCCAAGAGCCCGCCTGCGAACTGGATCAACGAGGCCTCGACGGAGTTCGAGCTGCTGGGCCCGACGCGCGAGGACAGCCTGGTCGTGGAGCGGGGTCCGGAGCAGCCGGTCCAGGTCGCGATCGGTGACGACTCGGGCGTGCTCGTGTACCAGGTGCGCTTCCCGCTCCAGCCCTCCGAAGACCACCCGGTTGCGGTCGGGGTGGCCGCCGGGGCGCCCGTGACAGTCACCCTCGACACGGCGCGGCCGAAGGGCCAGCCCCCTCCCGAGGGTGGGGGCCCGGAAGGCTGGGAGGGTGCGCGTCCGCCGGACGGCGGCGGCAGAAGCCCAGGCGGCTACGGTGGCGGCATGGAGGGTGCACCCTACGGTTCTAGGGGCGGCGGGCACTTCGGTGGTGGGCCACCCCACGGTGGCTCCAAGGCGCTCAAGGTCGGCCTGGCCGTCACGCTCGCCCCCGCGCCATCCAAGACCGACTGAGCTTTCTGATGTGGGGCCGGCGGTCCGCGCCGGCGTGAGGGCGCCACGATGCAGGGAAATGGCAAGGGCGGGCCGGAGCCCGCCCCTGCCGCGTGCCTCGATGCGGTTGGTGCCGCCGCGCCTACTTCTTCAGCAGCGCGATCCGCCCGTTGACCGTCTTCAGACTCACGTCCCCACCGCCGGTGCCGATCGAACCGTTCATGTCCGCCCCGACGAACTCGTGCTTGTTCACCGGGATCCCGAAGTCGTTGCTGAGGTGCCCGTTGACCGTCTCGGCATCGACCTCCGCCGCGACCCCGGCGGCCAGCCGCAGCTCGATCGGGCCGTTGACCGTTTCCAGCTTCACCCGCTGGCGGGCGTCGAGCTTCTCGAGCTCAACGTTCACCTCGCCGTTGACGGCCTCCACGAAGACGTTGCCCATCAGACCCGTCAGCTTCGCCTCGCCGTTCACAAGCTCGGCCCTGACCTCGCCGCCCAGGCCGGACACCGTGAGTCCGCCGTTGACAAGCTCGACCTTGTCGAGCGCCGCGCCCTTCGGGACCGTGAGCGTGTACTCCACGGACAGGTGCCCGTGCGACCCGTCCGGGTAGCGCGTTTCGATCTCCACGCGGCCGGCCGCGGCCGTGACCTCGATACGGAGCTTGTCCAGCACCTCCTTGGATTCCGCCTCCTTGACCGCCTGGACCCGCACCGTGGGCTGGTCCCACACGTTGACCACCACGCCGCCGTTGACGTTTTCGAGCGACACTCGGCCGCCGGTGGCGAGCGGGTAGGACTGGTCGAAGTTCTCGCGGTACGGCTCCGCGGCCAGCGCCAGCCCGGCGATGCAAAGCGCAACGGGGATAAGGAGCAGTGCGATTCGCTTGCCTCGGGTCATGGGAAGTCCTCCTTCTCACCCGATTAGATGCCGCAGCGCCCTGAAAGGTTCAAACGGCCGGGTGGGTGCGTCCGCCTGCCCGGACCGCGAATCTCCCTCTCCCGCTTGCGGGAGAGGGCGGGGTGAGGGGCGCGGTGGTGGCAGAGCGCAGAATCCCCCTGCCGCCCGCTTCGCGTGCAGGACCTTGCCGCTGCGACTCGATTGAAATACCATCTCGGGCAGATGCCGACGTGCATCCGATGTCACTGGATGGTGGCCCCCGACGCGCGCTTCTGTCCGGCGTGCGGGGCGGAACAGCCCAGTTTCGGTCAGCAGAAGACCGCCCTCGAGAGCTCGGCCCCGAGCGACGTCTCCCAGAGCCTGCCGCCCGGCGGCTTCGCCCCGGGCCAGATCCTCGCCGAGCGCTACCGCATTGCCGGCCTGCTGGGCAAGGGCGGCATGGGCGAGGTCTACCGCGCGGACGACCTCAAGCTCGGCCAGGTCGTAGCGTTGAAGTTCCTACCAGGCGAGCTGGCCACGGACCCGGCGTCCCTGGAGCGTTTCCGCGCCGAAGTCAGGACCGCCCGCCAGGTCTCCCACCCCAACGTCTGCCGTGTCTACGACATCGGGGAGGCCGACGGCCGCCAGTTCCTGACCATGGAGTACGTGGACGGGGAGGACCTGGCCTCGCTCCTGCGGCGGATCGGCCGCCTCCCCGGCGGGAAGGCGCTCGACGTCGCACGGCAGCTGTGCGCGGGGCTCTCGGCGATTCATGACTGCGGCGTGCTCCACCGCGACCTCAAGCCCGCGAACGTCATGCTCGACGGCCACGGCCGTGTGCGCATCACCGACTTCGGCGTCGCCCGTCCAACCGGTGAGGTGCGACCCGGTGAGCTCGCCGGGACGTTGATGTACATGGCGCCGGAGCTGTTCGAAGGGCGCCCGTACACCGTGCAGAGCGACCTCTTCGCGCTCGGCCTCGTGCTCTACGAGGCGTGCACCGGCACGCGAGCGTTCGAAGCCGCAGACCTCGCCGAGCTGAGGAAGAAGCACATCACGAGCTCTCCGACGACACCCTCGCAGGTGCAGGCGGACGTTGACGCCGCCCTCGAGCGCGCGATCGTCCGCTGCCTCGAGAAGGACCCCGGCCGGCGTCCGCCGAGCGCGGGTGCGGTGGCGGTCGCTCTCCCCGGCGGCGACCCGCTCGCAGCGGCGCTTGCCGCTGGGGAAACGCCCTCCCCGGGAATGGTCGCGGCGGCGGGCGGTGAGGGCGCGCTCGAGCCCCGCGTCGCGTGGGCGCTGCTCGGGACGGCGCTCGCCTTCGTCCTGGCGTGCGTTCTCGTCGCCCCGAGTTCCACCGACCTTAGCCTCGCACCGGCGGAGAAGAGCAAGGAGGTGCTGGAGGACCGGGCGAAGGAGCTGGCCGCCAGCCTGGGGTACACGGAGAGGGGCGACACGGTCGCGTGGTTCCAGCGCGCGTACAACCCCATGAAGTACCTGGCCGACCACAAGCTGTCCACCTCCTGGCGGCGCGAGATGGGAGGGTGGGGTCCGCCGCTCCTCCTCCGCTACCGACAGAGCCCGCTACCGCTGACGGCAGTGGACTGGTCGGGCGTGGCGAGGGTTGGCGACCCCCCGGTCGCGGTCAGCGGGATGGCCAGCGTGACCCTTGACGCCAAAGGACGCCTGCAGGCTTTCGAGGCGGTCCCGCCGCAGCGCGACGCGTCGCCGGTCCCGGCCGCACAGGCGGACTGGGCGGCGCTGTTCGCCGAAGCCGGGCTGGATTTCAGAGAGTTCTCCGAGGTCTCCCCGCAGTGGCTCCCGCCGCAGCCGTTCGACGCCCGGGGCGAGTGGTCCGGTACCCTGCCTTGGGCTCGGGAGATCCCGGTCCGGGTCAGCGCGGCCGCGTACCGCGGCAAGCCGGTGTACTTCGAGGTCCTCGGGCCGTGGTCCCGCCCGACGCGCATGCCCGCGTCGCGGTTCGAGGCCGTCTTCAAGTTCCGCGACCTCGTTTCCTCGGTCGTGCTCGCCGTGCTGATCGGGGCCGCGGCCGTGTTCGCGCGGCGCAACCTCCGGGGTGGTCGCGGCGACCGACGAGGCGCGCTGCTCCTCGCTTCCGCCTTCTTCGTGGTCGGCTCCGCGCATTGGGCGCTCACCGCCCATCACGTGCTCGACCTCGCGGATGAGGTCATGCTCCTCGTCCAGGGCCTGTCCGCCTCGCTCGGCCTCGCGGCGTTCGCCGCTCTGCTCTACCTGGCGGTCGAGCCGTACGTCCGCCGCACGATGCCGGAGGTGCTGATCGGCTGGGCCCGGGTGGTGGAGGGCCGCTACCGCGATCCCCGGGTCGGCCGTGACGTGCTGGTCGGGGCCGCGACCGGAGCGTTCGCCGCCTTCGCGCTGCACCTCGCCAACGCCCTTCCCGGCTGGATCCCGTTCCCCGGCCAAACGACCGCGTATTCGGTCCTAGCAGCGCTCGGGGGCGGCCGGAGCCTTCTCGGCGCCGGGGTGCGGTCGGTGGTCGAGTCTCTCGGGCTGTCGCTCGTCGCCCTCGGGCTCCTCTTCCTCCTCAGGCTGATCGTGCGCCGGACGTGGCTGGCGGCCATCGCTCTCGCGCTGATCGTGTCGCTCATGTGGCCGTGGGGGGAGAACCCCGTCCTCGACGCCGTGGGGATCGGCACCGGCGCCGTGCTCTTCGCCGTCGTGCTCGCCCGGTTCGGCCTGGTCGCGGGCTTCGCGTACGCCGAGATGTTCCAGCTGCTCTCCACGTACACGCCGCTTCCCCTCGACCCGTCGCGCTGGTACTTCAGCAGCTCCCTCGTGCTGCTGGCGTTCGCCCTCGCCATCGCGCTCTACGGCTTCCGCGTCTCGCTCGGTGCCCGGCCCGTGCTGGTGCCCGCCGAGCAGCCCTGACACGCACCCTCGCACGTTCGCTAGTCCTCGTCTCTATGGCCTAAGTCATTCCCGCCCCGGATCGGAGCCCGGGGCAGGCTCCAGCGGGAATCCAGGAGGTCCCTGGCATTGCGGGACGTCCGCTCGCTGCTCACACCCTCCGCGTGGCGAGGGACCAGAGGCCCAACATGGCGATCAGCGCGACGAGCGCGAGCAACCCGGCGGGCGAAGCTGTGGGGATAGCCTCGCCCATCACCTGGAACCCGGAGACCACACCTGGATCGGAGGCGGCCACTATCGTTCCGCCGGTCCCGCACGCCCCGGAGATCAGCAGCACGTCGAACGATCCGAGCGCCGCCGCGTTCCAGACCTGCGTCTGCGGGATGACACCGCCGGTGGAAGCCACCGTGGCACTCCCGAGGATTCCGCCCGGAGCCGGACTCCCGACGATCCACACGCCGTTGGCGACCACCGCTGCGCAGTATGTCCCGTCGGGTGCCTGACCCTGGATCACGATCGGGTCGCCGAGGCGGTAGGAGCTCGACTCGGCCTGCACGGTATAGGTGGAGGGCGGCTGGGCGCCCGGTCCGACCGTGATGTCGAAGCGGGCCACGTTGTTGGACCTGTCGAATTCCTCGATCGCAGCCGCCCGGTTCACCCAGCCGGCAAGCGTGTGCGTACCCTCGGCGAGCGTGATCTCGGCCGGTACGAACGCCTCAGCCCCTGCCGCCAGGGCATCCACCGCGACCACCGTGACGAGCGCGCCTGCATCCGGCTCGCCGTCCCACAGCGCAAGGTCGGTGCCAGGCGCATCCCCGAGGCCGATGTTACTGACATGCGCGATTACCCTCACACGCCCTGAATCGGTCTGAGCACCGCCGAGGTCGACCGCGAGATCCGGCAGACTGGTGCCGACCGAGAACGAGGTCAATGCGCTCGATGTGCGACCGTCAGCCTCGAGCACGGCCTCAAGATTGTGGCGTCCCGCACTCGGCCCGGGAACCAGGACCGCGAT
>DATKMD010000040.1:0-13988 GCA_035542075.1 Thermoanaerobaculaceae bacterium
GATGCGGAGCCTCCCGGTCACGGTCCGGACCAGGTACCGCGCCTCGAGCGAGCTCGCCCTTGCGAGGAGATCGCGAAGGAGATCCACCTTTCGCGACTGGGAGCCCTCACCGCCGAGACGCGCAATCCGGTCGAAGGTGGCGTACACCTCCTCCACCGAGAGCGGCGGGCGAAGGCCAGGGTGATGCATCAGGGTTTCTGCCGCGGACCCCAAATCCCCCTGGCGCCGCGACTCGCTCGCGACCACGGCGAGCGGGGTCTTCACCACGTCGGCGACCGCACGCGCCGCCAGCTTCTCGCCCAGACCCAGCTCCACCGCTTCCCAGTCGGGCCGCAGCTTGCCCTGCATCAGATAGACGACGCGGGCGATGACCGGTGCCGGGGTACTTCGCAGGAGTCGCGCCAGGGCGGCGGTCACTTCGAGCCGGGAGCTGGTGCTCTCGATGCTGCCGTAGACCTCGGCCAGGCTTCGGTAGACCATCCAGTCTCTCCACGCTGATTGCGCGGCGTCGACGTTCGGCCAGAAGCACGTGCATACGCCACGCCGGAGACGGATCTGATGGGTGCCGCACCGATTGCGCACGCCGCGGAAGTTGGCTCGCGAGTCACCCTCGCAGACCGTCCTGGAACGTTTGTTGCTCCTCACGGTCTGCCCGGACCGTTCCGGGCATTCACAAGGAGTGATTCCATGGCCAACGTCGTTGTGCGCAAGGAGGAGGGTCGGAGCGTTCCCGCCCAGGTCGTTCCCAGCACCGATCTATTTGCCCCAATTCGCGACTTCGTCGAGCCGTTCAGGCAATTCCTGGCACCCTTCGGAGAGCTCCGTCCCTTCGCGTTCTTTCCTGCGTTCGAGATCAAGGAGAACAAGGACGGGTACGTCATCAGGGCGGATGTCCCCGGAGTGAAGGAGGCCGACCTGGAGGTCAACGTCACCGGGAAGCGCCTCAGCGTGAGCGGAAAGCGCGAGGAGGAGAAGGAAGAGCGCGGGGAGACCTACTACACCTCCGAGCGCAGTTACGGCAGCTTCAGCCGCTCGTTCACTCTTCCCGAGGGCAGCGATGTGCAGCACATCGCCGCCGATCTGAAGGGAGGCGTGCTGACCATCAGCGTCCCGAAGAGCGCAGAGACCAAGACCAAGAAGGTCGAGATCAAGGGAGAGCAGGCGTCCAAGGCCTGACGGAACCTACCGGCCGGAAGGGGACGAGGTCTCCCATGGCGAGGATCGTCGTGTGTGGGCCGGAGATGGCCCAGTTCGGCGCGGCGCTCGCCCGCGAGCTGGACGAGTCGCTCTGCCAGGCGATGGTGGAGCGGTTTCCCGACGGGGAGATGCACGTCATCCTGCCGGAGCGAGTGACCGACCTCGACGTGACCCTGGTCCAATCGCTCCTCTCGCCCGCCGGAGAGCGGCTCGTGGAGCTCAGCCTCCTGGCGGACGCCTGCCGGCGTGCACGGGCAGCCAGAGTCACCTTGTTCCTGCCCTATCTTGCCTACGCGCGGCAGGACCGGTGCACGCGGAGAGGCGAGGCGCTCGGGGGGGAGGTGGTCGCGGGGCTGGTCTCGCTAGCGGGCTTCGATCGGATCGTGGCGGTCGATCTCCACTCCGACGCTGCTCTCGGCTGGTTCCGGGCACCGCTCCAGCACCTCAGCGTGGGCCCCGATCTGGCCGAGGCGGTCCGTTCCTCGCTGCCCGCTTCCTCGGTGGTCGTCTCCCCCGATCTTGGCGGGGCCAAGCGTGCGGAGCGCGTGGCAAAGCTACTCGGAAAGCCCCTGGCCATCGTTCACAAGACCCGAGGCGAGCGAGAGGTCATCGTGCACCGGGTGCTGGGGGACGTGCGTGGCCAGGCTCCTCTCGTGGTGGACGACATGATCTCCACCGGAGGGACGATCGCGGCCGCAGCGGATGCGCTCCGCCAGGCCGGGTGCGTGCCACCGCTCACCGTCCTCGCCACGCACGCCTTGCTGGTGGGGGATGCGATCGATCGCCTTCGGGCGGCACAGGTGGCGTGCCTCGTCCACTCCGATTCTCTTCCGACCCGGGAGCTTCCGTTCCCGAACGTCGTCGTCCCGCTCGCTCCGATCGTCGCCTCTGCTCTACGCGAGGAGTTTCCATGGAATCCCAAATGAAGGTCGAAAGCTTGATGACGACCGCGCTCGTGACCGTCCGGGAGAGCGATTCAGTCGCGACGGCAGAGCTCGAGATGAAGCTGGGTTCGCTCCGGCATCTCCCGGTCGTCGACGACAAGGAGAACCTGGTCGGCCTCGTCTCGGCCCGCGATGTGCTCGCCGGCCTGGCGAGAGGCAAGAGGAAGATTCGGGTCGGTGACTACATGAGCCGCCAGGTCGTCACGGTCACTCCGGACACGCCGGTTTCCACTGCGATCGACCTTCTCCTCGACAACCAGTTCGGCTGTCTCCCGGTCATGGGGAGTGACGGACACTTGATGGGAATCGTGACCGAGACGGACTTCCTCCGGGCTAGTCGCCAGATGCTATCCGCGGAAGAGCCTCGGATATGGGAGTGGAGATGACGCCGGAGGACCGCGCCCGAACGAGTTGACGACGAACGCTCGCCACGAAATGAGCAGAGCCAGGATGCTTAGGAAGCCGCCTCGTGACCCAAGCGCGGCAGCCAGCTGCGTAAATCAGGCTACCGGGCCTGATTGCGAACAGTCTTGGGTGCCGCCTGCTTCGCGAGCTGCTGAGCCCGGAAGGCGAGCTCCTCGGCGCTCTCGGCCACCTTCTCCGCGGTCTTCTGGAGCCTCAATCCAGCCTGCGCCACCGCCCGGTGCAGTCGGGCACTCGTCTTGATGTTGAGCGACTTGGCCCTGGCAGCCACCACATCAATCCTCTTGTTGATGTCGGTCGTCTTCATTCGGTTCCTCCGGACCGCGGGTTCGTGCATCGGTTATGCCCCGTGGCGACTGCCTCCCCGAGGAGCGGTAGCACCCGACGCGGCGCTCTGGCTTCACGCATGCACGCCGGTGCATTCGGCTGCGAGAGAAGGGCTCAGCGCGCATCGGATGCGAGCGGCGTGCGTCCATGCGCAGCCATTGCGGTCTGGCTTCCGTCCGGGCCGCTTGGGATGTGCAATGCGTGTTCTGGTGACCTGGGGCTCGAAGCGAGGTGGAACGGAGGGAATCGCCCGGGTCATCGGCGCGAGGCTCATCGAAGCTGGACACGAGCCGGTGCTCGTGCCTGCGAAGGCCGCGCTTCGGGAGCGGAGCTTCGAGGCGGCGATCATCGGTGGGGCGCTCTATGCGAACCGATGGCATCGCGACGCCCGGCGTCTCGTCTGGCGACGGCGGGCGGCACTCCGGAGAGTCCCGGTCTGGTTGTTCTCCAGCGGGCCGCTGGACGAATCCGCCGATCGCGGGACGCTCGCTCCGACTCGACAGGTCCTCGCCCTGGCCGAGCTCGTCGGAGCGCAGGCCCACGTCACCTTCGGTGGCCGACTCAGGTTCGATGCCCACGGATTCCCGGCGAGCGCGATGGCCAAGACGCATGCGGGTGACTGGCGGAACCCGGAACGAATCCAGGCGTGGGCCACCGAGGTTGCCCGCGTGCTTCGCTCCGCCCGGCCGAGGACCTTCAAGGATCATCCGGCGGACGCACTGCTTCGCCTGGTGCTGCATGGTCTTGCTGGATGGGCTGGGTGCGCCGCAGTGATGGTTGGGCTGCTCCGACTGTTCAGCTCGGGCACGGCAATCGGCCTTCACGCGGTTCTGGCACCACTCATCTTCGCTGGGGTGGCGTGGCACTTCTTCCGGTTGTTCGGCGCGCGCGATGCGCGGGACACCGCAGCGACCTGGACCGTCATCGTGGCGATGCTGGATCTGATCGTTGTCGCCGGCCTGGTGCAGCACAGCCTGACGATGTTCCACAGCATCGCCGGCACCTGGCTTCCCCTGATGCTCATCTTTCTTACGAGCTGGTCGATCGGGGAAGCGATGTCCTCGCTCCCCTGGAAGGCACCCCCGAGCCGCCCCAAGCATCCGGCGGCGGGGAGTGCCGCGGCCTGAGAGATGCCTCAGTCCGGTCACGATGCTGGCCAGCGGGCGTGCTCCGTCTGGCACCGCGGCGGTACGGCACGACGAGTGCAGCCCCTAACGGATGATGCGTTCCCGCGAGGGCAACAGCTGCCCGAGGAGGAGGCCATGCGTCAATTCTTCGAAGGAACCCGGCCGGGGCACGTCGGACGTGTCGGCACGGCCGAGTTCGAGCTTCCCGTGCTGTACTTCCGCGACGACTCGTTCGGTGCTCTGTTCACGGCCGACCTCACCCGGCTTCAGGCGGCGATGCCGAGCCAGAGCCTGTACCCGGTGCCACACACGCCGGGTCGCGGGCTGGTCTACATCGGGTGCTTCGACTACCTCGACACGAGCGTCGGCCCCTACGGCGAGGTCGCGATCGCCGTTCCGGCGGTGTACGGGCGGCGCCCTCCGCCGCTACTTCCAACGGTTTTCGAGGGCCGCTGGCCAGGGTTCGGAGCGGTCATCCTGCATCTGCCGGTCACCACCCGCCTGACGCGGGATGGCGGACGCACCTACTGGGGGTACGCCAAGTTCGTCGCCGACATGCGGTTCCAGAGCACCCCTGAGTTCCAGGAGTGCCGTCTGGAGGAGGGTGGAGAGCACATCCTCACGCTTCACGTGGTGAAGCGCGGACCCCCGCTGCCGGACCGACGGCCGCTCATCACCTACTCGGTAAAGAACGGGGCGCTCCTTCGGACGACCATCCCGCAGTCCACCATCGTGCGCATGGCGCTCGACGGCGGTGGGGCGTTCCTGGAGCTGGGCGACGCCCATCCCGTCGCGAAGTCGATCCGGGAGCTGGAGATCGACCCCAGGCCGGTAGTGACTCGCTCCAACCTTGACCGGTGCGCGATCCTCCCGGAGGGCGAAGTGGTCGAGCAGAGCGTCCGGCCGCTGGAGGGCTATCTGGGCGCGGAGAGGGAGCAAGGCGAGCTGGAGAGCGCCGACGCTCGCGGAGTACGAGGATCTTCATGTTGGCGAGCCGGGCCAAGGGCAACAAGCCCCGCAGTCTCCACGCGAAGGAAACCATCCTCGGGCGGTTGGTGAAGGAGCTCGGAACGATGCTGCTCGATGCCCCGGACATGCGTGGACGGGTCGGCGAGTACCAGACGCGGATGCTGGCCGACGGCTACTCGGCGAAGACGGTGAAGAACGACATGGCCGCGCTGGAGGCGTTGCTCAAACTCGCCGCAGACTGAGGCGTGATTGCGAGCGTGCCCCGGCTGCCTAAATGCATCCACCGAAGCCCAGGACGGAGCTGCTCACGGCGGAGGAGGCAAGCCGGGTCATCGCGGCGACGCCGGCCGGGTGGCAACGGACGTGGGTACTCGTGCTGCTGCGCACCGGCATCCGCCTCGGAGAAGGGCTCGCACTGAAGTGGTCGGATGTGGACCTCACGACCGGGTCGCTGCGGATCCAGGCGGTGCGGTGGAGAGGACTCGAAGGAACGCCGAAGGGCGGACGGGAGCGAACCGTGCCGCTCTCTGACGATGCTCGCGCGGCCCTGGCCGCCCACCGGCATCTGCGGGGGCGTTACGTCTTCTGCCGCGAGGACGGGAGCCCCTTCACGGACTGGGACGTGCGAGAAGTGGTGCCCAAGGCCTGCAAGGCAGGCGGGCATCGGCCGACGGGTGACGAACCACGGACTCCGTCACACGGTCGGGACGGTCCTCGGTGAGCACGTCAACGCGTTCAAGGTGCAGGCGTTCCTCGGACACGCCGACCTGAGCACGACCCGGCGGTACGTCCGCGACACGGCGGAGGGTCTACGGGAGGCGGCGCGGGTGCTCGAGCTGGCCTCTCCGCAGGTTACGGCCACCTGACGGCCACGAGGGCGGGAGCGGAGTGAAGATGTGAGTGTCTACGGCGGCTTGCGAGTGTCCCCGACGGGATTCGAACCCGTGTTACCGGCTTGAAAGGCCAGCGTCCTGGGCCTCTAGACGACGGGGACTGCGAAGGACGCCGACGACTAACCCGAACGCGGGTGGGAGCGCCAGTCGCGTGTGGTGATGCCGCTACTTCTTCTGCTTGGCCATCTGCGCGACGAACGCGTCCTGTGCCGCCTTCATCTCCGCGGGGGTGAGGTTCTTGACCCGCCTGGCGAACGTCCACTTGATGTTCCAGCGGTCCACCAGCATCCCCACCCGGTCGCCCCAGAACATGTCGGCCATGGGCATGGTCACCTTCGCCCCGGCCTTCACCGCACGATCGAACGCCGCGTCGGCGTCCGCGGTGTAGATCCACAGCGAGGAGAAGCTCGGTGTGGCTCCCATCTCGGGCGCGGTGTCGTTGAGGAAGAAGGCCGAGTCGCCGATGCGCAGCTCGGCGTGCCAGACCTTGGTCCCGGTGGGGTCGAGGGCCCGGCTTCGCTCCTCGGCGCCGAACGCGCGCTTGTAGAAGTCGATGGCCTCGGCTGCGCCCTCGACGGTCAGCGACGGGGTCAGGGTGTGCAATCCCTCGGGAACGGGCTCGACCATGATCGACTCCTCCATGGGCCTCTGCGGCCCCATCTCCTGCTGTGAGTCGCCAGGGGCTCGAACCCTGGACCCTCGGCTTAAAAGGCCGGTGCTCTACCAGCTGAGCTAGCGACTCGTCTGCCCGGGGGGGTAGGTAGTCACAGCAGGACGCCCGGCCGCAAGTGCTCGGCGACCCGCCGGAGCCGGGTAGAGTCGTCGCGACCTTCCCGTGGGGATGCCCCTCCGGGGCACGCCCTCACCCCACTCGAGCCGCCGTGGCCGACTCCAACGACGATCTCGATGAAGACGCTCCCGGGGGCCCCGGGCGCCTTTACCTCACCCGCGCTGGCGCCGAGCGGATGCACGCCGAGCTGCTCAAGCTGCTGAACGACGAGCGTCCCCGGGTCACCGCCGAGGTCAGCGCTGCCGCCGCCCAGGGGGACCGGAGCGAGAACGCCGAGTACATCTACGGCAAGAAGCGGCTCCGGGAGATCGACCGGCGCATCCGCTTCCTCCAGCGGCGGCTCGACACCTGCACCATCGTCGCCCCGGAAGATCAGACCGACACCGAGCGCGTCTGGTTTGGCGCCTGGGTCACCCTGGAGGACGAGGACGGAGCGGAGCGCAGCTACCAGATCGTCGGCCCGGACGAGATCGACGCCCGGGGAACCCTGGTGAGCGTGGAATCCCCGCTCGGCCGGTCTCTGCTCGGCAAACGGCGTGGCGATGAGGTGACGGTCCGGCGACCGCGTGGCGAGGTGGAGCTCGTCGTCCGTGACATCCGGTACCGTCGGGACCCCTAGATGACCGAGACCGTCCGCGTGCAGTCGCGCCTGTGGCGCATCTACCGACGGATCGACCTCGCCGCCCTCACCGAGGAGGAGGACGAGGACGGTGATCCGCTGGGGCTTGCCTCGCGCGACGGACGTACCCGCCTCGCCTGGGAGACCTACAGTCGCGGCGGCCTGGAGCACGCGCTCCGGGCGTACGGCACCCTGGAGCGACTCGAGGCCCGCGGGCTCGGGAAGCTCGCGGTGAACCTCGACCTGACGGATCCCTTCGCCCCGACCATCGTGGTGCGGAGCGATCTCTTCGCGCCCCCGATGGTCCAGGCCTCGCTGCGGCAGCTGAGTGGCCACCAGCTCGGGCTCGGGCAGCCAATGGCGGACGTGCCGCTCCTGTTCCTGGAGTCCCTCCTGCTCCAGAACCCGGGGAAGCGCTTCGACTGGCAACGTCCACCCCTGCCAGGCCAGGAGTTCCCGGGCCTCAGTCTCTCCGCCGAGGTCATCCAGCTGCTCCTGCTCATGGCGAAGCGGGTCGGCGCCGAGGGGATGGCGCTGCAGGCGAGCAGCTTCCACGCCGCGTGGATCTACGCCCGGCACTTCGTCTTCGTCGACGGGAAAGCGCAGGCGCGATTCGACACCTTGCGCAACGAGCCCCGGCTCCGGCCGCTGTGGCTACTCTCGTGGGCGCTCGACCTGGGCTGCGTACGGTCCGGTGGCGAACGGGTGACGTGGACGCCGGATCTGATGGTCGCATCCCTGGACGCGCGGGTGGCCCGGGCGGTGAACACCGCGGGACGACGGGCCGCGGTCCGCAGGGGAGACCGGCGGGAGTACCGCTTCGACCTGGCCTGTCTCCGGCGCCGCTTCCCCTGGGACAGGATGCCCCCGCCCCCCGTGCCCCAGAGCGTTCAGGAGCTGCTCCGCTCCCCTCGGGCCTGACTTTGGGCGGGCGGGGGGCGTCGGGTCCATGCCTATACTGGGGGGAACGACAGCGAGGAACCGCAGGCCCAACGCCTCAGCACGAGGTCTTGCCCGAGGGAGCCCCCCGGCCCGTCGATGAAAAAGAACTTCGTCCTCGACACCAACGTCCTGCTGCACGATCCGCGGTCGCTGTTCAGCTTCGACGACAACAACGTCGTCATCCCCATCTACGTCATCGAGGAGGTCGACAAGTTCAAGCGCGACCAGAGCGAGCTCGGGCGCAACTCGCGCGTCGTGGCCCGCTACCTGGATGCATTCCGCGCCGAGGGCTCGCTGGCCGAGGGGGTGCCGCTCCCCGGCGGGGGGCTGTTGAGCGTCGTCTTCACCCACCGCACCATCCCCGCGTCTCTGGGGGATCCGGCTCTGATGGACAACCGCATCCTGGCGGTCGCGCTCGACATCAAGGAGCGCGACCCCGAGATGCCGACGATGTTCATCACCAAGGACACGTCGCTCCGGATCCGCGCCGACGCCATCGGGCTCATCGCCCAGGACTACGACGCCCAGCGGGTGGAGATCTCCGAGCTCTTCACCGGCCACACCGAGCTGTTCGTCTCCCGCGAGGCGGTGGATCAGGTGTACCGCCCGGGCGCCGAGGTGAGCGTCCCGGGGATGGACGGCCTCGCGCCCAACGAGTTCGTGCTCCTCAAGGACGCCCAGAACCCATCGCACACGGCGATGGCCCGGATGAACGCGGCGAAGAGCAAGCTCGTCCCGCTGGTGCGCCCGGCGAAGGAGGGGGTCTGGGGCATTCGGGCCCGGAACATGGAGCAGAGCTACACGCTCGATCTCCTCCTCAACGACGAGATCAAGCTGGTCACCATCGTTGGCAAGGCGGGGACCGGGAAGACGCTCCTGGCCATCGCCTCCGGGCTGCACAAGACGACGGAGGAGGGGAACTACCAGAAGCTACTGGTCAGCCGGCCCATCTTCCCGCTCGGCCGTGACATCGGGTACTTGCCAGGGGACATCGAACAGAAGCTCAATCCCTGGATGCAGCCCATCTTCGACAACGTGGAGTTCCTGATGAACCTCAGCCGCGCCGACAAGAAGGCCGGGCGCGGCTACCACGAGCTGATGGACCTGGGGATCGTGGAGATCGAGCCGCTGACCTACATCCGCGGCCGGAGCATCCCCAACCAGTTCATCATCGTGGACGAGGCGCAGAACCTCACGCCCCACGAGGTGAAGACCATCATCACCCGGGTCGGCGACGGGACGAAGATCGTCCTCACCGGCGATCCGTTCCAGATCGACAACCCCTACGTGGACGCGACGACCAACGGCCTGGTGCACGTGGTCAACCGCTTCAAGCAGGAGCGCATCGCGGGCCACATCACCATGACCAAGGGCGAGCGGAGCGCGCTGGCGGAGCTGGCGGCGAATCTCTTGTGAGCACCGATGAGGGACAGACCCCGCCGTCGAGCGAGCAGCGGCCGCTCATCGAGTACCCCACCACCTACACCTTCAAGGTGATGGGGAAGCAGGAGCACGGCTTCCGGGAGTACGTCCGGGCGCTGTTCCACCGCATCATGGGCCAGGAGGTCTCCCCGGACTCGATGAGCGAGCAGCCCTCGCGCGGGGAGAAGTACCTCTCGGTCTCCGTCACCGTGGTGCTGCTGAGCGAGGAACAGCGGCGGCACGTCTACACCGAGCTGCACAAGGAGCGGCGCATCCTGTACTACCTCTGACCGGCCACCCATGCGCAGCGGCCACCGCCCCACCGAGGAGTTCCAGGACAGCGATCCGCGGGCCCCCTTCTGCCGGGCCTCGGTGGTGGCGCGACTCGTCCGGCGGCTCGAGTTGCCCCCCGGGTCCGAAGTGCTGGAGTGGGGCGTGGCGCGGGGGACCACCGCGGCAACGCTGGCGAGGCTCGGGATGAGCGTGACCCTGGTCGAGCCGGACGAGGCGGCGCTGGACCGGGTCCTCCAGGGGGTCCGGGCGCAGGTGAAGGCGGTGATGGCGGACCGGCCGCCGGCGACGATGGCCGGGCGGTTCGCGCTGGTGCTCCTGCACGCGCGCGACGCGCTCGGGGACGAGGTCGCCGGCACGGCGCGAGAGTTCCTCGCGCCGGAGGGAAGAGTGGCGTTCGTCCGACCGGTCAGGGTGCTGCTCCGGCCGCCGCCGGGGCTGGTCGAGCGCTGGGAGCGTCACTGGGGGTCGACGCTCAGGACGCCGCAGGAGCTGCTCGGGAGTCTGCCCGCCGCCGGGTACGAGCCGGACTTCGCCGAGACGCTGGGCCTCGACGAGATGGACTCGCTCTATGGCGCGGCGCCGGATGCGCTGGCCGAGGAGGCGGCGCTCTACCGGGCCGGGGCGGTGGCGATCAGCTTCGCGATGGTCACCGGGCGGCGGCGAGAGCCGGACGAGAAGCCTCGGCCGTCGCGAGACAGGGGCTGATGGAGCCCCACGATGCCGCGTCGGGGCCTCAGGGCAACCGTCGGCGACCGCTCAGGCGCAGGCCGGCTGCGACCAGTCGACCAGCTCGAGCCGCTTGCTCGACATCCTGAACTCCACCGAGGTCCGCTCGCCAGCCGCGTCGCCGCCGATCTGCAGGGGCATCGGGTTGGCCGCCTGGACGCTCACCGCGACGGCGTGGAAGTCGTGGATGGTCTTCGGAAACCACTCGCCGCGCCACAGCGCGCGGACGTTCGCCACCGCGGCAAGCGGATTGACCGTTCCCAGCCGAAGGTGCAGGTGCCCCAGCCGACGCCCGGCGAAGGGGAACATCCGGAGCGCGTACCCGTAGAACGGGATGGTGCTCGCCGCGACCATCATCGCCGGGCCGCGGTAGAGCAGGGCCCCCGGAGCCAGCTCCTCGACGGCGCGGCCGGTCGGGTCGAGCCGGTAGGCGGGGACGTCGGCGGAGTTGCGGACCTCGACCTGCTCCGACAGCCGGTGGGTCAACGCGTGGGGCAGCGTCCGGAGCCCCACCGTGAGCGCGTAACCGCGCGACCCGGTGAGGGCCCAGTGTCCCCACGTCCCGTGGACCTTCTGCTTCAGACCCAGGTAGTCGTTGAGGAGCCGGGCATCCATCCCCAGGCCGGCGAACTGCGTCCGTCGGCCGTCCACCTTGAGCAGCTCGAGCGGGCGGTACCCCGGGATCGCTCCCTCGCACGCCCGGCGCACGTCGTCGACGACGCCGCCGTCCTTGAACGGGGAGGCGTGCACCAGGGCCGCCAGCCCGTTGCCGGTCCCCAGCTTCAACACTCCGAACCGCGGGGCGGAGGCATGGGCTCGCTCGGCCTCCGAGAGGATCTCGTCGGCGAACCCGATGAACGTCCCGTCGCCGCCGCCGCAGAAGACGGTGTCATAGCCGCGGCTGAGAATGTCCCTCGCGATGCGCCGGGCATCCTTCGGCGAGCGCGACAGGTAGAGGTCGGACCGCGGCACGACGTGCGAGAGCGCGCGGACCACCCGGGCGTTCACCCTCCGGGCGCGCGCGTTCAAGAGCACGGCCACCCGGGGCGAGGCCGGCCCGACGAGCTGCGTCGGCGGGGCTGCGAACATCGGGGCGGTCAAGTCAGTTGCTCCAGGGTGGCGCGCTGCGCCAGAAGCCTTCAATTCCTCGGCCAGCTTGAACATCGCTGGACAGATGTTGCGTCTCTGTAACGATTCCGATGGGTTGCGGCCACGAAATCGCCCGACCTGGGCGCCCGGTGCAAACGCCAGGTGTCAGCCCGGTGCGTCGCCCGGGTGGCACCTCGGGCCGGGACCGCCCGCTTGCCCGCGTTTGACACACCTGCACCCCTGGTTAGCTTCAAACGCGTGAGGCCAGGTCCGTCCTGGCGCAGAAGTTCCAGCATTTTCAAGTAGTTTCAGGAGGCATTTCACGTGGCGAAGATCATCGGCATCGACCTGGGGACCACGAACAGCGTGGTGGCCATCATGGAGGGCCGCGACCCCAAGGTGCTGACCAACGAGGAGGGGAGCCGGATCACCCCTTCCGTGGTCGCGTTCACCAAGGATGGTGAGCGGCTGGTGGGCCAGGTCGCGAAGCGGCAGGCCATCACCAACCCCGAGCGGACCATCTACTCCATCAAGCGGTTCATGGGCCGCCGCTACGAGGAGGTCACCGAGGAGATCAAACTCGTCCCCTACAAGGTGGTGAAGGGCCCCAACGGCGACGCCCGGGTGGACATCGACGGAAAGCAGTACAGCCCTCCGGAAATCTCCGCGCAGATCCTCCTCAAGCTCAAGCGCGCTGCGGAGAACTACCTCGGAGAGAAGGTCACCGAGGCGGTCATCACCGTCCCGGCGTACTTCAACGACGCCCAGCGGCAGGCCACCAAGGACGCCGGCGAGATCGCCGGGCTCACCGTGCGGCGGATCATCAACGAGCCCACCGCCGCGGCGCTGGCCTACGGCCTGGACAAGAAGAAGGACGAGAAGATCGCCGTCTACGACTTCGGCGGTGGCACCTTCGACATCTCGATCCTCGAGGTGGGCGAGAACGTGGTCGACGTGCTGGCCACCAACGGTGACACCCACCTCGGCGGCGACAACATCGACCAGCGGATCATGGACTGGCTGATCTCCGAGTTCAAGAAGGACTCGGGGATCGACGTGAGCAAGGACAAGATGGTCCTGCAGCGTCTGAAGGAGGCCGCGGAGAAGGCGAAGATCGAGCTCTCCAGCACCATGGAGACCGAGATCAACCTCCCGTTCCTCACCGCCGATCAGACCGGCCCCAAGCACCTCAGCGTGAAGCTGACCCGGGCCAAGTTCGAGTCGATGATCGAGGACTTCGTCGAGCGCTCGCTCGAGCCGTGCCGGAAGTGCCTCAAGGACGCGGGGCTGGAGCCCAAGGACCTGGACGAGGTGGTCCTGGTCGGCGGCAGCACCCGGATCCCCAAGGTGGCGGAGGCGGTGAAGAAGCTGTTCGGCAAGGAGCCCAACCGGTCGGTGAACCCCGACGAGGTGGTGGCAGTGGGCGCGGCGGTCCAGGGGGGTGTGCTCTCCGGCGAGGTGAAGGACATCCTCCTCCTCGACGTCACCCCGCTGTCCCTCGGCGTGGAGACGCTGGGCGGGGTGATGACCCGGCTCATCGAACGGAACACCACCATCCCCACCAAGAAGTCGGAGACCTTCTCCACGGCGGCGGACGGGCAGACCCAGGTGGAGATCCACGTCCTGCAGGGTGAGCGCGAGATGGCAAGCGACAACCGGTCGCTGGGCAAGTTTCAGCTCGCCGGCATCCCGCCCGCAGCCCGGGGCATGCCGCAGATCGAGGTCACCTTCGACATCGACGCCAACGGCATCCTGAACGTCAGCGCCAAGGACAAGGCCACCAGCAAGGAGCAGAAGGTCACCATCACTCACTCGTCCGGTCTGTCGAAGAACGAGGTGGAGAAGATGGTCTCCGACGCCCGGAGCCACGAGTCCGAGGACAAGGAGCGGCGCGAGATCGTCGAGCTGAAGAACCGGGCCGAGAACCTCCAGTACCAGATGGAGAAGCTGGTCAAGGAGAACAAGGACAAGCTCAGCGCGGACACCCTCTCCAGCCTCGAGGCGGCGATGAAGCAGCTCGAGTCGGTGCGATCGGGCGACGACAAGGCCGCCATCCAGAGCGCGATGACCGCCCTGGAGCAGGCCAGCCACAAGGCCGCCGAGGAGATGTACCGCGCCGCCGGCGCGCAGGGCGCCCAGCCGGGCGCGCCAGGCGCGCCGGGCGCCACCCCGAGCCCCGATGCCCCGGGCAGCCAGGCCACCCCGAAGAAGGACGACGTGGTGGAC
>DATKMD010000041.1:0-16033 GCA_035542075.1 Thermoanaerobaculaceae bacterium
AAGGCAGTCGCGAAGACATGTGGCATCTCCTGGAACCGCTCAGACTCCGGGAAGACGTGTGGCACGGTCTTCGTATCCGGCACGACATACCTGAACGTGAAGGTCAGTCCCGGGACGAGGGAAGGCTTCATAGCTATTTCCTCGAGAGCAAGGTCGCTCTGACAAGAGCTGGCGAGCTCGTGTCCTGCGCTCCAAGGCGATAATCGTCAGCGTGACGGCAAGCACTACGTGGACATCTCTGGCACTCGGGGGCCTCGGCTCATGCGGCTTATGCGGGACGAGAAGGGCTTGAACCCCTCGCGAAGCCGCCAAATTACCGCGGCCGCCTGGATGTCCGCCAGAGCGTACCGCCACGCATCCCACCGGCGGGACGGCGAGCGACAACGCGGAAGAGCCTGTGAACCATGGTTGACAGTGCGGGTCAACCGTGGCTAACATGCTTCGGTGTCGACGATCTTCACCACCCCGGTCTTTGATAGATGGTTTGAGCGGCTCCGCGACCGAAGGGCTGCTGCCCGCATCCAGGCGCGCATCGATCGTGCAGAGTCCGGCAACTTGGGGGACTGCAAGCCCGTGGGCGAGGGCGTTTCGGAGATGCGGATCGACTACGGCCCAGGCTACCGCCTCTACTTCGTGCAGCGAGGGGGCGAGGTGATCATCTTGCTCGTCGGCGGCGGCAAGTCCACGCAGGCGAGGGACATCGAAGTGGCAAAAGAGCTGGCGAAACAGCTGTAGGGGAGCACGAGATGGCAGGCAAGATCAGGCTCAAGAAGTGGGACTCGGCAGCGCACCTGAAGACCGAGGCGGACATCGCCCGGTACTGGGAGGCTTGTCTCGAGGAGGGCCGCGACGACCCCTCCTTCATCACGACTGCCCTCGGAAACATCGCCCGCGCCCGCGGGATGTCTCAGCTCGCCCGCAAGACCGGGCTGACGAGGGAAGGCCTGTACAAGGCGCTCTCGCCAGGGGGCAACCCGGAGTTTGGGACCGTGATGAAGGTCATTTGGGCTCTCGGGCTCGAGGTGCACGGCGCGACGGCCAAGGGATGAGCAGCACCGCCACTCCGCGGACGTCGCGGAGCGAAGGTGCGGACTGACCCGTGCGCCCCCCGCGGCGGCAGCTTGAACCCCGGGGTTCAAGAAGAGGCCTCCGAACCCCGGGGTTCAAGGACCTAGCCTGAGCGCCCCAAGCCGGGTGCCGCCAGCGTCGGGAGCCTTTCGCTGCCAGTGTCGCGATACTGTCGCGCCATGTCGCGCGACACTCCATTAGTCGCGGTCGGTGTCACGGTCCGTGTCGAGCGGGTGTCGCGCACGATCGGCCAAGGTGGCGGAATCCCGTCTGGCCCCGCCGCCCGCGCCGCCTGAACCCCGCGTGAGTATCGCGACAACATCTGCCCGACCCCTCTCTCACAACGAAGAGAGAGGGGTCGGGCATCTGTTGACGCTTAGATCCGGGAAGAAGAGAGCGGTCGGCGGGGCCAGACCATTCCCAGGTCAATGACCCAAAGAGAACAGTTCTGGTGGGTTCAGGAAGACTCATCCTGAGAACAGAACAACAACAACAAAACCAGATAGGCGACCGGCTGCGTGCTCGGAGGCGTTTCAGTAGGGCGATCGGCAAGAGCAGACGGATCGAAGTGACGGCACGAAGGGCTTCAGTCATCGAACGGACTGGATTCGGTGACAAAGGCTCAGGGCACAGTCCTCAATAGCAGGGAACTCAAGGCGACAGACCTCGGGACTGAACCGCTGAACAACGACGACCCGGCGTGTTCAGCGTCCCGTTTCCACACGTTCACGGGACCACGGACGCGTATCTCCCTCGTTACTCTTAGGGCCTCTGGTCGCGGCACCTCGCCGCCCACGGCGATGCGGCGGCGCGGTGCCGCTGCGACAACCGGGAGAGACGCATGGGCAAGAGTTCAGTCACGAGGAAGGCGAGGGCGGCCCGGCCGGCGCCCCCCAAGGCACCGAGCGAATTACCAGCACACGCGATCCGATGCCTTCACGCCGCAGCAGCTCGTCCGTGGAGGCCCAGGCGATCTCGGCGAGGGAGGCTGCGTCGAGAAGGGACACCGCGGCATCCGGCGGCGAGTTGGACCCGCTCGCCGGGCCGAGGATCTGCCCGCACGGGCCGCCAAGGCCCCACCCACAACATGGCCCTCAAAAGTGAAACAGGAAGCGCTGGCCGGCGAGCACAGCGACTCCTAGGGTGACCTGCAGGGCGGTGGAGAAGGTCACCTTGAACAAGACTGAGCGCGTCACCCGTTTGAAGATCAGGGGCAGGTTGGTCACCAGGCTGGCCATGGAGGCAATGACGGTGGCCGTCCCCGCCAGGGCCGGGGTGATCTTCAAGTTGGCGCTGAGGTTGGCGGCAGCTGCAGTGGCGCTGGCACTGCTGACTATACCGCTGATGCAACTGGCGGCCATGAACCCCCCGGCCCCGAATAGACGTTCCGCCAGCGTACCGACAACCTGAATCGCGAGAAAAAGGATGCCGTAGTAAAGCACCCGACGTAGGGAGATCGGGGAGCTCAATTTGAGTTCCTGACTTGGTTCATCATTTCGCTTACCGGTCGGTACCAGCAGGGAGACGACCGCCATCGCCAGCAATGGGCCAAAGGCCGTGTAGAGAGCCATGGGCGCGAAAAGAGCCAGGAGAAAGATGTTGCGGATGAACATGGCCAGGGTTGCAAACAAGACCACCCCCACGATCCTCGTTCCATCGACGATGTTCATGAGTTCGGCGATCGCGGCTCTGTTGTTGACCAGTCCGCCAAGAAAGGCCGTCCAGAGCAATCCCCGGTTTCCGTACAGGCGGAGCAGGACATAGTTGACGAAGGCGATCCCGGCGATCACCACGACGGTTACCCATGCCTCGCGCAGGTTCACCAGCTGCCACCTGTCGATGAACCGATCGGGAAGGATCGGGTAAATCACGAACCCGATCAGGCCGAGCAGGACCGCGCTGCGCAGCTCAGCCATCGTTACCCCGCCGGCAAACCTCCTCAACTCGACCTTCCACGCGAGCAGCAGGGTCATCAGAATCGCTCCCGCCACGGGGGTGAAACTGTGTCCAAGGCCGACCAGAGCGCCAAGAGCGAAGGTGACCAGCAGCGCGGCCGCCGTCGTGATTTCCAGGGAATGGTTGCTGGTCATGCTGTTTACGTTGAAGAGCGCAACCAGTACGATCACGCCAGCCAGAGCGACCATGCAGAAGGCGGGGGAGATCATGACGGTCACGGCCGCCAGCATGGCCGTCAGGCCAAAGGTCCTGATGCCTGCATCCTTGCTGGCGGATTCGCGCTCGAAGCCGACCAGCATGCCGATGGCAAGGGCGAGCACGAGCCTGAATGCCACCGAAGTAGGCGGGAACCGGGTAATCGCCTCGAAGTTCTCCATCCACCCACCTCCGCGGTGACCGCGGCTTGCCCGTTCAGTTACGGGCTTGGGTCACGTCCGTCAAGCTGGTGCGCGTCACCCGACAAACACCAGGTCACGTTGCTGAGCCTGGCGACTCCGGACAAGCGTGGGCCAGCCGACCACTCCCTGCGGCGCGTTGAGGCGCTGGCCGAGCAGGGATTGTCACTCAAAGAGAGCGACCCCGTCCGCTGAGGAAGGATGCTCAGGTGCCGGAGTGACAATACGAGAGGTGTCGACTAACACCAGGCTCCCGCGGCGTACTGCTGAAAGTAAGCAAACTGGGAAGAAACGACCACGAAAGTCGCCCAGGCGATCGGATGAGGTGCGTTCGAAAGCCGGCCTCCCGTCTGGGAATGTCCCGCTCGACTCGGATGATGCCGCCCAGGAAGGCAGCAACAGTAATGCGCAGCAGCATCCCCCAGTGAGTGACCATTGCGCGGTTCCGCTGGCGGCAGCGAAACGCGCTACTGGCGTCTCAGGGTTCGCATCGAAAAGTAAGGGGACACCACTGCTGGATCGCATCGTTGCTCCGTGCCGCGGCTTGGCCATCGAGCCGTCGTCGCGGGTCGGCATGGAAAGGCCTTCAGCGCGAACAGGTCACTGGCCGGCAGGCGCCCCGACCGGTCGCGACGCAGCAGTGGACGGGTACGCCCTTGTCGTTCACGAACCGGTAGGACCAGCCCGCGTCGCCGACCTCGAGAACGCCGAACCCCCAGGCCGTCGAGGCGAAGAGGAGTTGGGTCCCCGCGACGGAGAGCTGCCCGAAGCGCTCCCGGGGCCGGCCCCATGCCGTGTTCCCGGAAATGAGGACGTCGTAGCCAGCGGGAGCCCGCAGGTGCTCCATCTGGTGCTCGTGGCCGACGAGCCAGGCGGCGATCTTCCCGCCCGCCGCGTCCTCGATCCGCTTCACCCGCGCCAGGTACTCGGGTGTCGCGTCCTGGACGTGTTCTCCCGCCGAGGCGGATGGGTGGTGAGCCACGAGGAAGCAGGCCTTTCCCCCGCACCCCTCGGCGGCCTGGCGAACGAATGCCACCTCGTCGTCGAAGGAGAACCCGCCGTAGTCCCCCGCGAAGAGGTCGGAGTCGATGGCGATGAACCGGGCAGGGCCCCGGTCGAGCACCCATCGCCGCCCCGGCATCGACCACTGCGGCGACCGGTGGGCGACCTCGAGGCAGGCGCGGGCGCGGGAGACGGCCACCTTGTCGTCTCCGCCGCCGCAACTGGCTCCGGCGTTGATGTCGTGGTTCCCGAGCACGAGCCAGATCGGCACGGGCTTCCCGTCGCGCTGCAGGCCCTCGAGCGGAGCTTCGAACTTCTCGCGAAAGCGCGGATCCGGTGGCGGAACGTATCCCGCGGCCACGGTGTTGCCGTCGGCCGCGAAGGAGCAGGCGGCGGCGCCGGGCGGGGCGAGATCCGGGCCGCACTCGCGGAGGTTGTCTCCGACGCAAAGAGCGAGGTCGACCGGCGTGGTGCGGGCAAATCGCGCCATTGCCAGGGCCACGGCGGACTGCTGACGCGTGTTCGAGCCGAAGTCGCCGAAGTGGACGACGCGCAGCGAGACCGGAAAGGGCGGCGGCGAGGCTTCCGGCTTTACCGGGCGGACCTCGAAGGCGGGGCTGCTGCACCGCGAACAGCCGGCGAGCACAAGGGCGAGTGCGAGGGCGCGCCTCAGCCGCGCCCCCTCTTCATCGGAAGCTTCTGGAGCAGGTCGAGCGGCGAGACCGACAGCGCCCTGGCGAGGGCTTCAAGCGTGTCGAGCGGCGGCGTTCGCTGCCCGCGTTCCAGCATGGAGACGTAGCTAACCGACACCCTGGTCCTCGCCGCCACGGTCTCTTGCGAGAGCTTGCGCCGCAGACGCAAGGTGCGGAGATTCTGGGCGACGAGGTTGGCGAGCAACATGGAGTTAAGGTAGCACGAACCTCCGGAAGGGGAATGACACCGACAGTGACGGCCGCTTCCGTCGCACGCAGAATCAGTCACCTGCATGAGCATCCCCTCCCCCAAGCATTCCTCGGGAGGCGCGTTGCGACCGGCCGGGACTCTGGCGCCCATGATTCAAGCGCCGAACCGCAGCTGGCCCTTGCGCCCCACTACGAGCAGTCAGTTGGGTGCGCCTTCATGTCCCTACAAGGGCCCTTGAGCCGCCAAGAGCGTTGAGCTTCGATAACTGCGCTAGTTGCCTTTACCCCCTTCAGGAGTAGCGCATGAATGGGATGCCAAGCGACCGCGAATTGGTGACGTTTGCCATCCTGATATGGCTATCCGGTGCTGTCCTTCTCGGCGTCGTGCTGACCGTGATGATCCGCGCCAGGCGGGAGTCAACGAGACGGGGCTCGCACGCGCCGTAGCATCGCGGCTCAAAATGAATTCGGGTGGAAGGCGACCGCGTTGTGCAGTCAGGCCGCCCTCCGTCTACCAACGGCTCACGAGTCGAAATAGAGCGCGAACTCGAGCGGACTCGGGCGCATCCGCACAGGGTTCACTTCCTTGTCATACTTGTACTGAATCCAGGTCTCGATGACGTCGTCGGTAAAGACGTCGCCCTTGAGCAAGAACGCGTGGTCGCTGCGGAGGCACTCGAGCGCTTCCTCCAGCGACCCAGGCATCTTTCGGATGTCTTTCAACTCCTCGGGCGACATGCCGTAGATGTCCTTGTCGAGCGGTAAGCCGGGGTTGAACTTGTTCTCGATCCCGTCGAGCCCGGCCATGAGCATCGCCGCGAACGCGAGATAGCCGTTGCACGCAGGGTCCGGCGACCGGAACTCGATGCGCTTGGCTTTCGGGCTCGGCGAGTACATCGGGATGCGAATGGAGGCCGAGCGGTTGCGCGCGGAGTAGGCGAGGTTCACTGGCGCCTCGAAGCCTGGCACGAGCCGCTTGTAGCTGTTGGTGGTGGGGTTACAGATCGCGGCGAGAGCGGGGGCGTGCTTGAGAATGCCGCCGATGTACCACATGGCGATGTCCGACGTGCCCGCGTAGCCGTCGCCGGCGAAAAGCGGCTTCCCACCTTTCCAGATCGACTGGTGCGTGTGCATGCCCGAGCCGTTATCGCCGTAGAGAGGCTTCGGCATGAACGTGACCGTCTTCCCGTGCCGGCGGGCGACGTTCTTGGTGATGTACTTGAACCATTGCAGCTGGTCGGCACAGCGGACCAGCGACTCGAAGCGGATGTCAATCTCGGCCTGGCCAGCGGTAGCGACCTCGTGGTGCTGCTTCTCGACTCGAATGCCCACCGACTCCATCACGCGGCACATCTCCGAGCGAATGTCCTGCTGGCTGTCGGTGGGCGCGACCGGGAAGTAGCCCTCCTTGTAGCGGGGCTTGTAGCCGAGGTTGCCGCCCGGCTCCTCGCGGCCGGTGTTCCACTGACCCTCGACCGAATCCACCTTGTAGAAGGAGTGATTCACGCCGGCCTCGTAGCGGACCTCGTCGAAGATGAAGAACTCGGGCTCGGGGCCGAAGTAGGCAACGTCGGCGATCCCCGTGGACTTCAGGTACTTCTCCGCCTTCATCGCGATGTTGCGCGGGTCGCGCGAGTACGGCTCCTTGGTGATCGGGTCGATGACGTTGCCGATGAGCGACAGCGTTGGCTCCGCCATGAACGGCTCGACGACGGCGGTCGAGGGATCGGGGACGACAAGCATGTCGGAGGCGTGAATCGCGGCCCAGCCGCGGATCGACGACCCGTCGAATCCGAGGCCCTCCGCGAAGACGTCCTCTTCGAGCTCGTGGATCGGAACCGTGAAGTGCTGCCAGATCCCGAGGAAGTCCATGAACTTCAGGTCGACCATGGTGAGCTTCTTCTCGGAGGCCATCGCGAGAACTTGTTTCGGCGTGAGCTTGTCCATGTGCATTCCTTTCGGTGAATCGACTCGAGTCACTCGGCTGCGGTGTGAGGCGGAGAAGCGACGCCCCCGCCACCGCCCAGCTGACGTGCGGTGCTCGGGTAGTCGTTGTAGTGGGGCGGTCGCGCGAGCCAGGTCTGGCCATGCGCGCTCACGTCCCCCGGTGGGAACGGGGCCCCAATCCATTTGACGGCGACGGTGTGCAAAGTTCCCTCTCCCGCGCGGTGCCCGAATGCGAAAAAAGCTCCTACGGGCGCGTAGTGGCCTCGTAGAAGCTATCAACCCCGCGTGGGGTGGTTGGGGGCGTCCGTAACGGACGGGCGAGCTTCATCGCCGCTTGTTGTCTCTGGACGTTGATAGATTATGAACGATGGCAAGTCAACCGCCGCGAGGACGTGGCGCGTGGATTGGCTTCGTCGGGAATGGCCACGCCGGGGAGGATGCTTGAATGCGCGTCCTCGTGGTATCGGACATCCACGGCAACATCGAAGCGCTCCGCGCGGTTGTCGCAGCAGAGCCGGGCGTCGACCAGGTCTTGTGCCTAGGCGACAGCGTTGACTACGGGCCGTCCCCGGACGAAGTGGTTTCATGGGTCCGACATCACGCAAGCGCGGCTGTTCGCGGCAACCACGACAATGCAGTGGCGTTCGACGAGGATTGCCGGTCGGCTCCACTCTTTCGTAGGCTCTCAGTCGAGAGCCGGAAGAGGACAGTTTCGCTACTCTCGGCCGATAACCTCACCTTCCTGCGATCGCTGCCCGCGCGGAAGTCGGTCTTGGTCGATGGCAGGCGGCTTGAGCTTCTGCACGCCGCGCCCGGCGATCCGCTGTTTCAGTATCTGCCCGCTACGCGGGTGGAGGAATGGCGAAGCGCCGCTGCCGAAATCGACGCCGACCTGGTACTCGTGGGACATACGCACCTTCCGGTGATCCTCGACCTTGGCGAGAAGCGAGTCGTCAACCCCGGAAGCGTAGGGCTCCCACGTGATGGCGATCCGCGCGCCTGTTACGCGATCATCGACAGCGGGAGCCCGGTCCTGAGGCGCGTGGGCTATGACGTTGATCGAACCATCGCGGCCCTTCGAGCCTGGGGGCTACCGGAAGACGTGACCCTCTCGCTGGAGAGCCTCTACCGCGGCGGCGACCCCGTCTCGCCCTTTACGGGAGCGCCAGCCTGACCGCCATCTCGGGTGACCACGAGGCGGATAAGGGCCATGAAGGAGATACGCATGGCGGATGAACGGTTGCTCGCGAATCTTTGGGCAACGATCCAGTCGCGGAAGATCGGCCCGCCGCGTTCACCGAGCTACACGAAAGAGTTGCTCACCGTTCCTCCCGCGATCCGTCGCAACATCATCGAGGAGGCGTACGAGGTGAAGGAGGCGCACCAGGCGCTGCAAGCTGGCAACGACTCGAAAAGCCACCTCGCAGAGGAGGCGGCCGACCTGCTGTACCATCTCCTCGTCCTGCTTGCGTCTGCCGCCGTTGCGGCAAGCGAGGTTCACGGAATTCTGGAGCGGCGCCACGCCGCAGCGGCCCGGCCGAAAGCGCCGTGACGACCTGGAGGCCTCGCGCGGCAGCCCTCGCTTGGGCATTCGCGATGCGATCGGCGATCCGGCGCGCTGCTTGAAGGCCATGCGGATGGGGGCTACGGTGGCCCCGTGAGCGAGGCGCCGCGAAGCTCAGCGCTCGGCGATGGTCCCCACGGAGTACTTCTGGGCCGCACCCAGGAACTGGGCGTGCTCACGGGCGCGCTCGTCGCTGGGGGGAGCGCTCTCATCCTTGGCGGGAAGGGAATGGGGAAGTCTGCGCTGCTCGCGGCCGCGCACCGAGCCGCGATTGCGCGTGGTCTGAGCACGGGGCTCGCGGCTGCGAGCGAGAGGTCGGACATTACACTGGCGGGCTTGATCGACTCGCTAGACGCTGGCGGCACTGTCAAGGCCGCTCGGGTTCGAGCGCTCCAGGCGAGGCTCCGGCGGTGGTGTTTCGAGCATCCATGCGCCATCTTCCTGGACGACGGGGATCGGGCAAGTGGTGAGGTACTGCGGACCGTCAGGCGCATCGTCTTCGAGACCTCTGCGTCCGTGGTGGTCGCGGCGCGCGTCGGGCCCGCGGATCCGCCGGATCGCCTGCGGAGAGCAGCGTACCCAGGGTCACGCGAGATTCGCCTGGCCCCGCTCAAGCCGCGATTTGCTCGCGCGCTCGCCCGGATTCATCTCGGCGGAGACCCGAAGCATGAGAATGCGATCATTCGCCAATCAGGAGGGGTCCCTGCGGCGATTGTCGAGATGGCGCGCCGTCATCGCGATCGGCAGTACTCGTTCCAGGGCCAGATCTCGTGGACGCTGCTCATCGCGGATCTGCGAATGGAAAACCGCATCTGAAGCAGAACCGGCTCCTCGGAATGTTCTTGGAGCGCCGGCCAGCTCGCCCGGCCTTTCTGCAACTCGAGGCTCACGCGCACCCGGGGTGTCCTAGCCTTCTTCCGCCGCGACCAGCCCGCGAAGGAGGTCGGCGCGGTCGACGACGCCGACCAAGCGACGCTCACCGTCCACCACTGCGAGGACCTTGTGACTTCCCTCCAGCATCGTGGCGATGGCTGTGTGGAGGAGCGCGTCCTCCGGGGCAGTGGGGACGTCAGTTGTCATCAGGTCTTCGGCACGTCGGGCACGGGCGTGGCTCTCGGCCGCCTGATCCGCCGGCGCGAGGTGGGCGAACGGCAGCCGGTGCATAAGCGAGTGGAGCGCGCTGGGGCGCAGCGACGGCGTCAACCGGTCGATCAACTCGGCATCCGTGATGAGACCCACGACCCTCCGATCGGCGTCCACCACCAGGGCCCGGTGGAGGCGGGTCGAGATGATCGCCTGGAACACCTCGGTGAGGGGCGTGTCGCGGTGCACGACGGGAAAGTCCCGCCGCATCAACTCGGAGAGGGGCGAGTCCCGGGCGAGGCCCAAGTGTGGGGGACTGTCCTCGCTCCTCTGGGATCCGGAGGCGGCCGTTCGAAGTAGATCAACCCGGCTCACCATGCCCACGAGTGCGCCGTGGTCGTCCACGACCGGCAGCCGCTTGAGTCGTCGGTGGGCCATGATCTCGGCGACGCTCGGGAGTGGGGTAGTGACGCGCACGGTGACCGGCCCGGGGGTCATGACATCGGAGGCCACCTTGTTGCCTTGAGCAAGGCGCTCGAGGATCGCGTGGATTTCCGGCTTGTCCAGGGCCCGAAGTAGATCGAGGCGGACGCCCAGGCCGCCCCTCCGGACGAGGTCGCCATTCGTGACGATGCCCACAGGCACGCCTTCGTCCACGACAGGGACGGTGCGATGGGTCTTTCCCAGCAGCGCCTCGACCAAGCTGCGGACGGGAGTATCTTTCGTGACCGAGAAGACCGGGCGCGACATGACGTCGCCTGCCGAGAGCGCCTTTGGCAGATCGCGGACGGGGTGGGGCTCGTAAAGGACGATTTCGGTGTCGTCCGCCGTCACGAGGCTGCGGGGTACCATCTTCAGGATGCGGGGAAGTAGACGGGTCACCGGTTCGGGGAAGTCAACCCACTCCACAATGATTGGAAGGTCCTGAGCGATGTCCGCGAGGTTGGACACGTGGAGCTTTCCAGCGGCGCCGAATCCCTCGACACCCCGTGAGACGGTAGCGCCGAGGGCGTTCTCCTTGCGGAGGAACTCGACCACCGAGGCGGCGGCCGATGCTCGGCCGATGCGGTCGCCTTCGCTGAAATAGATGCGGACTCGCTTCGCCTTCCCGACGAGGTCCATGTCGAAACTCCTTTGAACCTGGACGGCTCTGTGGGCTGCAGCGGCGTGATGGCCCTGGAACCGGTCCTCATCCTATCACCCGACATGGGCGATGAAGCTCGCCCGTCCCGAGAGGACGTTGTACAGCCACCCTGAAGGGGTTGATGGCTTCTACGTGGCCCTGGCACCGAGATGCCTTGCTCAATCTCCGGGCTCGCGGCTCGGGAGCAAGTGATGCGCCTGCAACCGCGGCCGGGCGCGCCCCGGGCCCGGCCTTCCTTCCGGGGGCGCCGCAACGGGAGACTCGCCGCGCCCATCTCATTGCACGCTCGGAGGTGCACGTGTAGCTTGGGCATGGTTCCAAAGCGGGGCGGTGGGGTCCGCCGAAACCGTCGCCCTTCCGGGCGGCCAATGACTCCTGCGAGGCGCGATGCGCCGGCGGGAGCTTAGAGCACATCCCGCCGGGTCTCCCGAGAGACGGGAAAGGATGACTTGGTGCCGGGAACTCGACCCTTCGTGAACGGAAGCCTGCTCCTTGCCGAGAGTCGCGGCGTAGGCCGCGGCGATTGCCTCGGGACGCTGGAGAGGATCGCCACGCGTGCAGGTGCCGAGGGGGTTGCGCGGGAAGCTGGCGAGCTCGCCGCGCGGGTAGGCGAGGGACGTTTCTACGTGGCCTGCGTCGGTCAATTCAAGCGCGGAAAGTCGACCGTCTTGAACGCCCTGGTGGGCTATTCCGTGCTTCCCACGGGCGTTGTGCCGGTGACCTCTGCCCTGACGGTGCTTCGCTGGGGCGCTCAACAGAGGGCTCGCGTTTCCTTCGATGACGGTTCGACTCGAGAAGTCAGCGTGGGGGACGTCGGGCGCTTCGTGACCGAAGCCGAGAACCCTGAGAACGAGAAAGGCGTCCGCGCCGTCGAGGTGTTTCTCCCGAGCCCGCTCCTCTCGCGGGGCATGTGCTTCGTCGACACGCCTGGGCTCGGCTCGGTGTTCGGCGGGAACGCTGCCGTAACGCGCGCGTTCGTGCCGCAGATCGATGCCGCCATAGTCGTTCTGGGTGCCGACCCGCCCATCTCCGGGGAGGAGCTCGATCTGGTGCAGGCAGTCTCTACCCAGGTGCGGCACGTTCTCTTCGTTCTCAACAAGGCCGATCGACTTACCGAGCAGGAGCGCGTGGAAGGCGCGAGATTCGCCGTTCACGTCCTCAGTCGGCGGCTGGGTCGAGCATCGATCACCATTCACGAGGTGAGCGCAGCCGAACGGATTGCCGCGTCCGCGCCCACGCGGGACTGGGGCGCGCTCGAGCAAGCTGTCGATGCACTGGCGCACGAAGCCGGGGCGGACCTCGTGGCCGTCGCTGAGAGCCGTGGCGCCGAGCGCCTCGCACGTTCCCTCCTGCGCGAGCTCGCAGAGCGGCGCGAAGCGCTCATTCGCCCGATGGAGGAGTCCGAGCGGCGACTCGAGATACTCCGTCGGAGCGTCGCAGAGGCCGAGCGCGCGGCGAACGACGTCGGAGTGCTACTCGCGGCGGAGCGGTCCCGCCTGACGTCCGATTTCCGGGAGCGCCAGGCGGTGTTCTATCCGCGCGCACGAGACGGGGCGATACGAGAGCTTGAGGCTCGAATTCGCTCACTTGACGTTTCTAGAGCGAGGCTTCGGTCCAGAGGCTACGTCGAGGCCCGCGCCCTGGGGAGCCGGACGGTAGAACGCTGGCGCACCCAGATCGAGCCGCTCGCCGAAGACCTGTATCGCCGTGCGGCAGACCGCTTCGTGGCGCTGGCGAACGATTTTCTGAGGCGTACCGCGGAGTCGGGCGCGCCCGGGATGGAGGACCTGCCGCGTGCTATCGAGCCCCAGGTAGGTTTTCGTGCGCGGAGCGAGCTCTTCTACACCAATCTGATGTACCTCACGACCCAGCCGATCGGCTGGGCTCTCGACCTGGTCCGCCCGAGGGAGGGGACGGTCCGAGCCGTCGTCGGGCGCGCCGGGGAGTATCTCGATCGCCTGCTCGAGTCGAACACGTCGCGGATCGCCACCGACCTCGGGGAGCGGGTGGCGCGAAGCGCGCAGCGGCTCGAGGGGGAGCTACGTGCTGCCCTGCGCAACATATCCGGCATGGCCGAACGCGCCCTCGAGCTCGCGAGGCAGCGAAGGGCCGAGGGCGAGGCCGCCGTTCGGGCAGAGATCGAGATGCTGGAGGACCTTGGGCAGGAGACGGAGTCGTTGTTGTCTTCACACCAATCCGAGGAGAGGGCATGAGCGCCATTGCATCGCTGAAGGCAAGGGAGATCCTGGATTCGCGCGGAAACCCCACCATCGAGGTGGATGTCCGGCTCGACGATGGCTCGCGCGGACGGGCCGCGGTGCCTTCGGGTGCCTCCACGGGCAGCCGTGAGGCTCTGGAACTGCGGGATGGGGACAAGAAGCGCTTTGGAGGGAAGGGGGTCCTGAAGGCCGTCGCCAACGTCAACGACGTGATCGCTCCCGCGGTGCGCGGGCTCGAAGCCTCGAACCAGGCGGCGCTGGACGCGAAGATGCTCGCCCTCGACGGTACTGAGAACAAGGACAAGCTCGGCGCGAACGCGATCCTGGGCGTCTCGATGGCGGTGGCCAGGGCTGCCGCGACTTCCACCGGACTTCCTCTCTATCGCTACCTCGGCGGCGTGGATGCAGGGCTCCTCCCCGTTCCGATGCTGAACGTCATCAACGGTGGTGCTCACGCCGACAACAGTGTCGACTTCCAGGAGTTCATGATCGCGCCGGTGGGCGCGCCGAACTTCCGGGAGGCGATGCGGTGGGCGGCCGAATGCTACCAGGCGCTCAAGAGCACGCTCAAGGCGAAGGGGCTTGGTACCGGGGTCGGTGACGAGGGCGGGTTCGCGCCGAACCTGAGGGCCAACGTCGAGGCGGTCGAGGTGATCCTGGCGGCCATCGAGAAGGCTGGGCTCAAGGCAGGACGAGACGTCGTGCTGGCGCTCGACCCCGCGGCGAGCGAGTTCTTCGAGAACGGCGCGTACGTGCACGCGAAGTCGGACAAGAGCCGGAAGTCGCCGGGCGAGATGGTCGAGTTCTGGGCGGGGTGGGTCCGCCAGTATCCGATCTGGATGCTCGAGGACGGCCTCGCGGAGCAGGACTGGGACGGCTGGAAGCTCCTCACCGAGAAGCTCGGGGAGAAGGTGCAGCTCGTGGGCGACGACATCTTCGTCACCAACCCCGCGATCGTTCGCCGGGCCATCGAGAAGGGGGTCGCGAACGCAGTGCTCATCAAGCTGAACCAGATCGGTACCGTGACCGAGACGCTCGCGTGCATGTCCGAGGCGCGCGGCGCGGGCTACGGTACCGTCATCAGTCACCGCTCCGGGGAGACGGCGGACGATTTCATAGCCGATTTCGCCGTCGCGACGAGCGCAGGCCAGCTGAAGACTGGTGCCCCCTGCCGCGGGGAGCGCGTCGCCAAGTACAACCAGCTCCTCCGCATCGAGGAGGAACTCGGGGCGGCTGCGCGTTTCGCGGGGCCGCGCCCCTTCGGACGCTAGGACGCGATGAGGGAAGGAGAGACGCCCGGCCGCGTTCGCTGACTCACCGCCCTGGCTGGTGACCTCGGTGCGGCGAGCTTCCCGTCCGAAATGGGACACGAGGCGGCGACCGCGGCCTCCCTGGCCTCCTCCTTCTGCTCGTGTCGCCACAGGTGGTGCTGGGCATCGTCGAGGGCCCGTGGGATGGCCTATAGAGCGCTGCGAAGCCCGCCGGTGTGAACAGGGTTGTCCTCCATCTCGAGGCGGTTGACTTCCCGTGTGCCGCCACGCGGAGCGGCCGGAGGGGAGCTCTAGGAGGCGTCGACGCGGGAGCAAACCGGCCGGGGGCCCGTTGACATCACGCGAGCGACCGCTAGACTGATCTAGAAGGTCGATGGCGGTGGAGTCCGCCTGAACCGCCGGTCCCCCGGCCAATGACTCCTGCTCACGCGGGAGCTTGGCATGCGTAGGCGATCACCTTCGGCCCCCAAACACCACAATCCGGCACGTTGCCTAGAGGCGCGGCGTGCCTGTTTCCGGTACTGCCCATGACGGAAACCTGGACCCTAGCGGCCCTGTGGCTGGGCCTCGCCCTTCTGGCCACGCTCATTTCCATCGCCCTGCGCCTCTCCACTGCGCTTTCCGAGATCGTCGTCGGGACGATCGCCCAACTCATCATCGGCGCTGCGATCGGAACCGCGACGCTCGGGGCGAGCGAGCCGTGGATCAAGTTCCTCTCCGGCACCGGCGCGATCGTACTCACGTTTCTCGCCGGGGCTGAGCTTGACCCGGCAGTGTTCCGGCTCAAGTGGAAGGAGGCGAGCGCCGTCGGGCTGGCGAGCTTCCTCTTGCCCTTTCTCGCCTGCGCGGCGGCGGCTCACTGGCTTCTCGGATGGAGCGCCACGGCGAGCTGGCTCGGTGGGATCGCCATGTCGACCACCTCGGTGGCCGTGGTCTACGCGGTCATGCTGGAGTCCGGCCTCAACGTGACAAGCTTCGGCAAGACGATACTCGCCGCCTGCTTCGTCACCGATCTCGGGACCGTGCTCGCCCTCGGGCTCATCTTCGCCCCGTTCACGATGCGAACCCTCGTCTTTGTCGGCACCATGGGCATCATGTTCCTCGTCCTGCCCTGGCTCACGCCGCGCTTCTTCCGTCGCTACGGCGACCGTCCCTCGGAACTGGAGGCCAAGTTTCTCCTCTTCTTCCTCTTCGGCGCGGGCGCGCTGGCGAACTGGGCCGACAGCGAAGCGGTCCTTCCCGCCTACCTCGTGGGAATGGTACTCGCCAGCACCGTGGGCAAGGACCACGTTCTGGTGCGTCGCCTGCGTACGCTCACCTTCGGTCTTCTCACGCCTTTCTACTTCATCCGTGCCGGCAGTTTCGTCTCGGTCCCCGCACTCGTGGCCGCTCCGCTCGCCTTCGTCGCGTTGTTCGCCGCCAAGATGGGATCGAAGCTGCTTGGCCTACTGCCCACGGTGCGCGCCTTCGGATACAGCGGCC
>DATKMD010000042.1:0-36666 GCA_035542075.1 Thermoanaerobaculaceae bacterium
CCGCGGCCACTCCTGCCGGCCGAAATAGAAGAGGGCAAGCAGGTTGTGGGCGCGTTCGTCGTCTGGGTACGCTTGAACCAGTGCGGTGAGATGCTGCAGTTGCGCCTGCGGCTGGCCATTAACGCCGGCCTCGAGGGCGCGGATAATGTGCGCCTCGCCCTCGCTCACCTGCCCGACAAGCGCCGTCGCATGTCGAAGCGCATCGAAGAAATCGACCGTCGTCGGGGCCGTGTTGGCGATGCCCACGTAGGCAAGGGCGAAGCTCGGATCGAAAGCGAGCGCCGCGGCGTAGTGCTCGCGGGCGTCCGTCGCTCGCAGTTTCTCCTCCAAATCGCGCCCCTTGAGATACTCCTTGACCGCTCTCCTTGATGCGGCCGTGATCGGTACCTGGTTCGGCGGGATCGCGTGTCCCCCTCCGGAGCACCCAAGGAGCGCGGCTCCGGAAGCACCAAGGGCCAGGATCGCTACGGCAGGACCGGTGAAACGCATAGCACACCTCCCGTCCGGGCCCGCCCGGGCGGACCCGGTACGCGCACAGCCCACGGTCGTGGTTACGGACCAGGGGTGCCCGGGGTTCTGGCCGGCTCAGGCCGGGGCGGTCGGACGGGGTCCTTCGTCGCGCTCGCGGCGGGACTCAGGATGAGCAAGGCACGGCCATGTAATTGGGTGGGATCGCTCGCTCTGCTCGGGATGACCTCTGTCCGGTGGGTTCACCAGCCAGGGGTCAGTTTGCGAGCACCATCCGATAGCGGGCCTGGTTTCGTCGCGTTCTGTCGAGGGCATCGTCGGCGTCACGCATCGGCAGGACCTCGGTCCTGGCCGTGATGCGGCGCTCTGCCGCGAGCGCGAGCATCTCCCGGATCAGGGCGGGGCTTCCGATGGCGCTCCCGGTGACCGTGCGGCTCCCGCCGATGAGCGGCATCGCGGCCACCGAGAGGGGCGACGGCGCCGCGCCGAGTTGGCAAAAGACGCCCTTGGGTCGCAGTGCCCCGAGGTAGAGGTCCATGTCCGGAGCGGCATGCGCCGTGTTGAGAATCAGGTCAAGCGATTCCTTCTCCGGCTCACCGGTCGTGAAGTGATCGGCCCCGAACCGGCGTGCGTCAGCCTCCTTGTCGGCCACCCGCGAGAACGCCGTCACCTCGCACCCGAGGGCTTTCGCGAACTGCAGGCCTAGGTGGCCGAGCCCTCCGATCCCGATCACCCCCACCCTCGACCCGTGGGCAGGGAAATCGCGGAGCGGCTTGTAGACGGTGATGCCACCGCACAGCAGAGGAGCCACGGTCTCGCTCGACAGGTCATCGGGGATCCTGAACGCAAAGCGCTCGTTGACGCGGATCCGATCAGCAAAGCCTCCGAAGTTGCCTTGGCAGGTCGCCTCGTGCCCGGGGCACAGCACCTCTTCTCCGGCGCGACAGTACTCGCACTCGCCGCAGCTGTCGCGCTGCCAGCCCACGCCGACCCGCTCACCCGGTGCGAACGCCCTTCCGGCCGTCACGGTCCCGACAATCTCGTGGCCAGGCACCACCGGGAACCAGTCGCCCCACTCGCCGTCCACCAGGTGGACGTCGCTGTGGCAGATCCCGCAGTGGCTGATCGCGATCTCCACCTCGTCGCTGCGCAGGGGCCGGGGCTCGTATCTGAAGGGCTCAAGCCGCGCGCCTGCCTGCTTCGCCGCATACGCGTTGAACACCATCGGAATGCCTCCTGGCTCGGTCCGGCGCCGGGTCGCGCCGATGGTAGCAACCCGTTGCCCCGATTCGATGCCCACCTTTCGCAGAAGCCGAGTCGAACGGTAGGCCGTCGGCCCGGTCGGGGATAGAATCAGGAGGAACGACGAGCGGTCACGGATGGGTAGCAGGAACCGGGCGACTACCCGGAAACCGGGGCCGAGGGCGAATTATGCGAGCCACACGTTGCCTGAGAGGGGCGGTCGCGCTCGCGGTGGCGCTGGGCGGCGCCGTCGCTTCCGCTCAGGGCCAGAGGGAGATTCGACCCGTTCTCGGAAGTCTCTCGTACTTCCCGCTGGCTGTGGGAAACCGGTGGGTCTACGAGAGGGCCGGCCCCGGGGGAACGTCGACCTGGACCGCGGAGGTGGTGGAAGCCACGATGCCTGCGGGTCCCTGGCAGGTGTACAGGCTGGAAGGTTACTTTCCTGGAGTGCCGCGCTGGGTTCACGGCGACCGTCGTGGAACGGTGACCGAGTTCCTGCCGGGCGGGGCTCGCGAGTACCTGTGGTACCTGCTCGGTGCCCCACCGGGCATGAGCTGGCAGCTTCAGCTTGCGCCGACTCCCACGGCTGGGCCTGCAGGCGACTGCGTGGACGGATCCAGGCTCGTGGTCGCAAGCAGGGACGATGTCGTCAACGTGCCTGCGGGGCAATTCACACGGGTCGTTCGTGTCGATTTCCGCTCGCGCTGCGCTGATGCGGGCATCACCACCGAGTGGTTCGCTCCCGGCGTCGGTCTTGTGCGCCGGGAAGAGACCTCGATCGCGGGCCCCGTGGTCAGCGAGCTCGTGCTGGCGGAGCTGGAGGGGCAGGTGTTGCCGCGCGCCACGTACGCCGCCACGCTCTCGCTGGATCGCCCGCAGTACATCAAAAACCTCATGCCGCCCGTCGGGCCGGGCGCCCTGCCGATCGTGCGTGGAACGTTTGCGCTGCGCAACCTCACCGACGTTCCCGTCGAACTGGCCTTCACCGGCTGCAAGAGCGCCACCGTGGCCGTCGCAAACGAGGCGGGCGAGCTCGTTGTCAGGGCACGCGCAGACGACGGCGGGTGCTGCACCTGCGCGAACCTCGTGACCGTGACCCTGACGCACGACGTTCTCGTGCTGCCGCTGTCTATCACCCTAGCGACCGAGAAGGGCGATTGGCTTCCCGATGGCCGGTACATCGTCACGGTCACCCTCGACACCGCCGGTCCCACCGCGCTTCGCCCGCTGGCGCAGGTGCCGATCGAGATCGTTTCGGTCTACTGAGGGAAACCGTGGGAGCGGCGATCAACCCCGACATCAGCGTCGAGGATCTGGTGCGGCAGATACCCGAGGCCTCGGCCATCCTGCGCCGCTTCGGGATCGTGTGCATCCAGTGCGGCGAGCCGGTTTGGGGCACGCTGCGCCAGGCAGCGGCGGAGAAGGGCATTCACGACCTCTCCGAGATTCTCGCCGCCCTCCAGGAAGCCCGCTGAACCTCGCGCCCGGGTTTCGTGGCTGAGTTGCAACATTGTCTCAAGAATCGCGACGGGACAGGGCCCGCCGATCACGTAGAATGACGCGTCTGTGCCTTCGCGCCCCCGTGGCTGTCTCGGGCCGGCAGGCGCGGGAACAGACCTTGAGGAGGTTGCACCCATGCGAAAGTGGCTAGCTTTTGTCGTCCTTGCACTCGCTGCGCTCCCGGTGTTCGCCCAGCAGGCGGCACCGGTCGCAGCCGCCAACCCGTTCTTCGAGGAGTGGACCACGCCCTTCGGTGTCCCTCCGTTCGGCCAGATCAAGGAGGCTCACTACCTGCCGGCCTTCAAGGAGGGGATCGCTCGCGAGCGGAAAGAAGTGGATGCGATCGTCGCGATCTCTGAGGCGCCCACGTTCACCAACACCCTGGAGGCGCTCGACCTGTCGGGTGAGTTCCTGGAACGGGTGCAAATCGTGTTCTACGGCCAGCTGTCCGCGGAGACCAACGACACGCTGCAGGGAATCGCCAAGGAGGTCGCGCCGATGCTTTCGGCGCTGAACGACGACATCAACCTCAACGAAACACTGTTCGCACGCGTCAAGGCGGTGTGGGAGAAGCGCGACGCGCTCGGCCTCGAGCCCGAGCAGCGGCGGCTCGTCGAGGAGACGTACAAGGACTTCGTGCGCGGCGGTGCCAACTTGGACGCGAGCGGCAAGGAGCGCCTACGCGCCATCAACAGTGAGCTCTCCCTGCTGGGCCTCAAGTTCGGTGACAACGTCCTCAAGGAGACCAACGCGTTCCGCCTGGTGATCGAGAGGAAGGAAGACCTCGCCGGTCTTCCCCCCGGTGTTGTGAGCGCAGCGGCCGATGCGGCCAAGAGCGCCAAGCTCGAGGGGAAGTGGGTGTTCGGCCTGCAGGCCCCGAGCATCTGGCCGTTCTTGCAGTACGCCGACAACCGCGAGCTCCGCCGCCAGATCCTCACGGCCTACATCACGCGCGGCGATCACGGCGATGCAAGCGACAACAAGGCGATCCTCTCCAAGATTGCGGCGCTTCGGGCCGAGAAGGCACAGCTGCTGGGCTACAAGACGTGGGCCGACTTCGTGCTGGACAGGAACATGGCAAAGGTGCCGTCGAAGGTGTATGGACTGCTGGACCAGCTCTGGACACCGGCACTCGCGGTCGCACACAAGGAGGCGGCCGACAACCAGGCCGCAATCAAGGCCGACGGGCAGGAGTTCAAGCTCGAGCCGTGGGACTGGCGCTACTACTCAGAGAAGGTGAAGAAGGCGCGCTACGACTTGGACGAGGAGGCGCTGCGGCCGTACTTCAAGCTGGCCAACGTGCTCGATGGTGCCTTCTACGTCGCCAACCGGCTGTACGGGATTGCCTTCATCGAGCGGTTCGACATCCCGAAGTACCACCCGGACGTGCGCACGTTCGAGGTGAAGGACGCGGATGGCTCGCACCTCGGCGTCTTCCTGTGCGATTACTTCCCGCGGCCGGGGAAGCGCGGCGGGGCTTGGAGCGGGCGCTACCGCAACCAGCGCTTCAAGGACGGCAAGGACATCCGGCCGATCGTGGTCAACGTCGGCAACTTCTCGCGCCCGACCGGCGACGCCCCGGCGCTGCTCTCCCTCGAGGAAGTGGAAACGCTGTTCCACGAGTTCGGCCACGGGCTGAACTCGCTCTTCTCCCGCCTCCATTACCCGGGGGCCTCGCGGATCCCGCGCGACTTCGTGGAGCTGCCCTCCCAGATCATGGAAAACTGGGTGCTCGAGCCGGAGGTGCTCAAGGTCTACGCGAGGCACTGGAAGACGGGCGAGACGATCCCGGCAGACCTGATCGCCAAGGTGGACCGCGCCCGCAAGTTCAACCAGGGGTTCGCCACCGTCGAGTATCTGGCCGCCTCCTACCTGGACATGGACTGGCACACGCTCTCGCAGCCCAGGGAGGAGAGCACGACTGAATTTGAGAACGCTTCCATGGCGAAGATCCACATGATGCCGGAGATCGTCGTGAGGTACCGCAGCACCTACTTCAACCACATCTTCGGAGGCGGAACCGGCTACTCCGCCGGCTACTACAGCTACATCTGGGCGGAGGTCCTCGACGCAGACGCGTTCCAGGCGTTCAAGGAGAAGGGGATCTTCGATCAGGCCACGGCGCAGTCGTTCCGGACCAATGTCCTCGAACGTGGCAGCCTTGGGGACGCAATGGAGATGTACCGCCGCTTTCGGGGACACGACCCGAGCGTCGAGCCGCTGCTGATCAAACGCGGCCTGAAGGAAGCGCCGATCCCCAGGGCAGAATGAGAACCCGCGCTCCGACAGACGTAGAGGCAGGGGCCGGCACGCCCCCGCCTCTCGTGTTCTTCGAACACTCGTTCAAGGCGTTGGATCGATGGTGACGTCGCCGCTTCCGGTATCCAGGTCGATCCTGATCTTGCCGTCACCTCGCCGGTAGCCGACGACCATTCGTTTCTTGACGATCGGCTGGGCATCCTTGAAACCGCACGTAAGGTCCCCGCTGCCCTGGTCCGCGACGAGCTCGAACGACGATGTCGCGGGCAGGCGCAGCCTGATGTCTCCGCTGCCCGTGTCGCCCTTGATGTGCGCCAGGCGAGCTCCGACGGCCTCGAACTCGATCGTCCCAGAGCCGGTGTCCCCCAGGAACTCCGTGGTGTCGGCCTGCTCGATCCGGATCGATCCGGATCCCGTATCGGCGTGGATCGTTGATGCCGTTGCGCGGCTCACTCGGATCGCGCCGGAGCCGCTGTCGAGTTTCAGGGCGTCGCCGTCGAACCCGCTCACCTGACACGAACCGCTGCCGGTGTCGCACGTGTACGAGCCCTTGATCTGCTCGGCACGCACGTCACCCGAGCCGGAGTCCGATGTGATGGTGCCATTGAGGTTGCGGGCGGTGATTTCGCCGCTGCCCGTGTCGAGGAGGAGCTTGCCAGTGAGCCCCTCGGCCGTCATCGACCCGACAGGGTTCCGGAAGCTGGCCGACACGGCGCGGCGCGGGAGGCGCACCTCGACGTCCGCGTACACCATGACCCCACTATGGCTGCTCACGGTGACCCTGTGCCCGTCGTAGTCGACGGTGGAGTGGCCGCCGGCGGGGTAGCGAATCGTGCCGTGGCGGTCGAGGGGGTACCGGACACGGAGCGCGGGCTCGCCGTCCTTGCCCGTGACCTGTTCGAACCGCATCGCGGCGGCCAGTTCCTCGCTCTCCGCGTGAACCGTCGCGACCGCCACCACCGCATTCCCGTCGCCCGCGAGGACGGTCATCTTCCCTGCGAGGTTCTCGACTGAAAAGGGTAGCGACGGGTCGCCGGACAGGGTGGCCTGCAAGGTTCGGGTCGTCTCCGCGCACGCGAGACCGGCCATCAGGATCGCCGTCGAAGTCAGTGCAAGAGCTCGTCGAATCATGGTCGTCGTCCTCCTAACGTCTGAGTCATTCAACGAGTTCCCGGGGGAAATGTTCTCGGAACGAAAGATGGGACCGGTCCGGCTCTTCCGACGCAACCCGCACCTGCGTATAGCCGTAGGCTCGTGCAGGAGGTGACTCGTGAAATCGCGTCTCGTGCTCGGGGTGACTTTCGCACTGTTGCTTGCCGGTGGCACGGCAGGCGCAGCGCCGCCAGTGCTGGCGAACGGCTCTTTTGTCGCCGAGCTCAACGGCTTCATGATTCACTACGAGGTGCACGGCCACGGTCCGGTGCTCATGGCCCTCCCCAACTCGTGGGGGCTGACCTGGGAGGGCCTGCGTGCCCTCTACCGACCGCTCGAGGCGAACCTCACCATGGTCTACTTCGACCCGCGCGGGATGGGGAAGTCCAGCCCGATCAGGCAGGACTCGGACATGGGCATGGCGGCGGTGCGGGAGGACTTCGACGCCCTGCGAAGGCACCTGGGGCTGGGGAAGGTCAACGTCATCGGGTGGTCGAACGGGGCTATCAACCTGATCCTCCTCGCATCGGAGCTGCCGGACACGCTCGCATCCGCGATTTTTCTCCACGGATCGCCGCGCTACAGCCAGGAGGACGATAAGGAGTTTCAAAAGAAGAACCCCGACCTGGTCCGGGTCTACACGGAGTTCTTCAAGGAGATGGACTCTGGGCCGATGTCTCCCGAGGAGGCGGACGCCCGTGTCAAGCGCTTCAACGTCGAGGAGACCTTCGTCTACCTGTGGGCGGACCGGGAGGTCGGGCGGGCAAAGCTCAAGGCGATGTACGCCGACACGGGGTTTTCCTGGCGCCATACCCAGTACCAGGGGAAGGATTTGGGGGCGTACGACTTCCGCGACCGGCTCCCCAGGATCAAGACGCGTGCGCTGGTGATCGCCGGCGCTCACGACCTGATCCCGGTGGAACGGGCGCGCGAGATCAGCCAGGCGATTCCGGGATCGGTGTTCGTGGTGTTCGCGAGGAGCGGCCACTTCGCGCCGGTCGAGGAGCCCGAAGCGTTCGTTGCCGCGGTCCGGGGGTTCCTGACCGGCAAGTGAGCCAGTGGCGCGAGGCCGGGATACAATCCCAGTTGAGAAGATAACGCCGGCGCCGAGATTCCGGCCTGATCGGGGCTCGGGGTCGCGCTCGGTGGGGGAGGGAGCCATGGCCGAGCAAAAGATCGGCCGAGTCACGCACTACTGGGCCAAGATCGGTGTGGCGGGGATCGAGATAACCGCCGGCGAGGTGCAGGTCGGGGACACGATCCGATTCAAGGGCCACACCACCGACTTCACGCAGAGGCTGGACTCCATGCAGGTGGAGCATGGCGCAATCACGGTCGCGCGCGCCGGCGACTCGGTCGGCGTGAAGGTGACTGACCACGTCCGTGACCACGACGAGGTCTACAAGGTCACCGAGGAGTAGCCAGGCCGGGGGGGACGGAGCGCGCCAGCGGCCTCAAAGCGATGGGGGCCGCTCCCGGTACTGGGCGGGGGTGAGACCGACGGCCGCCTTGAACTGCCGCGTGAACGCGCTCTGGTCGCAGTAACCGCAGGCTACAGCGATCTGACCGACCGGGTAAACGCCCTCCCGCAGCATGCGGCGGGCCGCGTCCAGGCGCGTCTTGATGATGAGCTGCGCGGGGGTCAGGCCAAAGAGCAGCCGAATCCTGCGGGTGAAGCGGTAGGGCGAAAGGCGAGCCATCGCGGCGAGGGACTCGACTCGCAACGGACGGTCGTAGTGCTCCTGGATGTGACGGATGGCCCCCGCAAGATCGCGCAGCGAGTGTTCCCCGGAGGCGGGAGAGTGGACGTCGCGCGAGGTTCCCGTCAGGCCGATCACGCTGCTGCCACGCCCGCGGATCGGCACCTTGTTCGTGATGCACCACCCCTCCTGATGGTTGGGATAGAGGTGCAATTCGAGAAGGTCCGAGATCTCGCGATCGTTGCGACAAACCCCGAGGTCCTGGGCGAGGTAGCGCTCGCCGAGCGGGTCGGGGAAGAGATCGCGCGTCGTCCGGCCCAGGAGCTCCGCCTTGCCGCCCAGCCCTAGGCGGCGGACCAGAGTCTCGTTGACGGAGACGTAGCGACCCGCGGTGTCCTTGACGAAGAACACCACGTCCGGAAGCCGGTCGAAGAGCTCCAGCGCGAAGCCGGCGGCCTCGGCCCTTGCCTCGAGTTCCGAGAGGGCAGTCATCGTCTCATCTCGGGTGTGCTTTGTGCGAAAAGCGCAACCCCTCCTCGGCAATGGTACAAGACACCGGGGCCGGCGTGGCCTAGCCTGTGATGGGGAGGGCATGCCCGTCATGGCGGTTGCGGTGGCTGCAGGAAGGCTCACCGGCACGGTCTTCAACGTGCAGCGGGCATCCTTCCACGATGGGCCCGGCATCCGGACCACGGTTTTCCTCAAGGGTTGCCCGCTGCGCTGTCCCTGGTGCCACAACCCGGAGGGCGTTGCGGCGGCGCCGGAGTTTCTGGTGAGCGAGGCGCGCTGCCTGCACTGCGGCTCGTGCACCTTGGCGTGCCCGCGCCCAGGTGGGCCTCTGCCTCCGGGGTCGGCGCTTGGGTCGGGGGGCTGCGCCGCCTGCAGACGGTGCGTCGAGGTGTGTCCCTCCGGCGCGAGGGAGATCGCCGGGCGAGCGTGGAGCGTCGAGGAAACTCTCGGTGAGGTGCTCCGGGACAGGCTCGCCTATGACGAGTCGGGAGGCGGCGTGACGTTCTCCGGAGGCGAGCCGCTCGCGCAGGCCCGCTTTCTCCTGAGTTGCCTCGACGCGTGCCGCGAAGCCGGTCTGCACACGGCGGTCGACACCTGCGGCCTCGCCGCCCCCGCCGTAGTCGCGGAGACGGCCGCACGGACCGACCTCCTGTTGTGGGACGTCAAAGTGCTCGACCCCGAGCGGCACCTCGCCCTCACCGGGGCGCCACTCGAGCCGATCCTCGAAAATCTCGCGGTGGCCGCCGGGACCGGCACTCCGATCTGGCTGCGCATCCCGGTTATCCCGGGGGTCAACGACGACGAGGGGACGATGAATGCCGCCGCGCGCCTCGCGGCCGCAACCCCCTCGGTTCGGCGGGTGAGCCTGCTGCCGTACCACAGGACTGCCGACGGCAAGCGCGCCCGCCTCGGGCGCGAGAGCACAATGGCCGGAACGGCGCCTCCGACCGAAGAGCAGATGGGAAAGCTGGCCGAGTTGCTTCGGGGGACAGGTCTCGAGGCGACCGTTGGAGGATGAGCAAATGAACGCACGAACCGAAAAGCTGCGCCAGGAAAGCCTCGACGCGGTCCCGACGATCTCCAGCGAGCGCGCCGAACTCATGACCGAGTTCTACCGGGAGAACCTCGGGCGCTGGTCACCGCCGGTGATGCGCGCCCGTGCCTTCAAGTTCCTCTGCGAGCGCAAAACGATCTGGATCGGTGATGGCGAGCTGATCGTCGGCGAGCGCGGGCCGCGCCCCAAGGCCGTTCCGACCTACCCCGAGCTCACCTGCCACTCGCTCGAGGACCTGCGGATCCTCGACTCGCGGCCAAAGACCTCGTACCGGGTCCCCGCCCAATGCCTCGAAGCGTACGAGAAGACCGTGATCCCGTACTGGCGCGGCCGCTCGTTGCGGGACCGGATGTTCGAGCTGCTCCCACCCGAATGGCACGCCGCCTACCGGGCCGGCGTCTTCACGGAGTTCATGGAGCAACGCGCCCCCGGCCACACGGTGCTCGACGACAAGATCTACCGGAAGGGGATGCTTGACTTCAAGGCCGACATCGCGCGTGCCCTCGCAGCGCTCGACTACGCGTCCGACCCCACGGCGCCGGACCGGCGTGAGCAGCTGGTCGCGATGGACCTCGCGTGCGAAGCGCTCATCCTGTTCGCCGAGCGGCACGCCGAGCTTGCGGAGAAACTTGCTGAGACCGCCGCCCCGGTTCGCCGGGCGGAATTGCAGCGCGTCGCCGCGGTCTGCCGCCGCGTGCCGGGGCATGCGCCGCGCGACCTGCAGGAGGCGCTGCAGTACTACTGGTTCTGCCACCTGGGGGTGATCACCGAGCTCAACGGCTGGGACGCGTTCAACCCGGGCCACCTCGACCAGCACCTGCTTCCCTTCTACCGCAAGGGGCTGGCCGACGGCACGCTCACGCCGGAATCCGCGCGCGAACTACTGGAGTGCTTCTTCGTCAAGTTTAACAACCACCCCGCGCCCCCCAAGGTCGGCGTGACCGCGGAGGAGAGCGGAACGTTCACCGACTTCGCGAACATCAACCTCGGCGGGCTGCTCGCGGACGGCTCCGACGGCTCCAACGAGGTCTCGCACCTGCTGCTCGAGATCGTGGACGAGATGCACCTTCTCCAGCCGTCCTCCAACGTGCAGGTCTCGCGCAAGACTCCGGACGTGCTGCTCAAACACGCGCTCCGCGTCGTCCGCAAGGGGTACGGTTTCCCGTCGCTGTTCAACGCGGACGTGGTGGTGGAGGAGCAGTTGCGTCAGGGTAAGACGCTCGAGGACGCGCGCGCCGGCGGGTGCTCCGGGTGCGTCGAGGTCGGCGCATTCGGCAAGGAGGCGTACATCCTCACCGGGTACTTCAACCTCCCGAAAGTGCTGGAGGTCGCCCTGCACGACGGGGTGGACCCGCGCACCGGTGAGCGGCTCGGCCTGCCGACCGGCAATGCGGCGGGCTTTGCGAGCTTCGAAGACCTCTTCAGCGCGTTCGAGATTCAGCTCCGCCACCTCAACGACGTGAAGATCCGCGGCAACCAGATCATCGAGAGCCTGTACGCGACCGAGATGCCGGCGCCTTTCCTGTCGGTGCTCATCGACGATTGCATCAAGAGGGGACGCGATTACAACGCCGGTGGCGCCCGTTACAACAACACGTTCATCCAGGCGGTTGGCATCGGGACCATGACCGACTCGCTCGCCGCAATTCGCCGACTCGTTTTCGAGGAGAAAGCTCTCGCTCTGTCCGATCTTGTTGCGGCCCTGGACGCCGACTTTGCCGGGAACGAGCCCCTGCGGGCGCGCCTCGTGAACAGAATGCCGAAGTATGGCAACGACGACGACGCGGCGGACGACCTCATGATCCGAGTGTTCGAAGCGGCGTTCAGCTGCATCGACGGGCGTCCCACCGTGAACGGCGGCACCTACAGGCTGGAGATGCTACCGACCACCTGCCACGTCTACTTCGGCTCGGTGTGCGGCGCGACGCCCGACGGCCGGAGGGCCACGATGCCGCTCTCCGAGGGGATCTCGCCGGTGCAGGGGGCCGATCGGCGCGGGCCGACCGCGGTGTTCCGCTCGGCAGCCAAGATGGACCACGTCAAGACCGGCGGCACGCTCCTCAACATGAAGTTCTCCCCGACGATCGTCGCCGGCGACGAGGGGATTGACCGGCTCGCACACCTCGTGCGCAGCTACTTCAGGGCCGACGGCCACCACGTCCAGTTCAACGTGGTCTCTGCGGACACGCTGCGCCAGGCGAAGGCCGACCCGGAGACGCACCGCGGGTTGATCGTGCGGGTGGCGGGCTACTCGGACTACTTCTGTGACCTCTCGGGCGCGCTCCAGGACGAGATCATCACCCGTACCGAGCACGCGGGGTTCTGAGGGACCCCCGGCTGTCGGTCAGATCGGCATCTCGTAAACGCGATAGCGGCGGATCTGCTCCAGGCCGAGGTTGCGCATCGCGTTGGTCATGCGCACGTTGTCCTCGAGCACGTAGTTTGCCTCGAGACGGACGTTTCCGCGCGGATTCAACACGTCGTGCGTGCGCCGGTACAGCAGGGCGTCGACCGCGCGCTGCTGGTACTCCGGCACCACGCCGATCGCCCACATCCGGTACTGCGAAAGCCTCTTCCGTCCGGTGAGCAGGCGCCACCAGCCAAGCGGGAGCAATCGCCCGTTGAGGCCCCGCAGGAGCACGTTGATGTCTGGCAAGGTGATCGCGAAGCCGATCGGTTCCCCGGCTGAATCCTCGGCGATGAGCACGAGCTCGGGATCGAGGATCGGTTTGATGTCCCGCGCCAGCGCCCGGCCCTCCGCTTCCGTGGCCGGGTAGAACCCCCAGTTGCTGGAGATCGAGCGGTTGGCCACCTCCACCAGGATCGCGATGTCCTTTTCGAGGTGCTTCATGTTCACCGGCCGCACCGTGATGCCGTAGCGTTTCTGGACCAGATCGGTGACGGTGAGGTAGCGCTCGGGGATGCGGTATCCCTCCGTGGTGTCGGCCACGTAGACGAGCAGGTCCTTGGCTTTCGCGAGGCCGAAAGCCAGCAGGTGGTCGTTGTACCAGGGTGGGTTGTGGGGCGCCATGATCACCGGCGGCCTCTCGAAGCCCTCCACGACGAGCCCCCACTCCTGGGAGGCGAAGCTCCACGGTCCCCGCATCGAGCGCATGCCCTGCCCGCGCAACCACTCCCGGGCGGCCTCGAGGAGCAAACGGGAGGCAACGGGGTCGTTGGAGCACTCAAATGAGCCGAAGAGGCCGACTGGGTCTCCCCAGTGGCGGACGGCGAGATGGTCCACGAACGCCGCGACCCTGCCCACGACGTGTGTGTTGCCATCCTCGGCCAGGAAGAGTTCGACGGTGCAGTGGTCCAGCATCGGGTTGCGCCGGGAGTCGCACTGCTTTCTCTGTTCTGTCCGCAAGGGCGGCACCCAAACCGGGTCGTTCCGGTAGAGCCGGTACGGCAGGCCGACGAATCGCCTCAGGTCGGCCCTTGCGGCCACCCGCCGAACCTTCACGTGATCCGTGCCCGCGAGGTTCATCACTCGACCCGTGCCATCATGGCGGCGTCGGCGCCGCGGCAGCGCCAACCCGTCGTGGGTCGCCGACACCGACTAGGAGCCCCGTGGCGGGATCCACCATCACGGCGTTGACCCCACCAAAACTGCGGCGGTCGTTCAAGCTGGAAGAGGACGAGACGACCTTCCGATCGAGGAAACCGCGAAGCGCGAGCTCGTCCACCAGCTTCTGCGTGATCGGATCGAACAGCTCGATGTACATCTTCTGCTCTGCCAGGGGGTCGACCGGCGGTGTTCGACACGCCTGCCTGTCCTTGACTCCGCTCGAGCGGCTCGCAAGCGCCCGCGGGGCCGCGACGGCCTCCCGCAGCGACTTTCCACGGTCAACGACATTCGTCACCACGGAAACGATCGTGCCAGGGATGCGCGCGCTTCCGGCTCCCCCCAGGACGAGGAAGGGCTCCCCGTCGCAGAGAACGAGCGTCGGCGTCATCGTCGTCCTGGGCGTGCGCAGTGGCCTGAGAAAATTCGGCGATGCTCTGTCACAGAACTCAAAGGCCTCAAGCAGCGAGTTGTACTCGAAGCCAAGGGTGGGGGTGGCCACGAAGCCGCCGTAGCCAAGTGTCTGTGTAAGCGCCACGGCGTTGCCCAAGCGGTCCACCACGGATACGTGGCTCGTGTCCCTGTCGTGGAACCACGCGCCCGCCGAGGCCGGCAGCTCGTCGTCGCGCAGGGCGTGGTCGAAACGAATCAACCCGGCCCTCCGTTGCGCTTTGGTCGGATCAGGGTTTGAAGCCGCCAGGATGGCCGCGCGAGGGCTGCCCGGCGCGTCCAGAAGCGCCAGGTTCACCGCCTCGAGAAGAAGGTGCAGGCGGTCAGCGGTGTCCTGCTGGATCAGCTGCGGTGGAAAAGCGTTGAGGATCTGCAGTGCCTCGACAACGACGTCACCGCCGCCGGGGTAGGGAAACGCCACAACCTCAAGACCGCGGTAGCGTCCGCGGACCGGTGCGCGCTCGGTCACCCGCAGAAGGGCGAGGTCCTGCGTCGTGACGAATCCCCCGTTTGCGGCCATGTCTGCCGCGATCTCCTGGGCGATGCCGCCGGTGTAGAAGTCCTCCACGCCGTGCGCCGCCATACGCCGGAAGGTAGTCGCAAGCGCCGGCTGGCAGTAGACGTGATCCAGGGGGAACAGCTCCAGCCCGTCCTTGAGGAGCGTGCGGGCAAGAAACTCGTTCTCCCGGATTCGGTTCAGGTAGTGGTCAACGACAGAGACGGTGCTGGGTTTGAGTTGATGGCCGTAGTCGGCGAGCTCGATCGCCGGCGCGAGAACTTGGGCCAGGGTCATCGTGCCGTATCGCTTCAAGGTGTACGCGAGGGTCGCCGCCGTTGCGGGTGTGGCTGCGAGCTTGTACCCCCAGAGAAAACCACTCTCCTTCAGGGGCCGGATCTCGTCCGGCGCTACGCGAAGCGGCGCCGGCGCCGAACCGTCGATGGCGATGTCACGCCCATTTCGCAGGTGGATGAGGACGTAGCACTGGCCGCCGACGCCGGCGTTGAGCGGATCCACGACCCCCGTGGCGAAGGCGGTGGCAACCGCCGCGTCCACGGCGTTGCCGCCAAGCTCCAGCATGCGCGCGCCAGCGCGCGCGGCTTCCGGAATGCCTGCGGCCACCATGCCATAGGGCGACGTGACCTCGCTGACGGGCAGCTCGCCTGAGGGACCTGCGATGATGTCGCTCACCGTACGCGCGGGGGGTGAGGCTCTCCCGCCCGCCGCGACGGCCGTCGCGGTCACGAGCGCCACCAGGGCTGGGACGAGAAGAGCACTCGAGGTGCGGCGGCGCACTCTTCCTGCAGGCTTTTCCGCCAGGCACCGCGCAAGACTCGCCCCTGGCATCAGCGTTTGACATCTCCCGAAGGCTGCTCGCGTGACACTCGACATGCTCCGAATGATAGCAACGCTTCCGACACGACTCTCCATGGGCGGCTTCTGGCGGACGCTCAGCGGCGCGATGCCGCGCCGCGGGACCCGAGCAGCTCGAGGAGCTCATCGAGCATGTGCAGGGTGAGACCCCAGATCACCCGGTCCTGGAACCGGTAGCACGGCATGAGCATGGGCACACCGCTCCGTGTCCAGACCATTCGACCGCGGTTGCTCCGGTCGCACAGGAACGCGAGCGGGACCCACAGCGCCTCCCGCACCTCGCTGTTGGGGGTGAGGGCGCGGTCGCCGGCTAGCGCGAAGACGAACGGCACCACCGACAGCGGACCGGGGCCGCGACGCAGGTGCGTACGCACCTCGGAGAGCTCGCCGAGCAGCTCGGCGTCAACTTCGAGGTCGAGGGCGAGCTCCTCGCGCGCCTCGCGCAGCGCGGTTGCGAGCGACCCTGCGTCGCCGGCGTCCACCCGGCCCCCAGGCCAGGCCATCTGACCCGACCATGGATCCCCGGGGTGCTCCGCCCGATGGATGAAGAGCAGCTCGAGGCCCGTGGCTCTCTCGCGAAGCACCGCCGCCACGGCCGCCCGGCGTCCGTGCGCGACTGTCAAAAGGGTGCGGGGACGAAGGTGAGCGAGAGCCTCCTTGACCTCTGCAAGGGTCGGCAGGGTGTCCATCGGGGAGGATTGTCGCACCTTTCGGATGAGGTTAACCTTGCGTGACGGAGAACGTCCAGCAGTGCACATGCTCAAGATCCGGCGCAAAGCTGCGAGAAGGCAGCGACCTGTGGGGCCCGATCGGTCCATTGACAATTGCCAATACGGGAACCGCGTGCCGTGTGTGGCAAGGAGGGAACCGTGATGAAGAGATCCACCGTCGTTGGGGCCAGGCTGGCCTTCGCCGCGCTCGTCGCTGCGGGCGCACGTGTCGCAGTCGCGCAGGCGCAGGACCCGGCTGAGGTGAGCTTTTTCGAGAAGAGCCTCCACTACACGAACCGGGGTATCGAGTTCGTCTACGCGAAGGAGCACGGAGGCCTGGAAAGGCTCACCGGGCTCACGGCCTCGCAGGTCGGGTGCGTGAAATCCCAGTGCCATGTGCGGACGTGCGACACCTGTCACCTGAAGGAGGTCAACGGGAAAGCAACGTACACGCTCGATCCGGCGGTGGCTCAGGCGGCCTGCGAGAGGTGCCACGGCGCACCGAGCGGTGCGGACGTCCATCGCGAGAAGGGAATGAAATGCATGGCGTGTCACAGCATCCGCGAGGTCCACGGAGACGGGGTTGTTTACGACACCTACATGCAACCGGGCGTGCTCGATACCCGGTGCGAGACGTGCCACTCGAATATTGGGAAGTCAGCAAGCCATACGGTCCACAAGGGGGTGCTCGACTGCAGCGCCTGCCACGTCGCTGAGGTCGAGACGTGCTTCAACTGTCATGTCGAGAGCAGGGTCAGGGATGGGAAGAGTCAATCGGTTCCGCTGAAGGGGATGCTCTTCCTCGTCAACCACGACGGCAAGGTGACCACCGCCAATTTCCTGACCTACGTCTACCAGAACAGGACATTGATCACACTGGCACCGACCTTCTCGCACTCGATAACGCGGGCAGGCCGAAAGTGCCGGGAGTGCCACGGCACGAAGAACGTCCGGGACATCTCGGCCGGCACGTTCACCCCGGTCCGGTGGGAGAACGGACGGGTCACCAACGTGCAGGGGGTGATACCGGTCCTTGAAGGGATGAGGTGGGACGTGCCGTTCCTGAACTACGAGGGCTCGAAGTGGGTCCCAGTGGCCAATCCGGCCGAGCCCTTGCTCAATTACTCCGGTTTCTGCACGCCCCTGACGCGTGCGCAGCTCGCAAAGCTGGAAAAGGTTCGAGGAGGCAACTGACGCGAGGGTCGGGCCGACTTGCGTAGGAGGGCACATGGCTAGAGGGGAGCAGTGCCTGTTCATCGGGATCGGCGGCCACGTGGTGGCGCTGCGCCCGTCCGACGGGCAGGAGATCTGGCGGCAGAAGGTGAAGACGGCGAGTTTCATGACCGTGCTCGTGGCCGGCGATGTGGTCTATGCGGGCGCCGGGGGCGAGCTTTTCTGTCTCGATGGCGCGAGTGGCCGGATCATCTGGAAGAACCGGCTCAAGGGCCTCGGCAACGGACTCATCTCCTTCGCTGGCGCGTCCACGGTCGAGGTCGCGGCGGCGATGGCGGCTGCCCAAGCGGCCGCAATGGCGGCCACCACGGCGGCCGCGACGTAGGGGCCCGCCTTGCGAGCGCGGGTGCGGGTGCCTTGACGCCCTTGGGCGCCGCACCCTAGACTTCCGGCAAATCCACGGCGGGAGGTGAGAGATGACGCGGTCAGCTTCGGGCGCGCTCGTACTGGTGCCGGTGGCGGCGCTTCTGGGTGTCTGGGTTTGGGCAGGGTCCGGGTCCGGTGGCCCGCTGCCCGCCATGCCGATTCCGGCGGACAACCCGCAGACCGAGGCGAAGATCAGGCTCGGCAAGCAACTCTACTTTGACGGTCGTCTATCCGCGGATGGAAAGATCAGCTGCGCGACGTGTCACAGCCCGAAGATGGGATGGGCCGGGCACGACGCGACGGACACCGGAATTGAAGGGCGTGTTGGCGACCGCAACTCGGGAACCGTGGTGAACTCCGGGTACATGAAGTACCAGTTCTGGGATGGGCGCGCCGGGTCCCTCGAGGAGCAAGCACTCGGTCCGATCGCCAACCCCGTCGAGATGGGGGAGACGCTGGAGAACGTCGTTCGCAAGCTCAATGCCGTCCCGGGATACAAGAAACAGTTCGAGGAGGTCTTCGAGACCGAGGTCACGGCCGACGGCATCGGCAAGGCCATCGCCGCCTTCGAACGGACGATCGTGTCGGGGACGTCTCCGTACGACCGCTACGTCGCAGGGGAGGCGAAGGCCATGAGCGAGGCGGCCGTGCGCGGGATGGGGATCTTCAACGGCAAGGGACGGTGCTCCAAGTGTCACAGCGACCCGGTGTTCTCCGACCAGAGCTTCCACAACCTGGGTGTCGGGGCAAACTCAGCCAAGCCCGACATCGGCCGCGAGGCCGTGACCAAGGATCCGGCCGATCGCGGCAGGTTCAAGACCCCGGGCTTGCGCAACGTCCAGCTGACCTACCCCTACATGCACGACGGGAAGACACCTACGCTGGAGGCGGTGGTCGAGTTTCTCGACAGGGGCGGTGTCCCGAACCCGAACCTCGACCCGCTGGTCGTACCGCTCAAACTGACCCCCGAGGAGCGGAAGGACTTGGTCGCGTTCCTCAAGGCTCTCAGCGGACCCGAGCCTATGGTAACGGCGCCGAAGCTCCCCTGAGAAATCTCCGCAGTGACCGCGGGCCCCGCGGCCTGGAGGCGCACCAAGGAGTGACGGCGTGACGCTCTCTACCCTATTTCCCTGGATCGCCTTCAACGTCGCCGTCATTGGGGTTCTGGCGCTCGATCTGGGTGTTTTCCACCGCACGCCCCACGCCGTCTCGCTCAAGGAGGCGACGGTCTGGAGCGTGATCTGGATCCTGCTTGCCCTGGTCTTCAATGCCGTCGTGCTCCTGTGGAAGGGCCAGGAGCCTGCCTTGCAGTTCCTCGCCGGATACTTGATCGAAAAATCCCTCTCTGTGGACAACATCTTCGTCTTCGTGTTGATCTTCACGTTCTTCGCTGTGCCGGTGGAGCTTCAACACCGTGTCCTCTTCTGGGGGATTCTCGGTGCGCTGATCATGAGGGGAGTCTTCATTGCAGCGGGTGCGGCGCTGCTCGAGGCGTTTCATTGGGTCATGTACCTCTTCGGTGCTTTCCTCGTGGCAACCGGGGTCAAGATGGCCCTGATGAAGCATGCCGAGGTGCATCCTGAGAATAACCCTCTCGTGAGGCTTGTGCGGCGATTGCTTCCGGTTGCCCCAGACTACCGGGGCAGCCGCTTCTTTGTCCGGGAAGCTGGCCGCTGGATGGCAACGCCGCTCCTCCTCGTGCTGGTCATGGTGGAGAGCACGGACCTCGTTTTCGCCGTGGACTCGATCCCCGCCATCTTTGCGATCACCCGTGATCCGTTCATCGTCTACACCTCGAATGTGCTCGCCATCCTGGGACTGCGCTCCTTGTACTTCCTCCTCGCCGGTATTATCCAGCGCTTTCGATTCCTCAAGCTCGGGCTCTCCGTCGTGCTTGTCTTCGTGGGCGTGAAGATGGTTCTCTCCGACGTCGTGAAGATCCCGATCGGGCTGTCACTTGGGATCATTACCGTGGTTCTTGCCGTGTCAATCGTGGCCTCGCTACGACACGGACCACGGCCGGCCTCGGAGCGAGGGTCCGGGAGTGCCGCAGGCTAACTGGGTCGGCCGGTGGGGGAATCAGTCTTGCGGCGGCGCAGGAGCTGAAGTTTGGCCCGCCCCATCGAGACTCGACCGTTCGAGGTCGAGCAGCCACCGCTTTCGCCAGAGCCCGCCGCCGTAGCCGGTGAGGGAGCCGTCTGCACCGACCACGCGGTGACAGGGGATGACGATGGCAATTCGATTGTCGCCGTTTGCACGCGCCACCGCGCGGACAGAGCCAGGGACGCCAATCAGATTCGCCTGCTCACCGTAGCTGCGCGTCTGTCCGTAGGGTATGGACAGCAGCCCTGACCATGCTTTCCTCTGGAATTCGGTGCCCCGCATGTCGAGCGGTGTCTCGAAGCGCCGGAGCTCGCCCCTGAAGTAGCGGTTCAGCTCATCTGAAAGGCGATCGGAGTGTTGGCTGGTCCCCGGAACGAGCGGGGCCTTGAAGAGTCTCGCCAGGCGCATCAACTGCGTCTCGATCATCTTGCGCTCGACGAACTCGAGGAGGCAGATGCCAACGGTCGAGGCGCCGACGAGCATGGGTCCGAGTGGTGTCTCGATCCGGGTCATCGTGATGGCTGGGCCGGTTGCCTGCGAAGGCGATGTGCCTAGGATCTTGCGAAAAGCCTCGCCGAACGCGGACAGCGACTCCCAGCCGTGATCGAACGCTGCTGTCGTCGCGGTGTCCCCGTGTCGGATGCGACCAAACGCGGCCCCAATGCGCAGGGCTCTCACGTAGCCCTGAAAGGTCAGGCCGTGAGTCTTCTTGAACCAGCGTCGCAGGCCCACCGGGTCGATCCCACGGGCGCGGAGATCCGCGTCCCGCAGGCGCAAGCCCGGGTCGGCCTCCACCTCCGCGAGCAGCCTGCGGACGGCATCCGGCACGGCACCGGGGGGTTCCACCGGACGGCAGACACGGCAGGGGCGGTAGCCTGCCAGGAGCGCCTCGCGCGCCGTCGGGAAGAAGACGACATTCTCGCGGCGAGGCTTCCGTGCCGTGCACGTGGGCCGGCAGAAGACGCCTGTCGTGGTCACGCCGGTGAAGAACAGACCCTCGAATGCCGGGTCCTTCTCCACCAGTGCCCGATACATCGTGTCGGTGTCGGCCAGCAATCTCTCGCTCATGGGCTCAAACTAGTCCAGTAAGTCAAAAGAGCCAACCGGAAAATGGACGGGGAATTCCGCGGTGCACAGGCCGGTGTCGTTCCTCAGTGGGTACGGAGTACGACGGTGCCCCGAGCGTCGCGCAGCCGGACCGAATCGGGTCCGATCTCCTCGACCTGGAAGCCCTCGATCATGGTGCCGATCACGACCTGCTGCCCGTTAATCCCGGCGAACGGCGAGCCGGGCCTGTAGACGACGTAGTCGAGGTGGAGCTTCACGTGCCCCAGATCTGCGTCGACCACGAACGTCCGTTCCCCGCGGCCGCTCCCGGTCGGTTGCTGTTGCCGCGAGGCTGGCGGCCCCGCATCGTCGAGCGTGTTCTGGCCGTTGGCGGCAGCTGGTTGAGGCCCGGCTGTAGGGACGGGCAGCGCGGCGACCGCCTGCGCTTGCAGCGCCGGTGGCGCGACCGCGGGGCGCGGCCGATCCGGCATGATGCGTGTTCGGCCGGCGGCAACTGCGTTCGTTTCGCCGCTGGTCTCTGCGGTGGCACGGCGTAGCTCGGTCAGCCCCTCTGGGACGGTGGTCGGCGCCGGCGCCGGGATGGCCGTTGAAGCGGGCGCGAGGCTCGCGGTGCCGGAGGAAGGGCGCCGGCCGAGGAGCCACCAGGTAGTGGCGGCACCGGCCACCGCGGCGGCAACGATCAGGGCCACCACCGCCAGCGGGTGTCCGGTCCTCCAACGCTTGGGGCCCACCGCCAGTCCCCGGGGGATGCCGCGCTGCCGCCCCTCGCGCTCCGCGGCCTCCTGGCGCGCCTTGCGCAGAGCCTCGGTGATGAGGCTCATGCCGCCTTCCCTTCCAGGTCGCGGACCGCGCGGCGCACGTGGTGCCAGGTGATGTGGCTGCGGTCCTCCACGTACCCGGCGAGCAGCGCCTTGTCACAGATCGCGTTGATGAGTCGTGGGACGCCCCGGGAATTGCGGTGGATCGCCCGAATCGCGGCGGGCGAGAACGTCGGCCGGCCGTTCGAGCCGGCAACGGTGAGCCTGTGGAAGATGTACGCCTCGGTTTCCTCGCGGTCGATCGGTTCGAGGTGGTAGCGCACGGTGATCCGCTGCCGTAACTGCCGAAGTTCGGGCCGCCGGAGCCTCTTCCGCAGCTCGGTTTGGCCGATCAGCACGATCTGAAGCAGCTTCCTGTCGTCGGTCTCGAGGTTGGACAGCAGGCGGACCTCCTCGAGGAGCTCGTCGGAAAGGTCCTGGGCTTCGTCCACGAACAGCGCGACGTCCTGCCCGTCCCGGACGCGCTCCAGCAGGAACTCGTTGAGGCGCTGCATCAGGCGGACCCGATCGTTGCCCCGGTCGTCGAGGCCGTACTCGTGGAGAATGGCGCGCACGAGCTGGATGCCCGTCATCACCGGGTTCAGGATCAGCGCCGTCGCGTACCCTTTGCCGAGCTGTTCGAGGACCGCCCGGCAGAGCGTGCTCTTGCCGGCGCCCACCTCGCCCGTTATCTGGATGAAGCCCTTGCGCTGCGTGATGCCGAAAAGCATGTGTTCGAACGCCTCGCGGTGCCGGTGCGAGAAGAACAGATAGCGCGGGTCCGGCGTGATCGAGAACGGCGGGGCCGTGAGGCCATAGAACTCTTCGTACATCGTTCGGGTGGACCCTCCCCGGCGCCACCTCCTCGCGGCGCCCCATTCTACTCGTCTGTCAGACGGTATACGGATCCGCGCCCGGCGGCGCTCAGTCCTGCAGGATCAGGCTGCAGCAGGTCACGCCGCCCTCGGCCTTGGCCAGCTCGGAGAGGTCCAATCGCGCGAGGCGGACGCCCGCGCGCTCGAGCCGCGCCGCGGTACGGGGGAACGCGAGTGGGTAGACCGCAGTGTCGGCGACCAGAAGCGCGTTTGCGGCGTACTGCTCCGCGGGATCGACCTCGGTGCGCCGGAACCCGTCGAGGGCAGCCGCGTCCACCCAGGCCGGGTTGACCAAGACCGCGTCCTCGGCGATCTGCGTGACCGCAGACTTGAGGTGCAGGCATCCCGAGACCGGGACCGGTTCGACCGAGTAGCCGTGCCTGGCCAACGCGGACCCAAGCTGCCCGATCCCGGCGGCGTTGGTCCGGGCGGAGAGCCCCACGAACACCCGCCGCCCAAGGCGCAGCACGTCGCCGCCGTCGAGTGTGCCGGGCGCCTCGATCACGGCGATGGGGCGGTACTCCGCGAGCGCACGGGCTACGGAGGGCACTTCGGCCCGGCGTGACTCGGCGCCGGGCCGCGTCATCACCGCCAGTTCTTCGACGACGACAGCAGTGTCCTCGACGAAGACCGAGTCCGGCAGGTCGGGCTCCTGGGAGAGGCTGACCACACGACAGCCGAGCTCGGCGAGGCAACGCTCGTACGCCTCGTGCTGGCGGATCGCCAGCCGAACGTCGATCGGCTCGCGCGAGATGTGAGTCAGCTCGCAGCGGCCGATCGCGTCGCTGACCTTTCTGGTGATCGCTGTAGGCATGGCGGTCCTCGACCCCAGCCGGAATCATACCGGAGGCGGTGCGCGACTAGTCGAACCCGTCGTTCCGGATCACGACTCCGGAATGCATGACGAGGCGCACATCCGCCATGGCGTGGATGTCCTGCAACGGGTCGCCGCCGACCACGACGAGGTCGGCGAGCTTGGCCACCTCCACGGTCCCGAAGTCACCGAGTCGGTTGGTCACAAGGGCACCGTTCCGGGTCGCGGAAACGATGATTTCCATTGGCGACATGCCGGCCTGCTGCATCAGCTCCATCTCGATCATCGGCATCCCCAGCTGGAACGGCGCGTCGTAACCGTCGAAGTCGGTTCCGAGCGCGACCGTCCCCCCGGCTGCCAGGAACCGGCTGAGGTTGGCGACCGCCCTCGGCTCATGGTTGTAGCCGACGACGTGCCAGAGCTCGAGTGTCGGGATCCAGACGACGCCCTGCCGTACCGCCCGCGCCAGGAGCTCGCTGGATGGGTAGTCCACGACCATGTGGGCGATGTCGTCCACGCCGGCATCGAGGGCCCGCGGAAGGTCGGGCGAGGTTGTCACGTGCGCGCACACGGGGATCCCCCGCGCGTGCGCAGCCTCGACCACAGCGGTAGCTTCCTGCAGCGAAAGCGTCGGGATAGACCGGCCGAAGTCGCCCCCCGACTCAATGGCGATCTTGATGATATCTGCCCCCTGGTCGATGAGGTGGTTGACAGCGGAGCGCGCCTGCTCGGGCCCGATCACGGGCACGGCGGTGCTGGACCCCCACGGCACGATCGGGTACCCGTTTGGGACCGTGATGAAGGGCCCGGAGGCGACCACGCGGGCCAGAGTCGGGTTCAGACCGAGCGTGTCAACCAGAGCAAACTGCGCGCTTCCACCGAGGTAGCGCACGGTCGTCACGCCACCGTGCGCCCACGCCTCGAGGTTGCTCTCGACGTAACCGTTGTGGACGTGGGCGTTGATCACGCCCGGCACGATCGTGGCGCCCCGCACGTCGATCACGGTGGCGGAGGGTGGCACCTCGACGTCACCTGCTCGGCCTACCTGGAGGATGCGGTCGCCGCGGACCACAATCACCGCGTCTGGAAGCGGGTCGGCGCCGGTCCCGTCGATGAGCGCGCCCCCGGTCAGCACCACCACCCTCGGTTCGGCGGGGTGCAGGTGTCTGCGCGGGTGCCTGTCGGTTTGTTGCGGTGCCGCCGGCGAGCTGGCAAGCGCCCACGCGGCGACAGCCACGGCGAGGGTGAAGCGTCCCCGGAGGACCCGAGGCGCGGACGTGCCGTGCCGGGGTCTGCCGCGTGATTCAAGGGCTGGCTCCATGAGCGGGGCAATCCCATCTCTTGATACGCAACCTGCCTGAGCAGGTTTCCCGGAAGTTCCTGTTGCAGGACTCCGCCTGAAATGCGTGAAAGCCTGAAGCCGGGCAGTTTGGAGCCGTAACGGATCGCGCGTCGGGGCAAACCGCGGGCCACACCGTTGCGTAGACAAACTCATGGGGAAGCCGGGGAGACCGGCTCTGGGAGCCTGGCTGACAACCGCGTGGCTGCTCTGCGCGGCCGTGGGCGTCGCGGCTGCGGCAGAGACGCACATCGACTTTGACCGTCTCTCGCTCGACGAGGGTCTGTCACAGAGCATCGTCGAGCAGATGGTTCAGGATCGCCAGGGCTTCATGTGGTTCGTCACCGAGGACGGCCTGAACCGGTTCGACGGCTACACCTTCACCGTCTACCGGAACGTCGCCGGTGACCCATCGAGCCTCAGCCACAACGAGCTCAAGAGCATCTTCGAGGACAAATCGGGCATCCTCTGGGTCGGGGCGTTCGAGGGGGGGCTCAACCGCTTCGACCCGATCTCGGAGAAGGTGACCCGTTACCGTCACGACCCGGCCGATTCCGGAAGTCTGGCCGCCGACACGGTCCGGTGCATCACCGAAGACCCGTCCGGACGCCTCTGGGTCGGTACCCAGGGAGGCGGCCTTGACCTCCTCGACCGCGCGACCGGCCGGTTTCGCCACCACCGCGCGAGCCCCGGCACGCCAGGCGCGCTGAGCCACGACGATGTCCGGGCGATTTACGGAGACCGTGACGGCGTGCTCTGGGTCGGCACGAACGGCGGCGGGCTGAACCGCCTGGATCCGGCGACCGGGTCGTTCATCTGCTACCGGCACCGGCCGGGAGAGCAATCGAGCCTCGCCAGCGACGCCGTGCTCGCTATCTTCGAGGACAGCCGAGGTGCTCTGTGGGTCGGCACGTACGGAGGAGGTCTCGACTCGTTCGACCGGAACACGGGGCGGTTCACCCACCACCGTGCCAGCGCCTCCGTTCCAGGTTCTTTGAGCAGCGACCTCGTCAAGGCCATATGCGAGGACCACGCCGGCACGCTCTGGGTGGGGACCGACGGGGGCGGACTGAATCGGCTCGATCGGGAAACCGGCACGTTCACCAGCTTCAGGCACGACCGCGTCAACCCGGCCAGCCTCAGCGCCGATCGCGTGTACTCCCTCTACCAGGACCGCTCGCGGGTTCTTTGGGTGGGAACGTACGGCGGCGGGCTCAGCAAGTTCGATGTCGGCCGCAAGAGGTTTCGGCGCTACGCGAACGACCCGAACGACATCAACTCGCTGAGCCACAACATCGTCTGGTGCTTCCACCAGGATGCTGACGGCGTGCTGTGGGTCGGCACCGACAGCGGAGGGCTCAACCGCCTCGACCGGCGCTCCGGCCGGTGGCAGAACTTTCGCCACCGGGCCGGTGACCCGTCGAGCCTCGTTCACGACACGGTGCGGGATCTCCTTGAGGACCGCGACGGCGTCCTCTGGGTCGCGACGAACGGCGGCGGACTGGATCGCCTAGACAGGAGGACGGGCCGGTTCACGCACTACCGCCACGACCCCTCCGATCCCTTCTCGCTCGCCCATGACGAGCTGCGCTCGATCTACCAGGACCGGTCCGGTGCCATCTGGGTCGGCACCTTCGGTGGGGGTCTCGATCTCCTCGACCCGCGGACCGAGCGGTTCACGCATCACCGCCATGACGCCGGCGATCCCTCCAGCATCAGCAGCGACTTCATCCGCCTGATGGTCGAAGATCGAGCCGGCGCGCTCTGGGTCGGCACCCAGGGAGGGGGCATCAACCGCCTCGACGCGCAGCGCCGGGTGTTCAAGAACTTTCGCAACGATCCTGGCGACCCATCGAGTCTGAGCAACGATCACGTGTTCGCGATTCACGAGGAGCCCAACGGGACCCTTTGGTTCGGCACGTTTGGGGGTGGCCTCAACAGGCTGGACCAGGCAACGGGCCGTTTCCGGCGCTACACGGTCCGGGACGGACTTGCCAGCGACTCGATCTACGCGATGCTCGAGGACGGCTCCGGGAGGCTCTGGATCAGTACCACCCGGGGGCTTTCACGCTTCAACCCCCGCACGGGCGAGTTCCGCAACTACGACGTCCGGGACGGCCTCCAGAGCAACGAGTTCAACGGTGGCTCGGCGTACCTCAGCGCGAGCGGGGAGATGTTCTTCGGAGGGATCAACGGCTTCAATGCGTTCTTCCCCGATGAGATCGGCTTCAACCCCGTTGTCCCGGAGGTCGTGCTCACCGACCTCCGGCTCTTCAACCGCTCCGTACGTGCGGGTGAGCGCAGCCGCGGGCGCGTCATCCTCGAGCGACCGATCAACCGAACCGACGCCATCGAGTTGTCGTACCAGGACAACCTCTTCTCCCTCGAGTTCGCGGCTCTCCACTACTCCGCCCCCGGCAAGAACCGGTACGCGTACACGATGGAGGGCTTTTCCACCGCCTGGATCCCGGTCAACGCCGACCGGCGGTTCGCGGCATTCACCGGCCTTGCGCCGGGCAGCTACGTCTTCCGGGTCCGCGGCGCCAACAGCGACGGAGTGTGGAACGAGCGCGGGGCAGCGATTCGGATCACCATCACGCCGCCGTTCTGGGGCACGTGGTGGTTCCGGTTGACGGCCGGGCTGCTCGCTCTGGCTATCGGGGGCACGGTGCTGCGGGCCCGCGTCCACAGTGTCCGCATGCGGACCGAACTGCAGGCGGCGCGGGACGCACAGATGGCGATCATGCCGCAGGTGGAGCCCGAGGTCGAGGGCTACGAGGTCTGTGGGCTTTGCATCCCGGCTCACGAAGTCGGTGGCGACTTCTTCGACTACTTCTGGCTTGAAGGCGAGAAGCGCCGGCTCTGCGTCATCGTTGGCGACGTTGCCGGCAAGGCGATGCGGGCGGCCATGACGGCGCTGATGTCTGACGGGATGATCTTCTCGCGCGCTCGCCAGGGCGGGGACCTCGAGGAGATCATGCGCAGCCTGAACCGCTCGATTCACGAGAAGATCGGAAGGCGCCTGTTCACGGCGCTGTGCGCGATGGTCCTCGATCCCGAGACCGGCGACGTGGCCTTCGCCAACGCCGGCCTGTGCGAGCCGTTGATGCGATCGGGGGCGGGAGTGGAGTACCTGTCGTCGCCGGGGGCGACGCTTCCGCTCGGTGCCAGGGCCGACACCGCGTACGAGCGTCGGACGGTGCGTCTGGCCAGCGGCGATGTGATCGTCGTGTTCTCTGACGGCGTGCCAGAGGCTCGCAACCATTCGAGGGGCCAGTACGGCTACGATCGTCCCCGCGAACTCCTTTCCCGCCTGGACGTTTCGGCTCTCTCCGCGGAGGGCATCAGGGACACGCTCATCCAGGACGCGCGCCGCTTCTCGGGCGGCTCCCACCCGAGCGACGACATGACCCTGGTCGTGATCAAGGCCAAGCCGCCTCGGAGTTAGTCGGCAGCGCTCTGATCGCCCGCAGCGGCGCGGGGGGCGGCACGCATCCGGCACCCGGGGTGCGGGGCTCCGTCCGGCTGTGGCCTGTAGCGTCGAACGGACGCTGACCTCACGGAGCCTTTCATGCATTGAGGTCCATCATGGATAAAGGGCTCGGAGGCGACCCGGGAGCCGGCGTCACACCAGCTCCCGGGTCTGCTGCCCCAGCTCAGAAGCGATATCCGAGGCCGAGCGTGACGATGTAGGGATTGAAATCAACGTTTCGGGGGTCCCTGTTCTCGATATCCGCGGCATGTACCGAGGTGCTGACGTACGAAACGGCCGCATTGATGCGCCACGGGCCGTCGCCCAGCCTGACGTCGGTCCCGAGGGTGAGGGCCCAGGTCCACTGGTTGTCGACGGCGAGGTCGGCAGTCGCGGTTTGAAGGCCGAAAGCCGCGAAGTGGAGATCGCCATACATGACGAAGGCCAGGGCAGGAGTGACGTAGACATCGAAGGTCTTACCGGGCGTCAGGTGGACGGCAAGTCCCGCCGTGATCGGCGTGAACGAGAGGCGGTCGTCCGCGGAAAGCACCCACCCCGTCGGCACCTGCACCTGGAGGTGGAGGCTGGGGCTGGCGCGAAGCACACCCAGTTCGATGCCGAGGCGGTCGGAGAGACGGTACCCGATGCCAAGGCCCAAGCCGGTCGCGTTGTCGCTCGAGGCCGTGAGGCGCTCGCCTTCGGGCTCGATGGAGCTGAAGTTGAAGTTGGGGTGGACCCACACACCGCCGACCCGGACCTGCCACGGTGGGTCAGCGGCCCTGGCGACCCCGGCAACGATGAGCGGTGCCAGGGCTGCCAGCCCAGCGGTCACCAACGTGAACCAGAAACGGTCTTTGCCTTTCATTGTGTGTTCCTCCTTTCCTTGTTTTGCGCGGTCGCGGTGGTTTTTCGCACGCGACTGCGCGGTCACCGGTTGGCTGCTTGCGGACTCGAGACGTTGGTCTTCCATCGTCGCCTCCTCCTGAGGTGATCCCGGATCTAGAGCAGGGAAGCCACCAGCGCCGCGATGGCGGTCAGTGCCAGCAGCAGGACGACGCTGCAGACAGCGGCGGTCCGGTTGGCCTCGATGCACCTCACCGGGCGTCGCGCCTCGAATGGGTGGCTCTCCTGGGTCAGTTCTCGGTTCATCGTTTCACCCTCACTCCGAGACGCGACGTCCGCGGCGAAAACCCGCAACGCGGCCGCCCGAGGTCACAACCGACCCCGGGGAGGCGTCGAATGGTTTGGGCGGTCTTGCTTCGTTCGCTGGGCGGCCATGAGCGGGTCCTTCCGGTTGGTCGTGCCCAGCGGCTCCCCGGTGTGGGCGATGTTGTGGTCGTTCTTGAGCTTGCGCGGGGCCGTCGGATTCCTGGATCCATGCATACGGTGGTCGGCAGGCACGCCCGCAACGTGTCGAGGCCTCGGTGGCGACATTTCGGGGTGGCAAACCGCAGCGCTTCATGAGATTGGCCTTAGAATCCTTAACGAGGTTCAGCGCGCTCGGTCTGTCCAGGATCCGGGAGGCAGGACGTGGCTGCTTTCCGGGACCGGATGACGCGGAGGACCCTTGATGGCGGTCGAGGCCAAGGTCCGCGCAACGGAGATCGTCGCCTCTCTGAGTGGCGGGGCGGCGCTTGCAGAGGCGACGTCCGAGGAGCTTTTTTCGCTCGTTTACGGGGAGCTTCGCCGTCTGGCCGAGCACTACATGCGAGGGGAGCGCCACGGGCACACCCTGCAGGCGACGGCGCTCGTGCACGAAGCGTACCTCAAGCTCGTGGACCAGACCCGGGCGAACTGGCGTGGCCGCACGCACTTCTTCGCCGTCGCCGCCCGGGTCATGCGCCGCGTGCTGATCGACCACGCGCGCGGCCGCGGGCGGGAGAAGCGGGGTGCCGAATGGCAGCGGGTTACGTTGGCAGACTCCCTGCAGCTGGCCGTCGGCGGTGAGCTATCCCTCGAAGAGGTTTCTTCCCTGAGTGCGGCGCTCGACAAGCTGGCCCGTGCGGACGAACGCCAGGCGCGCATCGTCGAGCTGCGCTTCTTCGGTGGCCTCACCGTGCCGGAGGTCGCGGATACCCTGGGCGTCTCAACGCGCACGGTCGAGGGTGACTGGACGCATGCCCGGGCCTGGCTGAGGCGGGAGCTTTCGGGGAGCGGGGCGCAATGACCTCGAAGCGTCATTCGCAGGTGAAGGAGCTGTTCCTGGCGGCCTGCGAGCGGCCGGCCGAGGAGCGCTCCGCCTTTCTGGGCAGGGTTTGTGGTGGGGACGAGGAGCTTCGCCGAGAGGTCGAGTCTCTGCTGCGTTTCCATGACGAAACTCCGACGTCGCCCTCCGGCGACCTGGAACGCCTGAGAGTCCTCGTCGGAGAGAGCGAGATTCCGGAGAGGATCGGTAACTACAGAGTCCTGCAGAAGCTTGGCGAAGGCGGCATGGGTGTCGTGTACGAGGCGGAGCAGGAAAGGCCGGTTCGGCGCCGGGTCGCGTTGAAGCTCGTGAAGTGGGGGATGGACACCAAAGAGGTTGTGGCGCGCTTCGAGTCGGAGCGTCAGGCGCTTGCACTCATGAGCCATCCCAACATCGCGAGGGTGCTCGACGCGGGCGCGACCGAGCAGGGTCGGCCCTACTTCGCGATGGAGTTCGTCCAGGGTGTGCCCATCACGAAGTATTGCGATGTCAACCGGCTCACGACGCCGGAGCGGCTCGCCCTGTTCCTCCAGGTCTGCCAGGGCGTGCAGCATGCGCATCAAAAGGGTGTGATCCACCGCGACATGAAACCGTCCAACGTGCTGGTGGCGATCGAGGGCGGCCGCCCGGTGCCGAAGATCATCGACTTCGGCGTGGCCAAGGCGACCGCGCAGCGGCTGACGGAGCAGACCGTCTTCACCAGGCTCGGCCAGTGGATCGGCACCCCGGAGTACATGAGCCCGGAGCAGGCCGAGATGACCGGGCTGGACATCGACACCCGCACGGACGTCTACTCGCTCGGCGTCATGCTCTACGAGCTGCTCGTGGGCGCCGTGCCGCTCGACCCCAAGGAGCTTCGGCGGATCGGGTTCGACGAGATGCGGCGCAAGATCCGCGAGGAGGAGCCCCTCCGTCCGAGCACCAAGGTGAGCAGCCTGGGTGATGCCTCGCAGGTGGCGGCGAAGCAGCGGCGTACCGACCTGCACGGGCTCGTGCGCACGCTGCGCGGTGACCTCGACTGGATCACCATGCGGGCGATTGAGAAGGACCGCACGCGACGATACGCCTCGCCCTCCGAACTCTCTGCAGACATCGAGCGCCATCTGCGGAACGAGCCGGTGCTGGCCGGCCCCCCGGGCACGACGTACCGCCTCCGGAAGTTCGTTCGCAGGCACCGCCTCGGCGTGATTGCGGCGGCACTGGTCGTGGCTGCCCTCGTGCTGGGTGTCGTCGGGGCCACGATCGGCCTGATGCGGGCGGAGCGGGAGGCGGCAGCTGCACGGCGGGCCTCCGAGTTCCTCGTCGGCGTGTTCGAGGTCATGGACCCGGGCGCCCCGTTCGGTCCGGCCACGTCCGTGGCGGGGATCCTCGACCGCGGCGCCGAGAGGATTGAAGGCTCCCTGGCCGACCAGCCGCAAATGCAGGCCCGCCTCATGTCAACGATTGGCCGGGTGTACCTCAACCTTGGCCGCTGCACGGACGCCCGGCCGCTTCTGGAGAAGGCGCTCGCGCTCCAGCGCCGAGACCTCGGTGAGCAGCACCCGGATGTCGTGCACACGCTCAACGCCCTGGGGTTTCTCAGCACCTGGACAGCCGACTATGCGAGCGCTCGCCAGTGCTTCGAGGCCGCGGCGGGAATTGCGGAGAGGTCTCTTGGCCCTGACGACCCGGTTACGGTGACCACCCTCAACAACATGGGCTGGCTGCTCTGGAGGATGGGGGACTTCGAAGCCTCCCGGACGTACGTGGAGCGCGCCCTCGAGCGCGGCGAGGGAGCCCTGGGGCGCGATCATCCAGCGGTGGCGGACGCGCTTTCGACCAAGGCGATCCTCCTGCGCGAGTTCGGCCAGAACGACGAGGCCTTACGGGCCGACGAGCGCGCCCTCGCCATCCGCGAGCGCGTGTTCGGGCCCGATCACACCGTCGTGGGATGGACGCTGCACGACCTGGCCCGGAGCTACCAGCTCGGCGGCAGGCGCCAGGAGGCGCAGGCCTGTGCGGAGCGCGCCCTGGCGATCCAGGAGAAGGCCCTCGGTCCAAACCACATGGCGGTTGCCTGGCCGCTTGCCCTGCTCGGTGAGCTTGCCCGGGACAGAGGAGACCTGACGCTGGCCCGCTCGTACCTCGAGCGGGCCCTGGCGATCCGCACGCAGGCTCTGGGCCCGGATCATCCCGATGCGGCGTTGATCCTCCTGCCGTTGGCGAACATCCACCGTCGCTCGGGTGACCACGAGACCTCGCGGCGGCTCCTCGAGCGCGCGGTGCAAATCCAGGAGAAGGCTTTCGGACCGGACGACCTGCAGGTCGCGTACGTGTCGACCTTTCTCGCACGTTCGGCCTACGACCGCGGGCAACTGGCAGACAGCCACAGGATCTGTGAGCGGGCCGCGGCGATTCTCCGGAGCCCCGCGACGCCTCGCAACCCATACTTCCACAAGAGCCTCTACAACCTCGCGTGCGTTGCGGCGCTGACCGGCGAGAGGGAGAGAGCGCTCCAGCTGCTTCGCGAGGCTGTCGAGGGGGGCTTTCCGTTTCCCTTCATGGTCGAAGATCCCGACCTCGACAGCCTCCGCGGTGACCCGAGGTTCGAGGCCATCCTCGCGGGGGTCCGGGCACGGCTCGAACGAGGCCCGAGTTAAGACCCTCGCGGGACCGATATTGACCTCGAGTCGTAGCATGAACGAGAGAAAGGGGGGGCCATGAGCGGGAAGGTGGTCCACTTCGAGCTGCCCGCCGACGATCTCAGCCGGGCGGAGGCGTTCTACAGCAAGGTCTTCGGCTGGACGATGCGCTCGGTCCCAGGGATGGAGTACACGCTGGTCGGCACGACCCCGACCAACGAGGAGGGAGTGCCAACCGAGCCCGGTGCGATCAACGGCGGGATGCTGCGGCGGCAGCCGCCGGTGCAGGCACCGGTGGTCGTCATCCACGTCGGCGAGTTGGATGCCACGCTGCGCACGGTCGAGGCGCACGGTGGCCAGGTCGTGCGCAGCAAGTTTCAGGTGGGGGAGGCGGGCTTCGCGGCGTACTTCAAGGACCCGGAGGGCAACACCATCGGACTCTGGCAGGAGGGTGGGCACTGATCCGCACTGCGCCCGCCGCCGAGCGTTATCCCTCCACAGTCAAGCTGTAGCGGGTGGCGGCCTTCAGGCCGCGGCGAGCTTCAAGGAGTCCGTTTTCACAAGCCGCGCTCCCGCTCGCTCCAAGTGCGGCGCGGTGCCGTTCTAGTAGACGTTCGTCAGGAGCAGCGGAACGGGGGGGCGGGTTTCAACGCGCAGGACCGGGTAGGGGGCCGGTTCGGCGCTCCACTGCCGAACGATCACCCGGTTGAGGAAACCCCACACGGCCAGGCTGTCGGAGGAGAGGGGCTCGAGCAGCACCGGGATGAGGCGAGCCAGCGGCTGGCGCATGTCGACGAACAGAGAGCCGGCAGGGACGTCGAAATCGATCTTCTCGTAGTGGCCGGTCAGCGAGAGCTGGACGTGCCCCTGGAAGACGGTCTTCGCGGGCTCGATCTTCTCGATGACGAAACGCTCCGCGGGCATGCGGCATCCCTCGACCAACTTCTGGAGCACGATGCCGTGCGTCTGAAGGTTGGCGACGACCTCCTCCTGCCCGGGCAAGACGAGGTACCCGGTTGGCAGCGGAACGGTCTGCTTCGGGACAGCAAGCGCGAGGTATGGGACCGTGTAATCACGGGGCACGTCGGTTGGAATCACCTTGACGTCGCCCTCCCAGGGGTGCCTTGCTTTTTCCTCGGGCGTGACGGGCTCCGTGGTGAACTCCCATCCCTTGACCGTCACATCCCGGAGCTTTTCGAGAGTCGTTTCGGTGGCGAACGGCTGCCGGAAGTAGGCAGTTGCCGTCTCGTGGTCCACGCGCTTGACGAGCGCCGCGATCTCCCCGGCGTTGGCGTCGGTGAACTCCAGAACGGCCCGGATGTAGGCGAACGAGGCCAGCACTCTGGTCTTGAAGTCGGCGTAGGAGTAGTTCTCGTCCAGGATGGACAGGCGATTGCGGAGCCCGACGTAGTTGGTGCCGTAACGCGCCTCGATCGCCTCGTTGATCCAGCCCTTGGAGGGTTCGGACCCCTCCACGAACTCACCGTAGGGGACGCTGTCGAAGCCGGATTCCTTCTTGAGCCGCGCGGCTGCTTCAGGAAAGAGCTTCTTCCACATGTAGTCGGCCAGTGCCTTCGGCCCGTTGGCGTTGGCACAGGTCGTGAAGCTCACGGGCTCCCTGTGGTAGGAACCGTTGGTGGTGTGCATGTCGACGACCAGCACAGGGTCCCAGGTGTTGAACAACCGGACGAGCGCAGTCACCTCGGGCGACTCGAGCTTGGTGTAGTCGCGGTTGAGGTCGAGGCTCTGCCCATTGAATCGAACCCCCGCCAACTCTGGGCCCGTGTCATGGCGGTTCTTGCCGAGCTTGTCGTTCCCGTCGGCGTTGAAGATCGGAATCACGAGGATGACCTGATGCTCGAGCAGCCCGGCGAGGCGTCCGCTCCCCACCTCGCGGGTCAACATCTGGCACGCCTCCTTGCCCTCGACCTCCCCCGCGTGGATGTTGGCCATGATGAGCACGGCTGGCTTCCCGGTGTCGCGCAGCTCGTTCGGAGTGCGGATGTGCTCCTTGGAGAGGATTACCAGCGGGACCATCCTTCCCTCTGTGGAAGTCGCGAGGGGGGCGATCGCAACCAGGCTCGATGTCTTTTCGACCTGGTAGAGGAAGTCGAGCACCTCAGCGTAGAGAGAGGTACGGGCGTAGCCGGTGGCCTCGACGACGGTCACAGGTTCGGCGGCCAAGGCCCGCGCGACAAGAACGGCAACAAGCGCGAAGCGTGCGATCCTCACGTTTCCTCCGGCGCGGTGCCCTGACCGTCTCTTTCGCCCCGCACGGGAGAGACTAGCAGGGCTCGGGCCGTTGATGTGGGCGTGGTCGGAGGGAGGATTGGCGCGCCGGGCCGTCAGCATCGCCAGCCCGTCGGTCTACCGGTTCTCTGGCGGCTCGTCCTTCCCCTGGCGAGGCTGTTCCCCCTTGAACGCATTGCGGAGGTTCCTGATCCCCTCGCCGAGCCCCTTGCCGAGCTTCGGCAGCCTGCTGGCCCCGAAGATGATGATGACGATCAGCAGGATGATCAGCAGCTCGGGCACGCCTATCGAACCGAACATGGGTGCGACCCCTCCGCCCCACATCATACGCCGGCCGGGGCGACCAGCCCTGAGTCCGTTCCACCGCGGCTCTGTGGACGGCCTCTCGGCGAGCCCCGAAGCGTCAGCGACGAAGGGCGCGCCGCCGCGCGCGCCAGCGGGCCGGAGTGACGCCTATCCAGCGGCGGAAGGCGCGCCCGAAGGCGCTCGCGTCGGCGTAACCGAGCACGGCCGCGATCTGGCTGACTCCCAGTTCCGTGTCTTCAAGCAGCTGCCGGGCGATTTCCTGGCGGCCTTCGTCGGCCAGTGCCTGGAAGCTCGTTCCGTGGGCGCGTAGGCGTCGGCGCAGCGTGCGTTCATGCATGGGGAACACGGCAGCCACCTGGTCCGCCCTGCAACGGCTCGTCAGCAAGACCGTTCGGAGCAAGCCGCGCACCTGGCTGGGAAAGTCGTCGCCGTGCCTGGCTTCCAGTGCGGCAATCCGCTCGCGCAGCAGATGGCGCACTTCGGCGTCGGCCGCTGGCAAGGCACGGTTGAGCCAGTCGGTCGCGAAGACCAGCGCGTTGTGCTCGGCGTTGAAGTGCAGGGGGACGCGGAAGAACCGCCGGAAAGGTGCAACGTCTTCCGGCTTGCGGTGGGAAAACCGGACTTCGATGGGCGCCCAGCCAGGGCCGCAAAGGGTGCTCAGGATGTTGAACATGATGGCGACCGCGCCGTCGCCAATCTGGTCGGTCGCCTCCGTCCCCGGTTGAATGAACTCGTAGCTCAGCGCCGCCTCGCCGCCGTCAACCCTCAGCGTCACGACCGCGCCGCGGGTGCGCAAGGGCAGGAAGCGCCCCAGGCTCTGCAGGGCCGCGCCCACGTTGGACTCGTATTTCGCCAGCAGACCCACCAGCCCCAGGGAGTGCAGCCCGCCCTGCTGCCCGACCAGCAGCCCGAAGTGCTTGCAGCCGGTCCGGGCCACGCAATGGGCCATCAGACGGCTGCGCGCCGCGTAGGAGATCACATGGTCGGGGTCGTCGAACAGATGCAGGTCGAGGCCCATTTCGGCCAACAGCTCGGCCGGATCGGCGCCCAGGCTCCTGAGCACCGCCGGGATCGCCAGCGTGGTGCCGATGTGCACGGTCGCAGCCGGTGCGGTCAGCCGCGCCGCGCGTGAGGTAGCCCGATCCGCCATCCTTGGCTCCCCTGATCCACCCCGGACACGATACCCCGAACTGTCCGGAAAAGTCTATTCCTCGTCCGGTATTGTCGAGACATTCCGCGGCGCTCGGAGTACGCT
>DATKMD010000043.1:0-3235 GCA_035542075.1 Thermoanaerobaculaceae bacterium
AGGAAGCTGCTGGGCTTCTCGGCCGGAGACCTCGAGTACTTCGCCACGGCGGGAATCGCTGACACGCTGATCGTCGAGGCGGATGGATCGGCAGGCCGACCCCTCAAGGCTCATGCCCCCTGGGAGCCGGTCATCGCCTCCGCGGCGGACCTCGTGGTCGTCGTGGTGGGTGCCTGGTGTCTGGGGCAGCCTCTGGACGAGCGAACCGTGCATCGAGCGGACCTTCTTGCCCGGCGCTTGGGGTGCGCGCGCGGCACCCCGCTCACGGTGCGACACGTGGCGGCCATCATCTTTCACGAGGAGGGATACCTGGCGAAGGTGCCCCGCGAGGCGGACGTGATGGTGGGGATCACGTCGAGAGGGGGGGATGACGGTGGGATGGCGCGGGAGCTGGCGCGTGCGGACGAGAGAAAGCGACTGAAGAGGGTCGTGCAATTGGAGTCGGTCATGGCGGCCCTCCCGGGAACCGGCGAAGAGCGACCGGATCTCTGAGCCTCATCTCATTAAACAGGCTTCCGAGCCTTTCAAGGTGCCTGAGGAGGACTAAGATCGGCTTCAAGTAAGGAGCAGGACAATGCGAGACTCCAGCAGTGCTGCTTCCAAGTGCCCGTGCATCGGACGGCGCGCTGTCGCGGTCCGGCGGCATCGTTGAAGTGCAGTGTCGAACGGCCAAAAGACATCTGAGGCAGCAAGTGGACCCAACAGCTCTGGCGCGCCGGTTCGTTGAGGCGGTCAACCCGCACGCAGTGGAAGGGCCCGCGGCCTTGCCCCCTGACCGCCAGCGCCCTGCCTGGCTCGGCCTAGGAACGGTCGTGCTGGCCATGAGCTCTGCCCTTGGCTATGCGGCGCCGGCCCACCCGCCGATCGCGATCCTCAGCCTGCATCCCGCCGACGCAGTGACCTCCCGGGCCTACGCAAGTGCCTTCCAGTCGGTGGGCTATCCGACCCGATGGGTGGCCCCGGAGGGGCTTGCGGGCATCACCGGCGCAGTGCTGGTGGTCCCACAGGCGGAAGTAGCCACCCTGAGCGAGGACACCTGTCGGCGGATCGTCTCGTTTGTCGAAGAGGGCGGGCGGCTTGTGACGGCTGGCGCTTCACCCCTCACCCGAGCACTGGGAGTGCGCTTCACGAAACCTAGCTTGCTCATCGAAGGTATCAGCGAGCGCAGGGCGCCTTCCCTGCGGATAAGCTGGAGGTCGCCAGCTACCTTCGAGCCGTACGTCACTCCGGCGCCGGCCCGAACCTTCGCCTGCACGCTGGATGGACGACGCCCGGTGGTGTCGGCGTTCGCGCTCGGCTCGGGGATGGTGCTCCTTCTCGGGGTCGAACTGGACGAGGAGAACCCGCTGGGCAGGGGACGCTTCCCTTACTTCCTGCAGGCGGTGGGCGCAGCTTTTGGAGTCGCACCACCGGCCATGGTTCACCGCATCACTGCGTACGCGGACATCAGCGACCACCATGGGCAGGACCCGACGCAGGTGGCCCGTGCGTGGTACCAGCGGGGAATCCGCGAGGTCCATGTGGGTGCGTGGGACGCCTTCGACGCCAATCAGGCGTACTTCTCGCGCCTGATCGCCGCCTGTCACCGGTACGGCGTCTTGGTCTATGCATGGTTGGAACCACCCGAGGTCAGCACTCGATTCTGGAGCGCGCACCCCGAGTGGCGGGAGAAGACCGCCACGGGTGCGGACGCTCAAGTGGACTGGCGCCGGCTCATGGCCCTCAACATCCCCAAGTGCTTCGAGGCCGTTGCTCGGGGCTTGTCCGAGATGATCCTGGGCCTCGACTGGGATGGCGTGGACCTGGCGGAGATCTACCTTGAGTCGCCGGCAGGGCTCGAGCGGCCTGAATTGTTCACGCCGATGAACCGGGCCCTACGTGAGGAGTTCGAGCGGTTCGCCGGATTCGACCCGCAGGACCTGTTCGATGAGTCCTCGATCCGGTTCTGGAGGAAGGACCAACAGTCCCTGACCTCGTTCCTCGATTTCCGCAGGGGAAAGGTTGCCGAACTCCATCAGCGCTTGATGGATCTGCTCGAGTCGGCGCGGCGACAAAAACCCCACCTCGACCTCGTGCTGACCCTCGTGGACGCCCTCTACGACACCCGGATGCGCGACTGGATCGGGATCGACACGCCCCGGATCACCGCGCTTCTGGCGGGGCACACGTTTGCACTCCAGGTGGAGGACCCTTACACGCTCTGGGCCCTGGGACCGGAGCGTTACGGGAAGATCGCCGCTGACTACGCACGCCTCGTGCCTCCCGGGCAACGACTCTCCGTGGACATCAACGTCGTTCCGCGCGCCGACGGCGTCCATCCGACAGCGCAGCAGACGGGCCTCGAGCTGTACCGACTGGTCTCGGAGGCCCGCCGTGCGTTCCCAAGGATCTGCTTCTATTCGGAGGGCACGATCTACCCTCAAGATCGCGACCTCCTGCTCAGCGCCCTCGCCTCCACCGCCAGCGTCGAGGTACAGGGCCGGGAGGCGATGGTCGAGAGCGACCAGGGGGTGGAACTCGAAATCGGGGAAGGGCCCCACCGGGTTCGCATGGACGGCACGGCATGGCCTGCGCGCCACGGGGGCGCGGTTTTGGTCCCGTCGGGCAAGCACGAAGTTGCGTGGGAGGCGGGAACGTCGGAGAGCGAGGCGCTGCAGCTGCGCGACATCAACGCGGTGCTGCTCGGCCTCTCCGCCAAGCCAGACACGCTGGCTGTCCACTACGCCGCGCCCACCCGGGCGTTCCTGCTGCTCTCATTCCGACCCGGTCGACTTGAGGTTGACGGTGGCGTTGTGGCGCCGACGGTGGAAGAGAACGAGTACGGCTTCGTCCTCGTCGCGCCTCCCGGTGAGCACACCGTGGCTCTGTCTCTGAGGTGAAGCCCGGCCACGGCTGGCACCGCTCGCGGCCTACCTGCGGCGAATGACAACGGGGCGCTGATTCGCAGGAAGTTAGGGCGCCACCTGACGTGGCGGCGCTATCGCGATGCCAGCCTTTCTTTCTCGCGGGAAAGGAAGGCCACATGGCCGACCTCTTCCTGGATCAGCGCCTGGACCTTGTCCCTGCCGACCGAGGGAGGGACCACCCCTTCCATCGCCTGGAAGAAGAGGATCGAGTCACGCTCGAAGCCGAGCGCGATATCGAGCACCTGCTGCGTCGTCTCCTTGCCCGTCACGAGCGAAGCGGCGTCCTTGTTCACGTTGAAGACGTGACGGTCCGCCATCACGCGGAGATA
>DATKMD010000044.1:0-67119 GCA_035542075.1 Thermoanaerobaculaceae bacterium
GATCGAGGACTACCAGCGCGGGCTCGTGCCACTGGTCGTCCCGATCACGCTCGTCCGGCACTACGTCCGGCTGCACTCGGTCAGCTACCTCGCGGGGCAGGTCTACCTCGAGCCCCACCCCAAGGAGCTGATGCTGCGCAATCACGTGTGAGCGCTGCGGGGTGAGGTGGCAAGACCCCCGGGTGGCTATGTAGTTGCTCCTCAATGACCTTTACGCGGTCTCTCTCGCCGCCTGCCCGGCCGGGTTGGGCCGCGCGCCGCAGGGCGACCGGAATGCACCCTCGGCTGCGACAAGTTGCAGAAGCCACGGGCGCCGTCGCAGGGAACGGCTCGCTCGACGTTTGCAGGACGGGGAACATGGCCGCACAGCCGAGAGAGCTCGAGCTGACGCTCACACCACGTTTGCGGTTTGACGTCATCGACGTGGCGGGCCAGGTGCGGGAGGGATTCGGCGATGTCCTGGCCGGCTTCCCGCGCGCGCTCTACTGCTCCCTCCACACCACGGCGGGGTACCTTGAGCAGAGCCTCTTGAGCCGTCTCGAGAACCGGCGCGAACGCCTCGATCCTCTCCTCCGGGCGTTTCAATCGCTCTTCCCTCCAGATGCGGGATACCGCCACGACCAACTCCACCTGCGCCGCGAGCTGTCCGAGGATCAGCGCCTGTGCGAGCCCCGCAACGGCGACTCGCACCTCACCTTCATCGGCTCCGGGTTGCGCAGCTGTGTGACGTACCGGCACCACTCGGGCGAGCCCGTCTACTTCATGGACCTGGACGGCATCCACGAGGGGCGGCCCCGGACCCGGCGCACCCGTGTGCTGGGTTACGCGGGAGAAGAAGACGTCGAGGCGGTCCGGTTCGAGGTCGCCGTCTCCCGCCACCCGATCGACTCGGTGAACCTCGCCGACCCTCGCATCGGCTTCATGGCGCTCGCCCGGGAGATGGTGTCGCGCCACGGCGTGGGAAGCGGACGCATCCGCGTCGCCCTCGACGCTTGCGAGCGGGATGCCGGTGTGACGGTCAACGAGTACGAGACGCTGCTGATGCGGCATGACCTCGCCGAGGTGCTGGCGGACCCTCTCAGGTTCGCGGCCCGCACCGGCGTTCGCATGCTGCGCGACCCGCTGTCCATCCCTTCGAAGAGCAGGGGGTACGCTCGCTACGACCTCGTGCAACTGCTCAACGAACTGATGGACGCCCTGAAGGTCAGCGAGTCAGCCGTCGAGCAGTTGCTCGCCAGGGCCATGGCGGTCCCGGCCCGTCGCTTCCTGCGCCTCAAGCGCTCCCTCAGCATGCTGGTCTCGAGCAGCGACGGGATTGTGCGGGGGACCTACCAGAACCCGATCCTCCTCCAGTGGGCGAGGGCACCCCGCGGCAGCCGCGCCCTTGAGTTGACTCTCACGCGTTTTTGCTAGAACTTGGGCATGATGCGGCCATGAGCACCGGGGCGGGGACGGCCTTCATCGTCGCGATGGGGAGGTCAGCCGGCGGTTTGGCCGGGCGCTGGGAGTCGCCGCGGTCGGGACGGCACCAGTCACCCGTGGCTCCGGGTGGGCGTCCTCCGCTGCGCGACAAATCCGTTGAGCGGGTGTTCGCCCATCACCGCGGGTGCGCCTTCTTGGACAACCGCCAGCGCGGCGCACAACGGTGCTCCCTCCTTCATGTTGACCTCGACGATCTCGAAGCCGGCCGACGTGAGCGCCTCGACCTCCTCAACCGTCACCTCGCGCTCATTGCGCTCAAGCGTCCGGCCGAGAAACAATTGGGAACCCCGCGAGTGGATGAAGACGGCGCGGCTTCGCGGGTGATTGCCAAGACCAACGTCGGCACTCCCTGGCATTGGGGTCTCCCTCGCACACACATGACATCGCCGGGCTGTGAAAGCCGTGTTGAGACGCCGTGGAGAACGATCGGGAGGGCCCTTTCAGGGCAATGGGACGCGTTTGGGCCACCCGCTACCCTGACGGCGGCGCTGCGGAGTTGGGCCCGTGCTCCTGGCGGAGAGGTAGCGGCTGGCAGGGCAACCCAGAATTCCGCTCGTCGTTTACTGGCAAGGGGGTGGGCGGATTGAGGCGTAGCTCCGCCCGCTTGCGTTGGTTCTGCGGCATGATGCAGCCATGACCGTGGACGCCGCGCGGGTGTTCGTCGTTGGGATGGGGGAGGTCGGGCGGCGGCTCGCCGGGGCGCTGGCTGCGGCCGGGCTCGAGACCACTCCCGTCACGCGCACCTCAGGCTGGGCGGAGGCACTGGCCGACCCGAGAGCCCTGCTTGTGGCCTGCGTCCGCGAGGAGGCACTTCCTGAGGTGGCGGAGCGCCTGCACGGCCTGGACCCGCGCCGCCTGGTGTTCGTCCAGAACGGGTGGATCCGTCCGCTTCTGGCGGAGTTCAAGGGCTGCACGCGGGGCCTCATCTGGTTCACCAGCAAGGGTGAGTTCTTCAAGGTGCTGCGCCCCAGTATCTTCTTCGGACCCCAGGCGACGTTTCTCGCCAAGGCCCTCGGGCGCGGCGGGATCTCTTCGGTGGCGGTGGACGACGACGCCTTCGCGTCCGCCGAAGCGGAGAAGATGGGGTTCAACTGCGTGGTGGGGCTGCCGCTGGTGGTGCACGGCGTGAGCCTGTCGGAGTACCTGGTACGGCACCGCGAGGAGGCCGAGGCGGTGTTCACGGAGGCGGTCGCGACGACCGCCGAGGCGCTGGCAACGGCGCCGCCGCCGGACGTTTGGGAGGCGTTCGTGAAGGCGGCCGAGCCGATCGGCTGGTTGCGCGCCTCCGCCGTAAAGGCGCTCGAGTACCGCAACGGAGCGGTTGTGCGGCTTGCACGGGAGTCGGGCTCGCGGGCGCCGGTCAACGAGCGCCTGCTCGCCGCGGCGGGTCACGAGGCCTGAAGGCGCGACGGGCCGACGCCGGCGAATCTCACCCGGCCCTCGCAACCCGGTCTCGAGAGCCGGGGGCTTTTCGAGTAATGAGGCATCTCAATCCCGAGTTGATGAGGGGTTTTGCGAGAGTGCCAAGCGGTGGGACTGTAGGGGTCCGCCTGCGTTCGAGGACGGTGAATCGTCTGAGGGCTTGTGTTTCGTCGAGATGCAGCGGCCCCCTGCGGTCGCCCACCCGGTCGAGGTGTTGGGTGTGGTATTCGGCGGGTGTCGACAACTCGGGAGCGGCGCAACCTCAAAACCCGCAGACGAAGGCTCTCTATCCCTCGCCGGTGGCAGTCGGGTCAGACCGAACTCGAGGCCGCGCTTAAGCGCTGCTGCGGAGCGCCGGCAGGACAACGATTTCGTACTGGGCAAGGGGCGAGCCGATCACGGTTTGACCTCGTACTTGGTCAGCGGCGCCTGGGACCGCCGGTCGGAACGAAGCGGTTCCCACGTGGGGTCCAACCGGAACACGTGGACGCTGAACCAGCCGCATCGGTCGATTTGCGACAATTTCACTTGCGCGTCGCGTATCCTGATGCCCGTGGCGACGTCACCCGCGCGTGCCGCGGAGGGCTAACAATGGAACCTCCAAGGAACACAGTTGGGGCCGTGCTGGTCCTCACCCTGATTGCCGTCTTGGCCGAGGCCGCCGGCATGCCGGCTACACCGTGCGCCGGCATCGAGGTGGCGGACCCGCTCGCCCTCGAGCGACTCTTGGCAGAGTCCGACCCTCTCAGCGGAGATGCGCGGCTCGTCGTGAGCTGGAAGGTGGAGCTGGACGGGACCGCCGACGCGTCGCTGCCTGCGCGTCTCGGCGCTCGCGGCGTTCAACCCTGGCTCGCCCTTACCTTCCGAGCCCCGGCCCCGCTGGCGGCAAGCGGAGAAGCCCTGGAGCGCGAGGTCTCCGCCGCGGCAACCATTGCGGGCTCCGCCCCGGCTGAGACGCGCTTCATGGTCGTTTGGTCGAACCTCTCTCAGGCAGACCCCGCCTCCCGCTGGGAGCAGTACGCCTTCCTTCTCAAGCGGGCCGCCGCCGCCATCGCCGGCGCGCGCGGCGAGCCGGCGGTAGTCACCATGGCGCTTCCGCCTGACGAGTCAGTGCTCCGCCGGCTGTACGCCGCCGGGATCGCCGCCTACATCGAGGCACTCTCGCTTGCGCCGGAAGCACAGGCATCACTCGCTGAGACGCTGCGCGTGCTCGCCGCTCTCGACCCCGGCCGGCCCGTGATCCTCTCAGGCGTTCCCATGCGCGCCCCGGGGGTTCCGGCGTTGGCAGCCGCTGCCGACCTCGCCTCTCGCGGCCTGGCGGCGGTGCTGTTCTCGGCGGAGAGCTTGGACGCAACTGTGCTTGCGCCGCTTCTCGTCATGGCGCGTGAATTCGCCGGCGACCTGGCGGCCGGTGCGGCCGTGCAAGTGAGCGACGGCGGTCGGGCGTGGGCATTTGTCCGCAGCAACGATCTCGGCCAGCGGCTCGTGGTCGAGGTGCCCGAGACAGCCGGTCCGGTCACCGTAACGATCGCCGATGGCGCCTTGCGCCGGCCCCAGGTGATCGCCCTCACGCCGGGGACAGCGCCGAAGATCAGCGGGTTCCGCGTGGGGCGCGACGCGGTCGATGTGACGCTCAGCGGCGCCCAACCGCTCACGATCCTCCGGCTCGACCGCCTCTCAGCGAAGGAACTCCAGGGGGCAGCCGAGGCGCAAGTCGTGATCGGCGAGCGCTCTCTCCCGGTGGAGGAGATCCTTCGCAAGTTGCAGGCGCGCGAGGACGCGCAGGCGCGCCGACTGGCCGCCTACATCGCCAATGTCACCGAGAAGCTCCGCTACCGCTCCGGAACAGAAGTCGAAACCACCGAGGTGACAACCTCCGGGGCCTACTTCTTCAAGCGCGGTGAGCCACCCGACTGGGCCTGGGAGAAGATCCTCCTCGACGGCGTGCGGTGGCAAGGCCAGCACCCACTCGAACTGCAGCGCGTCCAGCCCCAGCGGGCCGCCTCTCTCCCGCTCGAGATCAGCCTCACCCCAGCCTACCGCTACCGCTTGCTCGGCGTCGCCGAGGTGTTGGGGCGCCCGTGCTGGGTCGTCGGCTTCGAGCCCTCCGACCCATCGCAGGCAGCCGGCCTCTACCGTGGCCGGGTCTGGATCGATCGCGAGCTCTTCGCCCGCGTACGGAGTGAGACCGTTCAGATCGGCCTGACGGGCGTGGTGATCTCCAACCAGGAGACGGTCGATTTTTCGCCCGTCGACGCCGCCGGTCAGGCAGCTGGCTGGCAGCGCGACAGCTTCGTTCTTCCCACTCGCAGCACCGGTCAGCGACTCGAAAGGGTAGCCGGATTCACCGTCCAGGTCGAGCGCAGCGTGACGATGGAGGACATCAACATCAACCCTTCGGATTTCGAGGCGCGGCGCCACACCGCCTACCGCTCGGAGGCTCGGATGGTGCGCGAGACGCCGGACGGGCTGCGCTTCCTCGGCAAAGTGGCAGGCAGCGACACGCGCTCCGTCGAGGCGCCGGACCTCGACACCTTCTTCCTCGTGGCCGGAGCCTTCTACGACAAGTCGCTCGACTACCCGTTGCCGATTGTCGGGGTCGATTACTTCACCGAGAGCCTGTTCGGGACCGGAGCACAGGCCCAGGTGCTGGCCAGCCCGCTGATCAGCGGTTCGATCGCGCAGCCGAGCTTGTTCGGAAGTCGCTGGACCGCCGGCGCGAGCCTGATCGGTCTGATGGTCATGGGCGACGAGACCCAATATCGCGATGGAGAAGAAGTCAAGGCGGAGACAGTCAAGCACGGCACGGCGGGGCTGGGCCTCTTCGTCGGCCGCACCCTCGGCAACTTCGCCGAGATCAAGCTGACCTACGCGCTCGCCTACGACCGTTTCGCAAGTGCCAAGGACACCGCCGATTCCTTCGTCGTGCCGCAGAGCACTCCGACCCACACCGCGGGCGTCGAATTTGCCGTGCGGCGCTGGGGCTGGAGCTTCGTCGCCGAGGGAGAAGCCAGCCGCCGCGACCAGTGGAGCTTCTGGGGAATGCCGGGCAACCCCGAGTACGACCCGGCACAGAAGGAGTACGCTCGCTATCGGGCCAGCATTGGCAAGACGTTCTGGTTGCGCGAGAGCAGCAAGCTGTCATTCCAGATTGATTGTCTGGGCGGCAGCGACCTCGACCGTTTCAGCAAGTACGGCTTCGGGCCGCTTGCCGACTCGCGCGTCAACGGCTACCAGTCCGGCCTGATCACCGCCACGACCGCGGGGGGCGTTCACGTCAACTACGCATTCACGGCAAAGGATATCATCCAGCTTCACCTCAACGGCGACGCCGTGTGGGTCACCGACAAAGCGAGCGGGCTCGACAACCGCCTGCTCTCCGGCGTGGGCGTCGGCGGCCTGCTGATGGGCCCCTGGGAGACCATCGTGAACTTCGACGTTGGCGTTCCGGTTGCCGGGCCGGCCAACGGCATCACCGCCCTGATCCTGGTCCTCCGCAAGATCTCGTAGTCAAGGAGCAGCGGCAGGCGCATCCCCAACCGACCCGTTGCGCGGCCTGGGCCGCGCCATCCCGTCCTCAGGTAGCCGGCACTCCTCCGTTGCGCGCCGGAGTGAGTGAAAGCACCGTATTGGGTTCAGCTAGACTCCGAGCTTGCTGCTGGTGCGGGTCGTTCGCCAAAGCGTTCGAGTACCGCAACGGAGGGGCTGTGCGGCTCGCAAGGGAGTCGGGCTCGCTGTCGCCGGTCAACGAGCGCCTCCTCGCCGCAGTCGGACATCGGGCCTGAGAGGCAACGCGGCGCTCCTCTGCCACAGCGGGCACCCTCGCGTGGTCTTGAGAGCCTGAAGCTTCTGGTGTAACGTGAGTTGAGAGACATGAGCCCCGATCTCGTCCGCACCGTCGCCGCGCTCGTCCATCCGGAGGCGCTCAAGATCGTCTTGGTCCTGTTCCTCTCGTTCCTGCTCGGACTCGAGCGCGAGGGGCGCAAGGCTACCGCCGGGCACTACATCTTCGGCGGCGTGCGCACCTTTCCCCTCATCGGGCTTCTCGGTTACGCCATCGCGCTGATCTCGGGGACCCAGTTTCTGCCGGTCGCTCTCGGGTTCGTCGTGGTGGGAGCGTTTCTCCTGGTCTCCTACCTGCACAAACTGGCAAGCGCCGAGGAGGCTGGCGTCACCACCGAGATCTCCGGCCTCGTGACCTATGTTCTCGGTGTGCTCGTCTACGACGGCTACTACTGGATCGCGATCACCGTCGTGGTGCTCTCGATGCTGCTGCTGGAGCTCAAGGTTGCACTCGAGGGTCTGTCCGAGCGCATCCCCCCCGAGGAGGTCATCACCTTCACCAAGTTCCTCCTGCTGACGGTGGTGATCCTGCCAGCAGTTCCGGACCAGGAGTTCACCCGCTTCCACCTCAATCCGTTCAGGACCTGGCTGATCGTCGCCGCGGTGAGCGCGATCTCCTACGGCAGCTACGTGCTCCAGCGCGTCACCAAGAAGAGGGGCGGGGTCGTGTTCGCCGCCCTTCTGGGCGGTCTTTACTCCTCCACCCTGATGACCGTAGCGCTGGCGCGGCGTGGGCGCCGCGAGAATCGCCCCAACCTGTTCGCCGGCAGCATGGTCGTGGCCTCCGGCATGATGTATCTGCGGGTGCTGGTGCTGCTGGCGATCTTCAACGGTTCCCTGCTGGCACGACTCATGGGTCCGTTCCTCGCACTCGGGGTGGCCACGCTGTTGGCAGGGTTTGCGTGGTCGCGCCTCCCCGACCGGTCGAGTGAGGCCGTGAAACGCGAGTACGAGGCCAAGAACCCCCTGGAGATCGGCTCGGCGTTCCTGTTTGCGGCGATCTTCCTCGTGGCGCTCATCGCGACCGGGCTGGTGCTGGAGCACTTCGGCACGGTCGGCATCTACGCGCTCGCCACGCTGATGGGTGTCACCGACGTAGACCCCTTCATCATGGGCCTCACGCAGACCGCCGGTGCGAGCATGCCGTTGGATACCGCGGCTGCGGCGATCGTGGTCGCGACCGCGGCGAACAATGCCATCAAGGGGATCTACGCCCGTATCTTCTCCGACCGTGACACCGGCACGCGGGGGCTGCTGGCGCTCCTGGCGCTGGCACTGGTGGGGTTGCTGCCGCTGCTCGCCGTTCTCCGGTAGACGGCGACCGCTTGCTAGGCCCGGCCGGGTGTGAGCCGGCGGCGAGGGGAGCGCGCGGGGGCGGCGTCGGTGAGGACCACCGCACCGTCCAGGCATGTCGCGTGCAGCTCGTCGCCGCCGGTGCCGACGATCGAACGCACCACGGGCTGGTCGGAGCACCGGACTGCAGCGGTTGCGGATGCTGTGCCCCGCGCGGTGTCAAAGGAGATCACGACCAGCTCTTCCTCGCCCTGCTCCAGCGTCTGGCCCGCGGGGAGGGCGAGGCTCACGCCCAGGTGTCCGCTGGAGACCTGGGAAGCGTCGGTCGTGAGCGTGGCTGCATCAGCGTCGGCCGCGAGCGAGACCGAGGGGTTGGTCAGCACCGCGGGGTCGAACGCCACGCTGAAAGCGACGGCGTTCTCGTTCCCCAGAGCCGAGAGGCCGATCGAGAGCGTGGCGAGCGAACCGGCAGTTGTGATGGCGGTTCCGACCCGCAGCACTCTGGGACCGGAAAAGGCGCTCACCGGAACCGTCTGGGACAGGCTCATCCCATCCTCACTGCTGGCGGTGAACGTGATGACTCCGTGCTGCCAACCGGTTGAGAGCCTCCCGGCCACAACGGTCAGGGTAGGTTGAGCGTAAATCGGCCCCGCATCGGGCGAGACCGTAATCCACGGCACGTCGGTCACTGCGGTCCAGTTCAGCACGTACGGGCCCTGGAGGTGCACCGGAACCGACTGGTCCTGCCGATCGTTGACCTCGAGGGCCACCGTGACCGTCTCGGGATCGGCAGTCAGAGTTGCAGGATGGGCCAGTGCGCCTTGCAGCATGTCGTAGGCCGAACCGGTTCCCGGCCGATAGTCGGCAAAGACCACCGCATGGAGGGCACTCCAGTTCACAGCGGACAGGTTGGGGGTCTCGAGCGTCGCTTGGAAGGCACCGCCGGGTGGAACCTCCGGGGAGATTCCGATCCACGGAGCCGCGCGCACGAAGCGACCCGTCAGCCCGACGCGCGCGTCCTCCCACACCAGGGCCTGCAGGGTCGCGTCGTTCCCCGCCGTCGAGAGCGCGGTGCCCGCGCCGTTGATCACTCGCGCGTAGATGCGCATCGTGTTTCCAACCCGGCGGGCGTACGCTTCGATCTCGGCCCGGGGGGGGCGGGTCAACTCGGTGTCAACGAGCGTCTTGTACGCGGCCTTGTAATCGGTCTTCGAGCCGCTGGAAACCTGGTGACCCGAGTCCACCATCACGAGTGGAAGGTAGACGGTGGTGTAGGACCCGTACCCCGCCCACCAGCGGTCTTCGCGCTTGCCCATCGGGAAGTCAACGTCCTGTTCCACGAAGACTGCCGGCACGCCGGCGTTCGCGTACTCAGCGGCTAGGGTGTCGACCGCCGGACCGGCGGCCTGGCATATCGGTCAAGTCGGGCGCATGAAGTCTTCGAACACCACGAGCCGTACGGCCGCCTGGGCGTTCTGCTGAGCCTCCGCACTGGGGCCTGCGGCCGTGCCTGCCATCGTCAGGACCACCAGGGGGATTACCGAGAGCCAGAGAGCGCGCATCGTTTGACCTCGCGGTTACATTTCACAGGAGCGCAGCCGCGGACGCAAGCCCCCACGGGCGATCACTAACCGAGTGCCGACACGCGCTCCAGGGCGAGCGACAGGCGCTGAAACCCCACCGCGAAGCGATGGGTACGGGGACCTCCCGGCGGGAAGGTCGTGGTTCGGCGAGCGCCTGGAGGGGTCGCTATCCGCTTGCCTCTGCAGATGCGCGACCGAGAATCGCCGTGGTGGGCGACGGCACCGGGCTCAGGAGAGTGCGGGAACCGATGTGGAAGCGGTTTCCGCGCCAGGTCACGCTCGTGCTCAGGAACGGAACCACCCATGCAAGTCCGACCAGGAGGTCCTTTATGAGCGTGAGGAACGGATAGACCAGAAGCGATCTGCGAACGGCCGTGGACCTTTCTCCGGCGGCGTCGAGCACGCTCTTGAGGAGCAGCACCGCAACGGCCAACACCAGGCTCTCCACCGTGCGGTCGGCAAGCGCAGCACCAACGGCGACGAAAACGGGGTTGAGCAGCACCTCGCCCGCGTACGCCGCCGGTTTCATGCGGCGGCGGATCCTGGCCCAACGCAAGTGGCGCGCCAGGAATGCCTGGACCGGCAGGTTCCCGAGCACGTTGTCGATCGCCCTGCCGGACACCGTGACGCCGAGGCCCAGCCGCGCGACCTCCTCACCGCAGACCTGGTCCTCGGCGAGGAAGCGGCCGAGAAACGCGAACCCTCCAAGTTTTGAGAGTGTGGAGCGCCGCAGCAGCATGGACTTGCCCACGACGCACACTTCCTTCAGGAGCCGGTGCGCAGCGCTGACGCCGCCCATGACGAACGTGTTGAGCTGGAGACTCTCACAGGCCCCACCCAACCCCCGGGTCCCAATACCCCGGAAGGGCGACGAGACGAGGCCAACGCCGGGCTGCTCCAGGTGCGCGACGAGGTCCCGCAGAGTGTCGGGAGCAACCCGGGTGTTGCTGTCCGAGATCCAGAGGATCTCGTGCGTGGAGTGCCGGAGGAGCCTGGCCAGGTTGTTGACCTTGGGGTTGAACCCGACGTCGCGGGCATCCACCACGACACAGCTCCTGACGTTCGGATGCGCGGCGGCGATCCGCAGCGCGAACGCGCCGGCCGGATCGTCGGGGTCGTCGACGCCGAAGAGTACCTCGTAGTCGGGGTAGTCGAGCTGAAAGAAGCTCTCGAGGTTCTCTGCCAACCCCGGGTCAACACCCTTCATCGGTTTCAGGATGCTGACCCCGGGGAGCACCTGGGGTGGTGAGGGCATCGTGGTGGCCAGTTGACGTCGCTGCGCCACGGCCATGAGCGTGAGCACGCAGAGGCCAAAGGCGAGGATCGCGAGGAGGATCGCCATGCCCACGTCGCCACCATGATCCTGGCGTGTGAAGTTTGTGCGAAGCACGGGCGAAGCGCTTGTGCAGTGCTAAGCTCTCGCTCCACGGAGGATTCGTGACGGTCGAGGAGAAGAACGCCCCAGCGGCTGGCGTGCGAGCCCTTGTGGCGGTGGACATGGGGTACGGCCATCTGCGGGCCGCGTACGCCCTGGCAGACGCCCTCAGTAGCAACGTGCTCGAGTTGGACCGACCGCCGCTCGCATCCGCGCGAGAGCAGCGCCGCTGGGGCCAGGTACGCGCCGGCTATGAGCTCATATCTCGTGGCTCACAGCTTCCGTTCCTGGGGAGACCGCTGCGCGCCGTCCTGGACACGATCACCTTCATCCCGGAGATCTATGGCGTGCGCAACCAGTCCAAACCGACGCTCAGTGTCACGGTGCTCGAAGCAATGGCACGCCGCGGCCTCGGAAAGACGATGATGGACTTCCTGCGCCGGGAGAATGCTACTCTGGTGACGACCTTCTACGCGCCCGCGGTGATTGCCGATTATCACGGCTACCCAAAGGCGGTGTGTGTGGTGACGGACACAGACGTCAATCGGGCATGGGTTTCCCGGCACGCCGCACACTCGGTCGTTCATTACTGCGTGCCCTCCGAGCGCGTCCTCCGGCGCCTGCGCGCATGCGGGGTACCCGCAGAATTCATCCATCTCACTGGTTTCCCGCTCCCGCCGGAATTGCTCGGAGGTCCAGAGCTGTCGGGACTTAAGCGAAACCTGGTGGCTCGACTTGTTCGGCTCGACCCGAAAGGCGTATTCCGCGAGCAAATGCGGGGCGAACTGGATCACTTCCTCGGGCCGCCGCCGCGCGACGAGACCGGACGTCCGCCCCTGGTGACGTTTGCGGTAGGAGGGGCGGGCGCTCAGTTGGCCATCGCGCGACAGCTCATCCCTTCGCTGCGGCGGCCGCTTGAACAGGGACGGATTCGCCTGGCCATCTCGACCGGCGTGCGTCGCGAAGCAGCTGGGCGTGTCGAGCATTGGCTCGAAGAGGCAGGTCTGCACCCCCTTTTGGGATCCGCGGTCAGGATCCTCTGGGGGCGCGACTTTGGCGAATACTACCGTCTCTTCAACGATCTTCTTTCCGAGACCGACATCCTGTGGACCAAGCCAAGCGAAATGACGTTCTACGGCGCACTGGGAATCCCTCTGGTGTTTTCCCGCCCAGTGGGCGCCCACGAGCGTGCCAACCGGCGCTGGGCCCTCCACCGCGGCGCGGGATTCAAGCAGGAATCTCCGCGCGAAGCCTGGGAGTGGCTGCGTGAGTGGCTTAATGAGGGCACGCTCGCGGGCGCCGCTTGGTCGGGATATGTGCGGCTTCCGAAGTTCGGCACCTACCGGATCGCCGAGGTCGTCACACAACTCGGGAAGTAGCGCACCGATTGCTTTAGGCGGCGTCGAGCAGGAGGCCGTTGTTGAGATGGCTGAACGCCGAGAGGTTGGCGAGCGCAATCCGCGCCATGACTAGTTGATCCCGGAAGTGGCGATGTACGACCCAGGGGGCCAGCGCAAGGGCCAGCCATCCCAGGCTACGCATGCGCGCTCGCTGGATGCGCGATGTCACGCGGCGGCAGTTCAGATCCACTGTGTGACGGCGGCCTGCGAGGAAGTTGTGGACAAGGAAGTTGTGTCGGGTGGAGTGCTGGCCGACGATGCGACTTGTGCGGGAGAGGATGCCGGCGAAGAATCCGTTCAGGTCGTGACATGGGACCGCGGTGTAGACCGAACCGATGTTGCCTGTGTGGGTGTCGCTGCCGCCCTGCATCGCCTTCTCCTCGCGGACCGCGATTTCCTCGGCGAGGACGTTGAGCACCTGCATGCGGCCGCCGTTGCGGACCTCGATAACCGGCACCTCGGCGACGAGGCGCATGAACTCCTGCTCCTCGATCGTCGAGAGGTTCTCCCGGTAGAAGGGATGGTTCCAGACGAAGAACAGGCCCTCGTCCCTGCAGTATGCTGCGACCGCGAAGGCGTCGTCGCGACGCCGCTGCAACTCCTCGTGCTGTGCGAGGTTATGACCGTAGGCGTTGATATGAACCGTGAGCTTGCTCTGTGGCAGTTGTGTGGACACTTCCTCACCGACCACAAAGTCCTTCACGTCCGGATGGTGGGCGATGAATTCGAGGCACCCGGCGATGGTGTCGTGGTCGGTGATCGTGACGAAGTCCATCCCGCGCGCCTTGGCACGGGAATAGAGTTCGTCGGGCGTCTCCTTTGGCGAGAACGTGAAGCCCTTGAGACCCGGCACGTCCTCGACCGAGAAGCAGGAGTGGACGTGCATGTCCATGTTGCGGTACCGCATGTTTCCTCCCGGGATTCGGGCCTTGAACCGGCCCACCCTCCCGGATACAAGCTCCTACATCCAGGTGAGACCTCCGCGTCTCCAAGGTGAAGGGGCCGTGAAACTGATCTCAGTGCCACTGCCCGTGGGCTGTCAGAAGCCGTGGTGATGCCGATGCTGTGCGTGAGGAGCATCTTGCACGTTCCTGGCAGGCAGCTTGTGAAGCGACGCCGGGAGGAATCGAGCGGGCGCGGACACGGGGAGCCTGCGTTCACCGCAGCTTCACGTTACCGGTCAACACTGAGACAATAGCGGCACGGGAGTGACCATGGCCGAAAGGACAGCTGAGCGTCCACTGGTGGAGCGGCTCTTTGCGCCGATCGAGGACTGCGACGGCGCTCGTCTCCTGGCAAGCGATCTCGGCAAAGCCCTTCTGATCGTCGCGGTCATTCAAACCGTTCTCGCCCTGGCTCGGGACCCAGCCGCGCTCGTGGACGCGGCGCTCTACGCGGCGTGTGGGGCAGTCATCTGGGCCACCGCGAGCCGACTGGCCGCGGTGTTCGTTCTGCTGGTGGGGAGCGGTGCGAGCGTTTTGACTCTGCTTGATCTCCTCGGCCCTATTCGGATCTCGGGTGGCCGAAACATCATCCTGGCGCTGGTGACGGTCTGGATCGCCGGACGTGCCGTCCAGGCGACGTTCGATTACCACCGCTTTGGCAGGACCGCCAAGTCAACTTCTAGCGGTGGTGGCAGCGTCGCACAACCCAGGGCGTAAGAGGCATCGAACTACCATCCGCTCACCCGTACCGGCCCTCGATGTACTCGGCGGTCTGTAGATTCTTCGGACTGAGGAAGAGATCGGCCGTGCGAGTGTGCTCGATGACCCTACCGAGCAGCATGAAGATGCACTCGTCACTCGTGCGCCGAGCCTGGGCCATGTTGTGCGTGACGATGACGATCGTATACCGCCCCCTGAGTGTGAACATCAGCTCCTCGATGCCTCGGGTGCCGTCCACGTCGAGGGCCGAGCAGGGCTCGTCCATCAGGATGATCTCCGGCTTGAGGGGCAACAGGCGCGCGATGCAGAGCTTCTGTTGCTGCTCGAGCTGGAGCGTCGTCGCCCGGGTGCGCAGGCGGTCCCTGAGATCCTTCCAAAGGCCAACCTCGGTCAGGGCCTGTTCAACCTCGGCGTCCAGGTCTGCGCGCGTGAGGCTGCCGCGGCCGGAGTGAATCCGGAGCCCGAAGACCACGTTTTCGTAGACGGAAATTGGCAGCGGGTTCGGGCGTTGGAACACCATGCCGACGGACTTCCGCAACTCGACGAGGGAGACATCGGGATCGTAGATGTTCTTGCCCAGCAGCTCAATTTCACCTTCAGTGCGCACGTAGTCGTAGCGCTCGTTGACCCGGTTGAAGCAGCGCAGGAGCGTGGTCTTACCGCAACCCGAGGGCCCGATAAGCGAGGTGATCAGGCCATGCGGAATTCCGACCGACACGTTGATGAGCGCCTGGAAGGAGCCGTACCAGAGGTTGAGGCCCCGCGTGACGATCGCAAAGGCGGGAGCGTCCGTCATCCGAAGATCCCGTGGACGTACTCGTAGGTCTTGCGGTCGCCGGGGTGTTCGGAGAAGATCACCTCGCTCGTGCCCAGCTCGATGATCTCCCCGTTCCAGAGGAACATGGTGCGGTCTGCCAGGCGGCGGGCCTGTTGCACGAGGTTGGTGACGAGGATGATGGTCATCTCCCGGCTAAGCTCCTTCAGGACATCTTCGATGCGCATCGTGGTCACCGGGTCGATGGCTATGGAGAACTCGTCCAGGCACAGCACCTCGGGCTGGTGGGACAGCGCACGGGCGATGGTGAGGCGCTGCTGCTGACCTCCGGAGAGAGCCGTCCCGAGGCTGGCCAGGCGGTCCTTGACCTCGTCCCAGAGGGCGGCCTGGCGGAGGCACCTCTCGACCAAGGCGTCCAGTTCGCTCCTCTGATGCATTCCCGCGCAGCGCGGCGCGAATGCGACGTTGTCGTAGATGGAGAGTGGCAGCCCGACGGGCAGCGGCGATACCATGCCGATCCGTCGGCGGAGGGAGTAGACATCCTTGACCCTCCGGATGTCGTCGCCGTCGAAGAGCAACGTGCCGGAAACCGTGGCGTTGGCGACGAAATCGATCGTTCGGTTGAGGCAATGCAAGAGCGACGTCTTGCCCGACTGGGCGGGGCCGATAATGGCGAAGATGTCGTTGTGGGCAATCTCGAACGAAACCCCGTGGAGGACCTCGCGCGCTCCATAAGCGAGCCGGAGGTCCTTGGCGACCACGGTCTTGACGTCGGCCATCAGCTCACCACTTCTTCCGGGTTCGCAGCCAGAACCGGAGCACGATCGACAGCGCGTTCATTGTGAGAACGGTCCCGAGCAGCACGACGGCCGTCGCGTAGGGCAGCGCCTCCGGCACGTCGGGCACCTGGGTGGAGAGCGTGTACAGGTGCATCGAGAGTGCCATCGCCTGGTCGTTCAGGCCGTACGGCAGCAGGTCGCCGCGTTGCACGGCCTTGAAGAACACGGCGCCGGTGAACATGATCGGCGCCGTCTCCCCGGCTGTCCGGCTGACCTCGAGGATGACGCCGGTAAGGATGCCGGAGATGGAGTTGGGAAGCACCACGCCGCGGATCGTCTGCCACCGCGTTGCGCCCACGTTCCAACATGCCTCGCGAAAGGCTTGCGGGACGGCGTTGAGAGCCTCGCGAGTCGAGGTGATGATGACAGGCAACGTCATGATCGCCAGCGTAAGCGAGGCCGAGATGATCGAGTAGCCGAAACGGGCGGCGTAGACGAAGGCGCCGAGGCCGAATAACGCGTGCACGATCGAGGGCACGCCGGCGAGGTTGATTACCGCCATATTGATTGTGCGGTGGAAGGCGTTGTCGCGAGCGTACTCCTTGAGGTAGATCGCGGCCATGACGCCGATCGGAGCCGAAACGACCAACGCGCCCAGCACGAGGTAGACCGTGCCGACCAGCGCTGGCCAGATGCCGCCGGCGCGCATGCCGCGGCGCGGCACGTCGAGAAGGAACTCGAGCGACAGCGCGGGAGCCGCTTTTACGATGAGGTAGGTGACCAGCAGCAACAAGGGCAGCACCATCGCCGCCGCCATGGTCAGGAAGACGCCGCGGGCGAGCGCCTCGCTGCGCCGGTGGCGACGTCCAGCCACCGTTTCGCAGAACCGAACGGCGGGGTCGACCGGCGCGACTGGTTCGCGTGCCACGCTAGCGTTCCCGCCTCACGCCGCGGACCACCAGATCGGCCGTGAGGTTGATCATGAAGGTGATTAGAAAGAGCAGAACGCCGGTGAGGAACAGGACACGGTAGTGCTCAGAGTTGACCGACGCCTCCCCGAGCTCGGCGGCGATGTTGGCTGTGAGGGTCCGGACCGAGTCGAGCAGGGAACGGGGGATGTGGACGGCGTGACCCGTCGCCATCAGCACCGCCATCGTTTCCCCAACCGCGCGGCCAACGCCGAGCAAAACGGCGGCAAGGAGACCGTTCTTCGCGGCGGGCAGGAGCACGCGGTAGACGATCTGCCACTTGGTTGCGCCGAGGGCTTGGGCCGCCTCGCGGTAGGAGTCGGGAACGGCCTTGAGGGCGTCCTCGGCGATTGAGGTGATGATCGGCACGCACATGAGGGCTAGGATGATGCCCCCGTTGAGCACGTTGACGCCGACCGGCGCACCGGTGACCGCGACGATCAACCGGCTCATCACTGTCAGGCCGATGAAGCCCCAGACGACGCTCGGGATAGCGGCCAGCAGCTCGATCACGACCTTGAGGCCCTCCCGCAGGCGTGGGCCGCAGAACTCGGCGATGAAGATGGCCGATCCCAGGCTGAAAGGCACGGCGATCAGCACCGCCAGGCCGCTCACGCAGGCGGTGCCGACGATGAGCCCGAGGATGCCATAGCGGACGTTGACGTCGGAGGTCGGGTACCACTCGACGCTGAAAAGGAACTCCTTGAGCGAGAACGAGTCGCTCACAAGGACCGGAGCCGCCTCGCGAAAGACAAAGAAGAAGATCGCGAGCACGAAGAAGATCGCGCTCACCCCACTCAACCGGATCAGGTTCTCGAGCACCCTTTCGCCGAGTACAGCCAGCGCGCTGCGGCTCGGGCGCGAGCCGACGGTGTGCGGGGTCTGGGGGCCGTGGGCCGTCATCGCCGGGGTGGGTGAGGATTAGTTCTGATGCGGGATCGGCACGTAGCCACTTTCCTGCAGGATTCTCTGACCCGCCTTCGAGAGCATCCACTCGACGTACTTCTTGACCGCGCCCTCCGGCTCGCCGAGCGTGTACACTTGGAGGGAACGGGCGAGCGGGTACGATTTGTTGAGGGTGTTCTCGACCGTGGGCGCGACCGCCGGGTCGCCTGCCTTGCGGGCGAGCCTCAACATCTTCACCGACGGGGTCGTGTACCCCATGCCGCTGTACCCGATCGCCGTCTTTGTGGTGCCGACGAGCTCGACCACTTCCTTGGAGCCGTTCATGTCGCGAGAGCCGAGCTTGAAGTCCTTCCTGTTGAGCACGTGTTCGCGGAAGAATTCGTAGGTGCCTGAGCTCGACTGCCGGCTCACCCGCACGATGGTGTCGTCGGAGACCCCAGGAATGCTGACGCCGAGCTGCGACCACGTGGTGATCGTGCCCCCTTCGGCAAAGATCTGGGAGAGCTGGTCCAGGGAAACCTCGTTGAGCGGATTGTCCTTGTTGACGTAGACGGCGAGGGCGTCGAAACCGATGATGAACTCCTTCGGCTCCTTGCCGGTGTTGCGTTTGGCCTGCTCGATCTCGTCGGTTTTCATGTCGCGGCTGGCGTTGGCGATGTCGATGGTGCCCTTCTCCAGAGCGGCGATCCCGACCCCTGAGCCTCCCCCCGACACCTCGACCTCGACCCCCGGCTCGACCTTCTTGTACTCCTCGGCCCAGGCCTGAGCGACGTTCACCATGGTGTCGGAGCCCTTCACCTGAATGGTGGCGTTGGCTGGCTTGGGCCCTTTTCCGCCGCCGCACCCGTTGGGGAGGAGCAGCGCCCCAAAACCCGCGCTCAGGCCGGCGATAAGGAGAACGGCTGCAACTGGTGACGTGTGGCGGCTCACGGGAAGTTCCTTTCTCGCGTCACGATCCGACGACGCGGCCTGCCTGTCCCTGAGGAGCTGGGGACGCTCAGACGTGGCAGTCGGACAAAGTGGAAGTGGCACCTAGCGGGCCGAAAGTGTACCAGAACGGGCGCGGGCCGAGGAACCAGTGGAAGGGCTCCTAGAGTCGGCTGGCATCCCGGATTGCCGAGACCAGATCACGGATCTGGCCCTGGACATAGGCGTACGTGGCCTCGTAGGCGGCGGTGATCTGCGCTTCGGTGCCCTGCACCGTTCGGGGGTCGTCAACGGCCCATTCAAGGAGCACCGCTTTCCGTGGCCTGCGGGGAAAGACGCGCTTCGCCTCGGGGGAAAGCAGGACGATCACGTCCTGGTGGTCGATGTTGGGGACCTGGGTAATCGCCTTCGGCACCGCCCGAGCCACGTCGAAACCCTTGGAGGCCATGAAGCTGGCGGTGGTCGGATCGACCGGCAGGGGTTCCACGCCAGCGCTGGAAAAGACGAAGCCGGGCTCATGCAGGCCCATGCCAATCGCCTCGGCCATCAGGCTCCTGCAGGTGTTGTGCTCGTCGACGAAAAGCACGCGCATGACCTCGGATCCGGGGTGCTTGGCGTACTCGCCGGTGCACATGTACAGCGTCTCCATGCTGATGTTGCGGGCCTGGTCGGAAACCCTCTCGAGCCGGCGCGCCAGCACGACCAGAGGGTTGAGTGCTTCGAATGGCAGCTTCCCATCGCGGTACGCCTGGGTGAGGTCCGCCGTGAGCTTGTCGCGCAGCAGGTCGACCGCCTCGTCCGACTCGACGGTGCGGCGTGCAAGGTCCGGGTCCTGGTGGACGAAGGCCTGGACGGCGTCGTGGAGCATCGGAACGGCGACGGTAACGATCTGCTGGATCAGATCGATGGGCAGCGGGGCATCGACCTTTGTCAGGCGGACGGCCTCGCGAGCGATGCTCTCCGCATAGTCGCCGACACGCTCGAGCTCGAGGTTAATTTTGATGGCGGCGTAGGCGAAGCGGAGAAGGCTGGCGGCCGGCTGGTGACGCACGAGGAACTCGAGGCACAACCTGTCGAGCTGCTTTTCCAGATCGTCGATGTACTGGTCGCGCAAGATCACCGCAAAGGCGAGCTGGCGGTCTTTCTCCACGACGGCCTTGATGCTGGCCCTGATCGCCTTCTCGGCCAGATCGCCCATTTCTGTGACCTTGGAACGGATCTGCTCCAGGTCCTGCTGCAGTGCTGCCTCGAGGTGCGTCGACATGCTTAGGTCGCCTCACTTCCTAGTGCCGTTCCGCTTCCTGGCGTAGGGCGCAAAACGGTCCGGTTGGCGTGGCCGAGGATAGGTCCGGGTCGGTCGGTGCGCAAGCCCCACCACCGAGGGGAGTTGGGAGCAACGACTCCTGCACTGTTGCTGGAAACCTCCGCTCCGAAGCTGTGCGCCGGCGCGGCGCCGACGAGCGTGACGCCGCGGCCAGCGGGTGCGTCACTCGGCGCGGGACGATGACAATGTCGTCGGCAGGGAGACGATGATCTCCTGGGACAAACCGGACCGGCCCTCCGAGTACGACCCGACCCACTCGGGGTTCCGGGAGCTGATGGGCTACCGCCTGCGCAGGGAGAGTTCGCTCCGCTGACGCCGAGTGGGAGACGACGAGGCCGGCCGTTGGGCCGGCCTCGAAGCGGCTGTCAAGCTCCCGAGCGCTATTTGCCTGCAGGTGCCGGCGGAACCGGATCCGGCACGGTGTTCTTGATCGGTGGGATTGCCTTCAGGTAGGCGAAGATCGCCTTTAGGTCGTCGTCGCTCAGCTTGCCGTACCACTGCCAGGGCATTGGGGGGAGGATGTCCCTGCCTCCGCCCAGGTGCTTGCCGGTGCGCAGCGCCTGGATGAAATTCTCCTCGGACCAGGCGCCGATCCCGGTTTCCTGGTCCGGTGTCAGGTTGGCCGTGTAGCTGATCCCCCACGGGCCGGACCAGGCGGTCATGGACAGCGCCGCCATCGGGCCCCAGGGAGGCTGCACTGCAGGAGCCGGTGGGAGCTTCATCCCTTCCGGGTGGCCGGAGAGCATGCGGGTCATATCGGGCTCGGGCCCCTTCTCCCCCAGCTTCCACGGCGTGTGGCAGTCGTTGCACCCCATCGTGGTGACGAGGTACTTGCCGCGCTCCACCGGACTGGGGGCCGCAGCCTGCTGTTGGGCCTGCTGACACCCCCCTGCCGCGATTGCGATGGCGCCCAGAATCGCTGCGATTGACGCTCTTGTCATGGTTTCCTCCCTCAGTGGGGGGGAATTGCAAAAGAGTCTAGTCTTCAAAATCATTTTGTCAAGCCTTTGCCCGGAGCGGTCACAGGTCCGTGATACGATCCGCGCCGGGCCGCGCCGCCGGGGCGCCGCCACGCCTTCCGGGGGGTCACGCGCGATGGACCTTGCACTCGACTCGAGCAAGATCATCTATCTCGACAACGCCGCCACGACCTTTCCGAAGCCCAGGGAAGTACTCATCGCCGCCCTCGACGCGTACACGCGCTTCGGCGTGAACCCCGGCCGCTCGGGTTACGATCTGTGCCTGGTGGCCGGAGAACTGGTCGCGGTGACCCGCAAGGAGCTCACCCGTCTCTTCGGCGGGACCGACCCCAACCGGTTGATATTCTCCTCGAACGCCACCGATGCTTTGAACCTCGCAATCCAGGGGATCCTCGAGGACGGCGACCACGTGGTGTCCACGACCATCGAGCACAACTCGGTGATCCGGCCGCTCAACCACATGGCCCGGGAGCGCGGCGTCACGGTGGAATACGTGGCGGTGGCAGACGACGGGGTCGTGGACCCCGCCGAGATCAGGCGGCGCCTGCGGCGCAACACCAAGCTCGTAGCGGTCAACCACGGCTCCAACGTCATCGGCACGATCCAGCCCGTGGCGGAGGTCGGGAGAGTATGCCGTGACCGCGGCGTCCTCCTCCTCGTGGATGCGGCGCAGACCGCCGGCGTGATTCCGATCGACGTGCAGGCGATGGACATCGACGTGCTCGCCTTCACCGGCCACAAGTCGCTACTCGCGCCCACAGGGATCGGCGGGCTGTACGTGCGTGAAGGCGTGGGCATCCGCCCAACCCGTTTCGGCGGCACCGGCGTCAACTCCGTGGACCCGTACCACCTGGAGGAGTACCCGTACCGCCTGGAGGCGGGCACGGGCAACGTCCTGGGGATTGCCGGGCTGCACTTTGCCCAGGCGTACATCGCGGAGCGCGGGATGGAGAACATCTACCGTCACGAGATGGAGCTGTTCGCCCGCCTTCAGGAAGGCCTCGCTGCCATCGCGGGGGTGACCCTGCACGGCACCACCAGGCTGGAGAACAGGCTGCCGGTGCTTTCGCTTACGGTGGAAGGTCGTGATCCGGCGGACGTCGGCACGATGCTCGATGTTGACCACAACATCGCCGTGCGCACCGGTCTGCAGTGCGCTCCGCTCATTCACCGGCAGATGGGAACCGGGGAACGCGGGACCGTACGGCTCAGCGTCGGCCCGCTCAACAAGCCGAGCGACATCGACGCGGCGCTCGCCGCGGTGGCCGAGATCGCCGCGGACGCAAGGGTCTAGCCGGTGCCCGTAAGAATCAGGGCGTCGGCAACGACCTCGCCCAGCGTCCTGACCTCGACTCCAAGCGCGTAGTGACGGTTGAGTTCCATGAGTTGGTCGATGCAGTTGTGGCAGGGAGAGACCACAACCTTGGCACCCGTGGCCCGGATCTGGTCGGCCTTCACCCTTCCGGACACCAGGCGTCTGGCGGTGTGCTCGGAGGCCGCAAGCAGCCCTCCTCCACCCCCGCAGCAGTAGTTATCCTCCCGGTTGGGCGTCATCTCGACGAAGGTCGTGACCGCATGGCACAGGAGGTAGCGCGGCTCCTCGATCACGCCTCCATTGCGCACCAGGTTGCAGGGGTCGTGAAGCGTCACCGGATCCGGGTTCCTCGAGGGGTCGAGGCGGAGGCGCCCTGCGGCGAGGTACTCCGCCATTACCTCGACGAAGCTCTTCACAGCGAAAGGGAGCGGTCGGCCGAGCCACTCCGGCGCCTCCCAACGCAGGGTGCGGTAGCCGTGCCCGCACTCAGCCACGACCAACTCCTGGACGCTAAGCTCCTCCGCGCGGCCGATCAGCCGCGAGGCGATGGCGCGCTGTGCCTCCATGTCTCCGGCGAAATAGCCATAGTTGGTGATGTCGAAATCGGTTGCCGTCAGCGTCCAACTCTCGCGGGCTGCGTGGAAGATGGCGCCTGCGGCTGAGATAGAGAGGGGAAAGAACTTCAGCTCGCGCGGGTTCAACGCGTAGAGGACTCGGGAGCCCTGGCGGTCCACTGGCATGCAGACCTCAGGATCACCGATCGTCTGGCGAAGGTCCTCCTCGAGCCATGCGATCGTCTCTCGCACGTCCTCCGGCGAGATCGACATCGTGTTTCCGGTCGCCTGCGCCGCCTCGATGTTGGCTCGGATCCCTTGCGGGACCAAACCTGCCGCCCCCAGCACCGTGCGAGCGAAGCGCAGGATCGAGGCCGGATCGAGGCCCACGCTGCAGTTGAGCGCACAGCGCCCGCACAGCGTGCAGCGGCCGAAGGCGGCGGCAGCGAGCGCCTGGAGCGTGTCCTCCGTCATGGCTTCGGCGCCGACGAGTCCAGGTGTCAGGCGGCCCAGCACGGTGTGGTAGCGCCGAAAGAGGCGAGCCAGGCGCTCGACCTTCGCGGCCGGCGTTGAGTCGGGCTCGCAGTCCGCCAGGTACACGTGACAGGTCTCCGCGCACAGGCCGCACCGCACGCACGCGTTGAGGAACGCCGCGGTGCGGCGGTCGAGTCGCTCGCGCAACACCTCCAGCGCACGCCCCACGGCATCCGGCGTGACCGAGCGGTCAGCCACGGGAGACCCCAGGCGGTGGTGAAGGGCGCACCCCGCGACGGCCGAGCGTCGCGCCCAACCACCGACGACTGACAAGGAGGAAGAGCATGTGGCGCAGCTTGCCGAGAGGCGCATAGACGAGCAGAGCCGCGCCCGTGACCTGGAAGAGCGCTACCAGGGAGTGGTCGAGGGAGGCAACGATTCCGGTCACGAGCGTGGTGTCCACCAGCAGGTTGGCAAGGAAGTCGTCGGGCACGCTGATCGCACGCAGCCTCGCATCGAAAACGCGTTTGCCCAGCAGCGTGAGGCCGCAGCCGAGGCCAACAGCGAATAGGACGACGGCCGTGACGTCCACTGCCGGGGGAACGGTCACCGGCACCAGGGTCGTGAGCAGCCTTGCGATGGCTGCGAAGATCCCGAGGTGATACGCGATGCCGGCGAGGTAGCTCGGGAGGTGGAGGGAGGCGCTCTCCTTCGCACCAGGGCCGAACGCCAGGGTGAAGGCGTAGACCATGCCTGCGGCAGCACTGCCCCGCGGCGGAGCCACCGGCGCCGGCACCCCCGAGAAACGTGGCGACAGCCGCTCGGCGAGAAACGCCGCGCCCGCAACCAGCAGCGCCGCGAGCAGGATGAGGGAGCCCGCAGTCATTCCGGAGACCGCCGCGTCAGACGCACCCCTCGGGCTTCGGCAGGCCGGCGACCTTGCAGGCACCCTTGGCGGGTCCGGCGGGGAAGAGCTTGAAGATCGCCTTCAGCGGCAGGCCGGTCTTCTGGCAGAGCAGCCGCACCATCGGCGCGGTGCCGTTCGCGACGTAGTATTCCCTGATCATTCGCACCACCGCCCAGTGCTCCGGGGTCATCTCGCCGATTCCCTCGCTCGTGGCGAAGAGCTTCGCAACCTCGTCGTCCCAGATCTCCGGCTGCTGGAGGAAGCCCTCCTCGTCCACGGCAAAGGTGCGACCAGCGATCTCGATCTCCGGCATCTCGTCCCCCGGGTGCCTGCAGAGCAGCGGCACGGCAAGGGTAGCGGTCAGCACGCCTCCCTGCAACCGCGGCGTCATGAGGGTGAGACCCGGTCGAGACGGTGGCGCGCTCTGCGGTCAGGTCGCGACCCCGCGCTCGCCGAGGAGTCGCAGGAGAAGCTCGGCGTACCTGCGGCTGACCACCGAGCAGTCATACTGGTGTGCCCGCTCGCGGGCGGCGGCCCCCAGTCGGCGGCGCAGCGCCGGGTCCCTCCCCAGCAAAAGCAGCGCGTCTCGCCACTCGGTCGGGGTTGTAGCCCAGAGTCCGGTCTCACCCGGCACGACAACCTCACGGTTGGCACCTACTGGCGACGCGACGGTCGGCAGCCCCGTGGTGGCGTACTGGATGCTCCGGTAGGCTCCCTTGCCGCGCGTCCACGCGTCGTCGGGAACCGGTGCCAGGCCGACGTCGCACGCCGCCAACTCCAGGCCCTCGGTCTGCTCGCTCCACGGCACCAGGCGACACGGCACCCCCGGCATCTCCGGCAACCGGTCCGAGATCAGGCGCAGCTCACCCACGACACCTTCGCGTGCAAGCTCCCGCAGGATGGGTGCCAGGTCGGCGACGTACCGGAGGTTGGCGCCGAGGCCGATCCAGGCGAGGGTGAGGGGCCCTTCCCGGGCGAGGGTGGCCTGGGGGTAGGCCGCAAGACGCACCGGGGTCGGCAGCACCTCGACGCGAGCGGCCTTGGGTGTGATCGCCGAGGCAAGCGAGTGGGAGGCGGCCACCACCAGCCGGCAGCGCGACACCATGCGCTCGAACCGTCGCTGCCGCCAGCGGGCCTGGTCGGGCGGATCGCCGTGGCGGGGCGGTTTGCGGAACATGATTGCGTCGTCCACGTCGAGCACCCATTCCCTGCACGACCTCGCCACGAACCCCAGCTCGCCGGGCAGCAGCTTCAGCTTGGAGAAGAGCAGGAGGTCGCTGGAGCGCCAGGCCTTTGCAAGGCGCCAAACCCGCCACCACTCGGGCCCCTGCAGCGGGTGCACCTTCGCGGCCACGCCGAGTTCCTCGAGTGTCGGCACGAGCGGAGCAAGCCGGAGGCGGAACGAGGGCAGGGCGGGGTTGACGCCCACGAGGCCGATGACCGGCCGTGGCGGTCCCGGAGAGCGAGGACGTGGCTTCGGTTCCATGGTCGTTCGCGGTGCTGCCGGTGTCGGCGGCGCGATGATACCGTACCGAGGAAGCCGGTCCTTCATACCAGTTTCGAGGAGCCGGCCGCACCGCAGGCGGCATCGGAAAGGCCGGCGGCGCGTGTGCGTTCGTGGGGTGGTGGGCGCCCTATCCTGCCGCCGGACGCAGGAGGGCGGCGTACCGCCGAGCCACGTCGGCCCAGTTGACGAGGTGCTGCATCACCGCATCCACCCATTCGGCGCGCCGATTCTGGTACTTGAGGTAGTACGCGTGCTCCCAGACGTCGACGACGAGGATCGGGACCCAGCCAGGTACCACCTGGTTCTGGTGCTTCTCGACCTGGAGGATGACCAGCTGGCCGGTGGCCGGCTCGGCCGCCAGCACGCCCCACCCCGAGCCCTCCACGGCGTTGGTCGCGGCACGCAGGTGGGCATCGAACGCGGCGAACGACCCAAACTCCCCCGTAATGGCAGCGGCAAGCGCCCCCTCGGGCGCGCCACCGCCGCCCGGGGCGATGTTGGTCCAGAAGATGGAGTGGAGCAGGTGCCCGCCGCCGTGGAACGCCACCTCGCGCTGCAGGTGCTTGACCGCTGCCCAATCGCCAGCCGCCCGGGCGGCCACCAGCTTGTCGAGGGCCGCGTTGAGGCCGGCGACGTAGGCCTGGTGGTGCTTGCCGTGGTGCAGCTCGAGCGTCTTGGCGTCGTAGTACGGCTCGAGCGCCGTGAGCCCGAAGGGAAGCGGTGGCAACTCGGCTTTCTTCATGGTCGCTGCTCCTTTCGTTCCCGGCATGGCAACAGAAATCTCAGTTGTGCGGTCTCAGACGATACGGGCCCGAAGGGGGAGTGTCAAACCGCGGGCGCACTCCGGGGACCGGCTGCGTTCCTCTGCCGGGCCGCCTGCAGCGCTTTGAGCGCCGCGTGCCTGTAGAGGTCGGAGAGCGTGGGGTAGTTGTACATCGTCTCGGCGATCTGGGGGGCGGTCGCACCCGCTCGCAGGAACGCCTGGCCGATGTGGATCAGCTCGCTTGCGGCGTACCCGATCATGTGGGCGCCGATGAGCTTCAGCGAGCCAGCCTCGAAGAGCAGCTTGAGCATGCCCTGGGTGTCTCCGATGATCTGGCCGCGCGGGTTCATGTCATAATCCCCGCGGCCCACCACGTAGTCAACCCCCTTCTTCTGGAGTTCCTCTTCGGTGTCGCCGACGTAGCTCACCTCCGGAATGGAGTAGACCGCGAAGGGCAGCACCTCGGTCTTCGACGTGAGGCCGGGGATGTTGAAGGCGTGACGCATGGCCTGGCGGCCCTGCTCCATCGACGTGCTGGCCAGCGCCGGGTAGCCGATCACGTCCCCCACCGCGTAGATGTTAGAGACCGCGGTCTGGTAGTGTTGGTTCACCTGCAGCAGGCCGTAGTCGTTCGGCTTGAGTCCGACCGCCTCGAGATTGAGGTCCCGGGTGTTGCCGTCGCGGCCCACGCAGTACAGCAGGGCGTCCGTCTCGAGGACCGTGCCAGCCTTGGTTATGCAGCGCACCCGGTTCGGCTCACCCGTGAGGCGTTCGATGGTGGCGTAGCGCTCTTCGTGCATCGTCGTGATGCCGAGCACCGCAAGGTGGCGTTCCAGGATTCCCACGACCTCCCGGTCCAAGAACGGCAGCAGGCGGTCACGGGTGTCGAGCAGGGTGACCTCGATGCCAAGCGCCGCGAAGATGCTGGCGAACTCGACGCCGATGACTCCAGCACCCATCACGAGCATCGTGGGCGGGATCCGCGGCAGATGCAGGATGGTGTTGCTGTCGAAGACGGTCTGGCCATCGAACGGCACATCGGGCGGATGGTTCGGGCTGGAGCCGGAGGCGACAACGATGAAGTCCCCGGTCATCGAGGACAGAACACTGCCGTCGGAACCGCAGAGCGCGATTGTATGGGCATCGACGAAACGCGCGTGTGCCCGGAAGACCTCGATCGAGTAGCGCTCAAGCGCCTCGTTGATGAGCTCCAGTTCCCGGCCGACCACCACGCGCTCGCGGTACATGAAATCGTCCACGGTGATCTTTTCGCTGATCTCGCAGCGGATCCCTTCAAGCTTGTTGCGAGTCAGCGAGTGGACGAAAAGGGCGCTCTCGCGCAGCGTCTTGGAGGGAATCGTGCCCCAGTTCACGCGCGTGCCACCGACCACGTTCTGGCGCTCGATGACAGCCACCCGCTTGCCGGCACGGGCGGCCTGGATTGCGGCGCGCTCCCCGCCGGGGCCGCACCCGATCACAACGACGTCGTAGTGGGGCATCGTGACCCCCCTTGTGTTGACCGGATCGTAGCAAAAGGGCAGCGTGGTGGCGGAGGTGGGCGCCGGTGGCGCCGGGCGGTTAGAATCCGTCAATGGACCTGCGGCGGAAGCTCGCCTGGATCGCGGTGCTCTACTTCGCCGAGGGGTTGCCGTTCGGCATCGCGTACGACGTGTGGCCGGTGTACTTCAGGGTACATGGCGTGTCGCTGGCGAACATCGGGCTCATGAGCCTGCTCTCGCTCCCGTGGACCTGGAAGATGGTGTGGGCACCGCTCGTGGACCGCTTCGGTGCGCGCCAGCATTGGATCTCGGCCTGCCTGTTCACTCTCGCCCTGGTCACACTCGCGATCATCCCGCTGGATGCTGCGCACCCGTCCTGGCTGCTGTGGGGCGTGCTGCTGGCGTTCACGACCGCGTCGGCGACGCAGGACATCGCCATCGATGCGTACGCGGTGGACGTGTCGACTCCCGAGGAGACGGGCGCCATCAACGGTGTGCGAGTGTCCGCGGCCCGCATCGCGCTCCTGGTCGGCGGTGGAGGCGTGATGACGCTGGCCGGAGTTACGGGCTGGACGCCGCTGTGGATCGCGCTGGCGCTTGCCTTCCTGTTGCTCTCGGTCGTCTCCTGGATGAGCCCGCGGGTTGCGTTGGACGTGAAGGAGCGGCGCAACCCGATCGGCCCAGTGCTGCGCTGGATGCTGCGCTGGGAGATGCTGCCGGTGCTGCTCTTCATCCCCCTGTTCAAGCTCGGGGACTCGCTACTGGGGCGGATGGTGAAGCCGTTCTGGGTGGACCGGGGGTACTCGCTGCGCGAGATCGGCCTGATCTCGGTGACGCTCGGAGTGGTGCTGACGATCGTCGGGGCGCTGGCGGGAGGCTGGTTCGTCAAGAGGTACGGGATCTTTCGCAGTCTGCTGTGGCTTGGGATCGCGCAGGCGCTGCCACACCTCGGGTACGCGGCCGTGGCAGGGTTTACGCTGCCGAGGGAGAGCATCTACGTCGTCTCGATGCTGGAGTCTTTCACACAGGGGCTGGGAACGGCGGCGTTCCTCTCGTTCCTGATGAACCTGTGTGAGAGGGAGCACGCGGCGACGCAGTACGCGCTGCTGTCGGCCCTGTTCGCGCTCACGCGTGACGTCGTGGGGGCCTTGTCCGGGATCGGGGTCGAGAGGCTCGGCTACGCGAGCTACTTCGCCTTCACCGCGGTCCTCGCCGTCCCGATGCTTGCCCTGCTCCCGCTGATCAGGACGCGCATCCGGGAGAGATCGGCCGCCGCCGAAGCGGCGTGACGGTCCTCACCCCGGCGCGCGGTTCCCCCCTTTTCTGCTCTTCGGGCGGTCGAGGGCGCGCTACACTCCCATTTTGCTGCCGCGTTGGCGGCGGGGGAGGAATGGCGTGCCAACGTTGACTCTCGGAAAGGCTCCTCGGCGCAGGCCGCGCTGGGTCGTGGTGCTGTTCGCACTCGTCGCCGTGGCGTACGTGCTGTGGGGAGCGCTGCGCCGGGGCCCGGCACCCTCGGTGGCGATCGAGAGCGAACGCCCGGCGGTCGGAGCGTCAACGAGGATCACGGCGCGTTTCTCGGAGCCCTGGGGGGGTCTCGGCACGGTCAAGCTCGAGCTAATTCAGGGCGACAGGAGCATCGTGCTGGGTGAGCAGCGGTTCTCGCGTGCCGGGTCGTTCAGCCCGGTCCGCGGGCGGTTCACGGGCGGTGCGGAGCTCGCCGCCACCGTGGGGCGGGGGAGTCAGGACTGGCTCCGGGAAGGCGAGGTCGTGCTGCGGGCCACCGCGGACCGCATGGCGGGCCTGCTGCGGTCGAAGTCGCCTGTGATCGTGGAGAAGTCCCTGCAGGTGAGACTGCGGCCGCCCAGGCTGGAGCTCGAGTCGAAGCAGCATTACGTGCGCGAGGGCGGCGCCGGTGTTGTCGTGTTCCGGGTCGGCGCGGAGACGGCGATCTCCGGCGTACAAGCCGGCACGGTGGAGTCGCTATCCTACCCGCTCCCGGGCGGCGGTGAAGGCGAACGCTTCGCGTTGTTCGCGATCCCGTGGGATCTTTCTGACGGCAACGCCGTGAGGTTGTTCGCGGAGGACGACGCGGGTAACCGGGTCGAGCAGCCCTTCGTGAACCTCTTCAAGCAGTCGCCGCCGCGTCAGGATACGCTCGAGCTGACCGACGCCTTTCTCGAGAAGGTCGTGCCCGCGATCGCGAGCGCAACGCCCGGTTTCGACGCGAGCGGCACGCTCCTGGACCAGTACCTGCGCATCAACGGGGAACTGCGGCGCTCCACCCTCGCAACGATCGCGAAGCTGGCGCGCGAGTCGGAGCCACGGTTCCTGTGGCGGGGCGCTTTCGTGCAGATGCCCAACACGCAGCGGCGGGCCGGGTTCGCGGAAAACCGGACGTACCTCTACAAGGGCAGCGTGGTGGACCACCAGACCCACCTCGGGCTCGACCTCGCGTCAACCGAGCGCGCGCCGGTGCCCGCCGCAAACTCCGGGAAGGTTGTGTTCGCTGGCTGGCTTGCGATCTACGGGAATGCGGTGATCCTGGACCACGGCTATGGCCTGTTGAGTCTCTACGGCCACCTGTCCACGATCGCCGTCAAGGTCGGCGAAATGGTGAGCAAACAGCAGCGGCTGGGGACGAGCGGCTCGACCGGGCTCGCCGGCGGTGACCACGTGCACCTGGAGATCTTCGTGCAGGGGAAATCCGTGGACCCCGTCGAGTGGCTGGACGAGCACTGGATCCGGGACAACGTCGGTACGAAGCTGACGCTTCCCTCCTGACCATCGAACGTGCGGCAGGAGACCAGCGTGCCACTGCGTCGGTTGCATGCCTCGATTTGCCCCTGAAGCCTGCGACACGTACACTCGCGCGGTGAGCGAAGAGAAGAGCCTGCAGGACCGCTACGGGCCGAACACCCTGTGTTTCGGCTGCGGACCGGCGAACGTGGAGGGGCTTCGCATCAAGAGCTTCGTGCGGGGGGACGAGGTCATCTGCGAATGGATACCATCGCCGCACCACGAGGCGTTCCCCGGCATCCTCAACGGGGGAATCATCGGGACGGTGTTCGATTGCCACTGCAACTGGACGGCAGCCGCCCATCTGATGGCTGCGAGTGGAGCCGACAGCCCACCGTGCACGGTGACGGCCGAGTACCGTGTGATCCTCAAACGCCCCACGCCGTCGACGGATTCAATCACGGTGCGCGCGCGCGTGGTGGAGGCGAGCGGGGACCGGGCGATCGTCGAGGCGAGCCTGGAGGCGGGAGACCGGATCACCGCCACCTGCCGGGGAGTGTTCGTGGCGGTGAAGGAAGGTCATCCCGCATTTCATCGCTGGTAAGCGCGACCGCGATTCAGCACGTTGAGCTGTTGCCGGGAGACCCCTCGCCCGAGTGAGGCTCGGGGTCGGGGTGATCTCGGCTTGCCGCCCGGCAAGCCGAAATCATTTCGTGTCGAGGATCAGTGGGAGGCCATCCTTTCCGGCACCGATGATGACGACCTTGGCGTTCTGCGACGCGGCGAGCTTTTCGGTCGCTTCGATCCCCTTCCAGCGCAACAGCGGCTCGGAGATTCCCTTCGTCACGATCGTCTGGAAGTCGGCGATCCCCTGGGCCTCGATACGCTTGCGCTCGGCCTCCTGCTTTTCCTTCAATAGCACGAACTGCATGCGCTGGCTTTCCTGCTCGGCGCGGAGCTTTTCCTCGATGGCCTGGGTCAGGCCGCTCGGCAGACCGACGCGCCGGAGTGGCGTGGCCTCGACCGTGATGCCGCGTGGGCCGACGAGCTTCTGGAGGTCTTTCTGGATGATCTCGGCCAGCATCTCGCGCTCGGAGGTGTAGAGCGCCTTGGCCTCGTACCCGGCGGTGACGCCGCGCGCGACCGAGCGGAACTGCGGCTCCAGGATGATCTGGAGGTAGTTGGGACCGATGCTCTTGTAGACCTCGGCGGCCTTCTCGGGGTCGAGGTGGAACAGCGCGCTGATCTCGACCTGGACCGTCAAGCCCTCCTTCGACGGCGCATCCATGATCTCCTTGATCTCCTGCGTCTTGACCGAGAACTTGGAGACGCGGGCGAGGGGGTTGACGGGGTTGATCCCCGCCTTGAGTGTCACCGGCGAGACGGTGCCGAAGAAGTCCACCACGCCGACGTGGCCGGCCGGGATCACCGTGAGCACCTGTGAGGCCGCGAAGAGCGTCGCGAGGCCGGCGATGAGCCCGGCTCCGGCGCGAGTTGCCCCCGCGACAGCCAAATTGTCACCGCGGCCGGCCGCCGCGAGCTTGCTCCAGGCGATGATGGCAACGAATGCGACGACTACGCTCAGGATGAAGAGCATGGGGGGTCCTCCCTGATCCCTTTGAGTCTAAAACACCCTGCGTGAGGTCTCTGTGAAGGTGCTTGACATGGCGGCCGCGCCCGCAGAGCATGCTCCTTCGACCATGGCCCTGTTCGCGCTCGGCACCTTTCTCGCGGCCTTCCTGCTCTTTCAGGTTGAGTTGGTGATCGGCAAGGCGGTGCTGCCGTGGTACGGCGGAACACCGGCGGTCTGGACGACCTGCCTGCTCTTCTTCCAGTTGGCTCTGCTTGGCGGCTACGCCTGGTCCCACGTGCTGACCGGCCGCGCCAGCACGCGACGGCAATCCCTCGTCCACAGCGTGCTGATCGTCGCCTGCTTGGCGGTGCTGGGCTGGCATTTGGTGGCGTGGGGTTCCCCCCTGCTTCCGGGACCGGGTTGGAGACCCGGCGGGGAGGAGAGCCCGGTACCTGCCATCCTGGCGGTGCTCGGTGCGACCGTCGGGCTGCCATTTTTCGCACTCGCCGCGACCACCCCGCTGCTCCAGGCGTGGTTATCCCACACCTGGCCCGGGCGCTCCCCGTATCGCCTGTACGCTCTTTCGAACCTGGGCTCGCTCCTGGGACTGCTCTCCTACCCGTTCATCGTGGAGCCGCTGCTCGCCCTCCGGGTGCAGGCAAAGGTCTGGGGGATGGGGTTTGTCGTCTTCGCCTTGGCCGGCCTCGCCTGCGCGGCGCGAGCCCGTGCCGCCTCTGCGGTCGCGACGGAGGACGCTTGGGCCGCGTCGAAGAGCCGCACCGCCTCTGCGCAGCGGGGACCCCGCATGGCCCGGCAACTCCTCTGGCTTGGCCTGCCGGCAGGCGCATCGGTGATGCTGCTCGCCGTTACCAACCAGATCTCGCAGGAGGTGGCGGTCGTCCCCTTCCTCTGGGTGCTACCGCTGTCGCTCTACCTGCTTTCGTTTGTGGTGTGTTTTCACGATCGACGCTGGTACGCGCGCGGGGTCTTCGGCCCGCTCCTCGGTGTTTCCTTTCTTGTGGCGTGTCTCCTGCTGTACCACGGTGTGGACGTGCCGGTTCTCCTGCAGATCGGCGCGTGGTCGTTCGTGCTCGTCGTCTGCTGCATGGTCTGCCACGGTGAGCTCGCCCGCCTTGCACCCGATCCGCAGCACCTGACCTCGTACTACCTCCTGCTTGCGTCCGGCGGCGCTATCGGGGGCGTGTTTGTCGCCCTGTTGGCGCCCGTTGTTTTCGACGGGTACTGGGAGCTCCACGGCGGCCTCTTGGCCTGCGGGGTGCTTGCGCTCCTCGCCCTGCTGGAGGATCGCGGTTCGTGGCTGCGGAGTGGCTCGCTTCACGCCGCTGTGGCGACGCTGACTGCGGCCGTCGTCGCCTCGGCCTACTTCCTCCTCCCGGGGCTTCAGGGCTCTGCCTTCGCCCGCCTGTGGCGCTACGCCGGCGCCGCGGCGGCGATCCTGGTGGCCTCCCTGTTGCTCGGCCGGCGGGTTCGCGGGTCGCGTCTCTGGTATGGCCGGTCGCTGTTCGCCACCGGCTGCCTGGCGGTGACGCTGATGCTCCTGTCGGTGGTGCTGCGGGCGCACATCGCGGCAGTGCTGGCCGGCTCCCTGGAGGTCTCACGGGGTTTCTTCGGAGTGCTGAAGGTGGAGGAGGACTTTGCCGGGGACCCGGAGCGGCACATCTACCTTTTGCGTCACGGCCGCATCCTGCACGGGTTCCAGTTTGTCTCGGAGTCGAAGCGACGCGTGGCCACCTCCTACTACGGTGAGGGCAGTGGCATGGCCCTCGCGCTCATCAACCACCCGAGGCGGGACTCCGCGCCCGGCGGTGGTGGTCTGCGGATCGGCGTGGCGGGGCTCGGAGTGGGGACCATCGCGACCTACGGCCAGAAGGGCGATCTCATGCGGTTCTACGAGATCAACCCGGATGTGATCCGATTCGCGACCGGGGGCGTGTTCAGCTACCTCGAAGACACACCCGCCCGTGTCGAACTCGTCCTGGGAGACGCGCGCGTCTCGCTGGAGAGGGAGGAGAGCCAGGGGTTCGACGTCCTCGCCATCGACGCCTTCTCGAGCGGGGCTATCCCGGTGCACCTCCTGACCACCGAGGCCTTCGAGGTGTACCTTCGGCACCTTCGACCCGACGGCGTCCTCGCGATCGACGTGTCCAACCGTACGCTCGACCTGACGCCGGTGGTCCTGGGTCTCGCGCGGCATTTCGGGTTGGCGTCGGTGCAGGTCGCCAAGAAACCGGCCCGCGACGGCAGTTCGTGGGGGAGCCTGTGGATTCTCCTGACCCGCAATCCCGATTTCCTCGCCTCGGTGGGTGTCGCTGGTGGGAGCGCCCCGCATCAGGCGCCCGCACCGCATTTCCCTCTTTGGACCGATGACCACAGCAGCCTGCTGCCGCTCCTCAAGAGCTCGGCGTGGGACCCGGAGGGGCTTCGACAGGGAGGAGACGAGCGCGGCCGATGACGAGGGGCGGCCGGGACCCGGTGCGGCGGGCAGCGCACCGGGGGTGAACGCGGAACCTGTCGGCCTCGCGGTCGCTGTGCTATAAGGTAAGCATGCCCGACCGCAAATACAGGCATCGCGGTTATCAGGACGAGGAGCGCCGCGAGGAGAAGCGACCCCCCGCCGAAGGGGAGGCACCGCGGGAGCGCCCCGAGGGGCCGCGCGGGCGCGGCCTAGGGGCCCCCACCGTCACTGTCTTCCGCTGCCGCATGTGTGGGACCAAGCAGCAGATGACCGGCTCACTGCCTTTCGAAGCCACCTGCACCAACTGTGGCAACGACCTGCACACCTGCTCCAACTGCGTGCACTTCGACACCTCGAGGCCGAACGAGTGCCGCAAGCCGGTGCTTCAGCGCGTCACCAGCAAGAGCAAGCGCAACACGTGCGAGCTCTTCACCCCGAATACGGTGCAGGAATTCGCCTCCGACCGCCCGTCTGCCGGCGGTGACGCCGCCTCAAGCAGCCCACGCGATGCCTTCGACGCCCTGTTCAAGAAAAAGTGAATTCAATTCGCGGAGCGAATTGAATTCATCCTGAGCGAAGCGAAGGATCCCATGGTGAGGCATGGATGGTTGATCTATCGCTGAGCGAGTTGTGATCATCCCGAGCGCAGCGAGGGATCCCATGGCGAGGCGCAACGAGTTCGTCGGTCGCGGAGCGAATTGAATTCATCCTGAGCGAAGCGAAGGATCCCGTTGTGAAGTGGGAGGAGATGACCCTTTGCGAGCCTGTGAGGAGAGATCTCCAGCTTGGATCGTAGGGCCCCCGGGGCACCGGGAGGTGGGTGGTGCCCCGGGGTAGCCCGCCTGCCGCGCTCTGCTAGTCCATCTGGCGACGAAGGTACGTGGGGGTGTCGAACTCGGAAAAGTTCCCCACGTTGACTCCGTAGTCGTTGGGCAGGTTCGCGGGCAGGTAGGGGCTCGCGACCTCCTGCTGACGCTCGCGCCGCGGTTGTTCCTTCGCCGCTACCCGGTCAGCCTGGCGGGCCGGACGGTCCTCGGCTGTCGCGCCGAACCCCGTCGCGACCACCGTGACCTGGATCTTGCCCTGCAGCTCTGCACGCTGGCCATAGCCGAACAGGAACAGGCAGTCGGGCGAGCAACGCTTGGCGATGTACTCGGCGGCATCGTTGATCTCGGAGATCGTGGTGTCCGGGCCGCCGATGAAATTGACCAGGACCCGCTCCGCGCCCTCGAGGGAATTCTCCTCGAGGAGAGGGGAGGAGAACGCCTGCTGGGCGGCCTCGATGGCGCGATGCTCGCCACCCCCGAGCCCGATTCCCATGAGGGCCATCCCGCCGCCGCGCATCACGGTCTCGACGTCCGCGAAGTCCCGGTTGATGATGCCGGTCTCGTTGATGATGTCCGAGATTCCCTGGACACCGTGGCGAAGGGCCTCGTCCGCGAGCTGGAAGGCCTCCTCCACCGAGACCTGAGGCCCGACCATCTGGAGCAGGCGCGAGTTGGGCACCGTGATCAGCGTGTCCACGCTCTTGCGCAGCTCCTCGATGCCCTTTTCAGCGATGCGCGCCTTGCGCGCGCCCTCGAATGCGAAGGGCTTGGTGACCACCGCCACCGTGAGCGCGCCTGCGTCCCGCGCGAGGCTGCCGATCACCGGAGCCGCTCCGGTACCGGTGCCGCCACCCATGCCGGCCGCGATGAAGACCATGTCCGCGCCTTCCAGACACTCGATCAGCTCATCGGTCTTGTCGAGCGCGGCCCGGTTCGCGGCGTCGGCGTCGCACCCGGCTCCCAGGGCCTTGCCGCGGGCGTTCGGGGTGATGAGCTGCAGCCGCAGGCCGGCCTTGCTGGCGCGCAGCGCCTGACCGTCGGTGTTCACCGCGATGAACTCGACCCCCTTGATGCCGGCCGTGATCATCCGGTTAACGGCGTTGCTGCCGCCCCCGCCGACCCCCAGCACCTTGATGCTGGCGGGCGCCGATTCGTCGGCAATCGTTATCGCTGGCCCCGTCCTTCTCTTCGAGTCGTCAAGCGTGATCACGTTCCACCTCCCCTTTTGGAAAGAATCTTCTTGAGATCTTCCTGAGCAGACCGTTTTTGCGGTGCCTGTCCCGCACCACCGGCAGCGCCGACGGGAGCAGCAGATTCCGCGCGTGCACCAGCAGTCCAACGGCCGTCGCGGGCGACCGCGCCGGGAGCTCCGAGCTCGCGAGCAGGTGGGTGGCATCGGCCACTCCCTCCAGCTCCCCGAGGCGGGCCCGTTTCACGAATACCTCCTCGGCGAGCGCGACGAGCCCTTCGAGGTGCGCACCGCCGCCGGCGATGACGACGCCGGTGCACGGTGCATCCTGGGGCATCTGCCGCCAGACCTCCGCCGCGATGAGCTCGAAAGTCTCCTGCATGCGCAGGCGGATGGTCTTGCACAGCTCCTTGCGCGAGATGACGTGGCTCCCGCGGCCCTCGATGGTGGGGACCGAGATGGTCTCTTCGTCGCCGACGTCGCCCAGCAGCATCGTGCCGGCCTCGCGCTTTGCCTTCTCGGCCCCGGTGGCCGTTGTCTGGAAGCGGTGCACGAGATCGTCGTTGATCTTGTTGCTCCCGATCGGGAAGCAACCGGCCGCGAGGAGCTTCTCGCCGGAGTACGCGGCGTAGCCGGTGTTGCCGTAGCCGATGTCGATGACGACCGCGCCCAGCCTGCGCTCATCCGGGGTGAGCGTCGCCGCGGCGGCCGCCACCGGAGCGAACAGGAACTCATCGACCTCGAGCCCGGCCTCGTTGATGGCCTTCTCTATCGTGCGGACCGGGCTCTCCTGACAGGCCAGCACGAAGCAGTCCACCGCCAGCTGGCGGCCGACCATGGCCTGCGGATCCAGGATGCCGTCCTGGTCGTCGAGCGCGTACGTCGGGGAGATCACGTTCAGCACGGTGTGGCCGGTCGGGAGTGGCTGACGCCGCACCGCGTCGTGCAGCGTCTCGAGGTCGGTCAGGGTCACCTCACGCTCGCGGGCACCCATGGAGATCGTCGCGCGCGTAGGACGACCGTTCACGAAAGTCCCGGCCACCGAGGCAAAGACCCTCTCGAGCGGGAGCTTCGCCATCAGTTCCGCTTCCTCGGCTGCCGCCTTGACCGCGGCTACAACCGGCTTCATCTGCACCACCTGGCCGGAGCGCATGCCGTTCGACGGTGCCAGACCGACGCCCCGGATGACGATCTGGTCACGGACATCCAACTCTCCGATGAGCGCCAGCACGCGATGGTCGCCGAGGTCGAGGGCTGCGATGACCCGAGGGCTCTGAGCCATCAGTCGGCCTCCTCGGGGAGGGGCGCCGGGAGGACCGCGACGCGTCCACGCACGCGTGCGTCGATGCGCAACGGCGCGGGCCGGCCGCTTGCGAGCCACGCATCCAGGGCGCTGCGCGCGGTGCTGAGCGCACCGGGATCTTCGGGATCGGCGAGCACTGGGAACGGGGTGCCGGCAAAGCGGAGCGCGACGTCGTGCGCCCCCACGCGCTCGATGCGGCGGAGCCTGTCGTTCCAGCTGCGCTCGAGCTGCGCAGCCGCGGCGAGAACCGCGGCACGCTCCTCCGGATACGCCGCGAATCCCTCAACCTCGAGCAGACCGGTGGCCACGTCCACCGGGCCCAGGAGACGCCCCTCTGCGTCGAGCAGTTGGCGTACCCCCCGGTCGAGGGCGATCGCGACAGGCTCGCGCTCGACGACCGAACAGCTCACCAGGCCGTCCAGGGACACCCGCACGTTTGCCTCGGCGACCCACGGCAGGGCACGCACGCTGGCCCGTAGAGCGCTCGCGCGGGCGGCAACCGTCGGGGTGCCGAGCGCCGAGCGCAGTACCGACTCGACTTCGCGCGCCGGGAAGCGATGGTTACCGGTCACGTGCACCTCGCGAACCTGCAGGGCGGCGGCGAGCGTCGCGGTGAGCGCGAGAACGATGAGCACTGGCAAGGCCCTTGTGGCCAGCCTTCGTGCGAGGCGACGCTGGCTCACGATTCCGCTCATCCTCCACCTCCAGCGAGCCACGACTCCCCGAGCCTGAAGATGTCGCCGGCGCCAAGCGTGAGGAGCACATCGCCCGGGCGGAGCAAATCGTTCAGCGTGACGAGGGCCTCAGGAAACGAAGCTGCCGCGAACACCTGGTGGTGGCCCGAGGATCGGGCCGCGTCCACGACCAGTTCATGGGTAATCGCCGGGATCGGTTGCTCGCGCGCGGGGTAGATGGGCAGCACGACAACGACGTCGGCGGCGAGCAGCGCATCACCGAACTCGCGCGCGAATGCCTTGGTCCTCGAGTAGAGGTGGGGCTGGAATGCCACGACCACCCTCGCATCGGGGTAGCTCTGGCGTGCGGCCTGCAGCGTCGCCGCGACCTCGCTCGGGTGGTGGGCGTAGTCGTCGACCACCGCGACGCCGCCGCGCTCCCCCTTGCGCTCGAAACGGCGGGCGACACCGGTGAACGCAGCGGACGCTGAGGCGATCTTGTCGAACTGCACGCCGATCTCGAGTGCGACCGCCGCGGCCCCCAACGCGTTGGTGAGCATGTGACGGCCGGGCAGCGAGAGCGAGAGCTCACCCAGTTCCGTTCCGCGCCTGACCACCCGGCAGGATGCGCCGCTGGGCGAAAACCTGGTCTTCTTGGCGTGCACCTCGGCCTGAGGCGACAGCCCGTAGGTGATGGTTCGGCGGGAGAAGCGCGGCAGCAGCCGTCGCACCCCATGGTCGTCGAGACAGGCAATGGTCGCACCGTAGAACGGGACCCGGTTGGCGAAGGTGACGAATGCCTCCTCCATCCCCTCGACCGAGCCGTACGTGTCGAGGTGCTCCGGTTCCACGTTCGTGATCAGCGCCAGCACCGGGGAGAGGGCCAGGAACGAGCGGTCGAACTCGTCGGCCTCGCACACCAGGTAGTCGGATCGCCCGAGACGGGCGTGGGCGCCCAGGTAGTGCATCCGCCCGCCAACCACGACGGTCGGGTCGAGGCCCGCGCGGGTGAGCACGAAACCGGTGAGCGAGGTCGTGGTGGTCTTGCCGTGAGTGCCCGCCACTGCGATGCCCCACTTGATTCTGGAGATCTCGCCCAGCATCTCGGCACGCCTGATGACCGGGATGCCGCGGCGGCGGGCCGCCTCCACCTCCAGGTTCGTCCCCGGCACCGCGGAGGAGATCACGAGGACCTGGACGCCCTCGAGGTGGTCGGCGGCGTGGCCGAGTGCGACCTTGATGCCGAGTCCCTGGAGGCGAGCGGTGGTCTCACTGGCCGCGAGGTCGCACCCGGAGACCTCGAAACCCTCACCGTGGAGAAGCTCCGCGAGGCCGCACATTCCGGTTCCGCCGATGCCGGCGAAGTGCAGGTGGCGCACGTGCCCGAAGTTCACGCGTCACCTCGGTGGGCGCTGGCGCCCACCTGGGCTCGGGCGGCCTCGAGAACGATGCGGGCGACGACGCGCGCGGCGTCGGGGTTGGCAAGCCGCGCGGCTGCCCGACCGCGCTCGGCCAGCCCCGCCGGGGAGGCAAGCAGACGGGCCAGCACGGCAGCAGTGAGGGCGGGGGTGGCCTGGTGCTCCTCCAGCACCTCGGCGGCGCCGGTCGCGGCAAAGGCGCGGGCGTTGGCGAGTTGGTGGCCGCCGGCTGCGGCCGCAAACGGCACGAGCAGCGCCGGGCGGCGCGCCGCTGCGAGCTCGGATACCGTGAGGGCTCCGGCGCGCGCCACCACGAGAGCTGCCCGGGCCAGCGCGTCCGCCGGACGGTCCAGGAAGGGGACGATCTCGGCGTCGACGCCGACGGCCGCGTAGCGCTGGCGCACCTCGGCCTCGCGGCCCCCTCCGCACTGGTGGATCACTCGCGGCGGTGGGGTGGCGCGGGCGAACTCGCCGAGAGCCGCGGGAAGCAGGGCGTTGAGGAATGCCGAGCCCTGGCTACCCCCGAAGACCAGCACCGTAACGAGGTCCAGGGGCGGTGGGGGCACGGAGAAGAACTCGGGTCGGACCGGGTTGCCGGTCCAGCGTGCCGGGAGCGAGGGAAACGCAGACACCGCCACCTCGAAGCCGCACGCAACGGTTGCGCTCCACGGCGCCAGCAACCGGTTGGAGAAACCCGGAAGGGCGTTCTGCTCCTGGAGCACCGTCGGGACCCCGAGCACCCCGGCGGCCAGCGCGCCCGGCAACGAGGCGTAGCCGCCGACCGCAAGCACCGCATCGGTCCGGTCGTGCAGCAGATGGGCTGCCGCCTGCGCGGTTGCCGGCGGGACGCGGAATGCGGCGGCGACCCGGGCGCCCGGTGAGCGCGCCGCAGCGCCGGTCACGGAGAGCAGCCGCAACGGGATCCCGGCCTTCGGCACGCGGGTCGCCTCGAGCCCGCGTCTCGCGCCGAGCCACGACACCACTGCGCCCGCGCGCGTGAGCTCCGCGGCGACCGCAAGCCCGGGGAAGAGGTGGCCCCCGGTGCCGCCGCCGGCGATCACCAGGCGGCTCACGTCCCCTCCTTGCCGATGTTGAGGAGCAGTCCCACCGCGACCATCGTGACCATGACGTCGGAGCCCCCCGCGGAGAGCAGCGGCAGCGGCAGTCCCTTGGCTGGAAGCAGCTTCAGGCAGACCGAGACGTTGAGGAGAGCCTGGACCGCGAGCGTCACCGCGAGGCCGCCGGCGAGCAACCCCGCGGCGAGTGTGCCGGCGCGCCGCGCTGCGAGCAGCGCACGCGCCGCGATGATCCCCAGCAGCGCAAGCGTGACCCCGGCCCCCACCAGGCCAAGCTCCTCGCCGATAACCGCAAAAATGAAGTCGGTGTGGGGCTGCGGCAGGTAGAAGAGCTTTTGCAGGCTCTCGCCGGGCCCGCGCCCGAGCAATCCCCCCCCGCCGATGGCGATCAGGGATTGCTGCACCTGATAGCTGGTGTCACCGAAGAACGTCCGCAAACGCTCGACGCGGTACGGCTTGATGGCAACCGCGATCAGGATCACCACGGCGGCCACCGCCCCGGAACCGGCGAGCGTGCGCCACGGGACCTCGGCCAGCAGCATCACGCTGGCCGCGCCGACGAGGAGCAGCACGGCCGAGCCCAGGTCGGGCGCGGCAAGCACGAGGCTCATCGTGACTGCGGTGAGCAGCAGCGCCAAGCGATGGGCGTTCGTACGCTCCTTGCGCCCGGCGTGCGGCCGCGCCAGCAGCGCCGCGAGCGCGAGCGGAAGCGTGACCTTGGCGACCGCCGAGGGCTGAATCGAGCTCACGGGCAGCTGTAGCCAGCGGTGCGTGCCCGCAATCGGGGCCTGGATGAACGCCACGATCAGCGCCACCCAGGTGGCAATCAGGACGGGGAGCGCGACTTTCCAGGTGGTGAGCCTGTCGAGCGGCACGAACGTCGCGGCGAGCATGCCGGCCGTTCCGAGGAACACGGCGACCAGCTGTCGGAAGGCGAACTCGTACTCGGAAAGGTGGTAGTACTCGCGGGCGAGGGGGCCGGAGGCAGAGCCGACCATGACCACGCCCATGGCAGCGGTGACCATCGTCGCGGCCAGCAGCAGGTGGTCGATCCGTCGGGTCCTGGGCATCAGACCCTCCCCGCGGCTTCCCGCGCGAGGCGTGCGAACTCCTCGCCGCGGTGCGCGTAGTCGCGGAACTGATCGAAAGAAGCGCACGCCGGAGAGAGGAGCACCACGTCGCCTGGGTGCACGCTGGCGGCAGCCCGGCGGACCGCTTCCGCGAGGGTGCCGCACGCCTCGACCGGAGCCACGCCGCCCAGTGCCGCAGCGATCTCCTCGGCCGCCTCGCCGATGAGGTACACGCGCGCCAGCCTGCCTTCCACGGCTGGTCGCAACTCGCGGAAGTCCTGACCCTTGCCGAGGCCCCCCAGGATCAGGTGAACGGTGCCGGGCCGATAGGCGGCGATCCCGGCGGCGGTGGCGCCGATGTTCGTCCCCTTGGAGTCGTCCACCCAGCGTACTCCGGCTGCCTCCACCACGACCTGATGACGGTGCGGCAGCGCGGCCGCCCGCCGCAGCGCGTGGGCGATGGCCGTCCTCGGCGCCCCCAGCCTGCTGGCGGCGAGGGCGGCGGCGAGGGCGTTGGCGACGTTGTGGTCGCCCAGGAGCGTCAACTCGTCGCGCCGGATCAGAGGCTCGCCGTCCAGCACGAGGTTCTCGCCTGCGAGGTGCGCGGAGGCCGTCCGATCGGCAAGCGAGAATCGCACGGTGCGGGAGGGGAGCCGCAGATCGGCGAGGGTGGGGTCGTCGGCGTTGAGGACTGCGAAGTCGTCCGCAGCTTGATGGGCAAAGATGCGCGCCTTGGCGGCGAGATAGCTGGCCATGGTTGGGTGACGGTCGAGGTGGTCCGGCGAGACGTTGAGGAGGACGGCAACGCGCGGGCGCAGCGTCGTGCACCCCTCGAGCTGGAACGAGGAGAGCTCCAGCACGACGGCATCCCACCCACCGGCGAGGGCGAGCTCGCTGGCTGCCGTGCCGATGTTGCCGCCCACACCCACGCGCCAGCCAGCTGCGCGCAACGTCTCGCCGAGGAGCGAGGTCACGGTGGTCTTGCCGTTGGAGCCGGTCACCGCTGCGACCGGTACGCCTACGAGAGCCCGCCACGCGAGTTCGACCTCGGCGATGACCTCGAGTTGCCGTCTCCGTGCCTCCGCCAGCAGCGGAAGCTCCCACGGAACGCCGGGCGAGACCACGACCAGCGTCACGCCGTCGAGCAGCTCGGTGGGATGCCCGCCAGAGAACGTCTCGACGCCGGCGGGCAACGTGGCGAGCCGGGATGAGATTTCGGACGAGGCGGCACGATCGTTGACGGTCACCGCCCAACCCTGGCGAGCGAGCAGGGTGGCAGCCGCGACCCCCGAGACCCCGAGGCCGATGACCAGCGCGCGGCGGGAGGTCTTCGTGCTCATCGCAGCTTCAGCGTCGCGAGGCCCATGAGGGCGAACATCCCGGCGACGATCCAGAACCTCACCACGACCTGGGTCTCGGCCCATCCCGAGAGCTCGAAGTGGTGGTGCAGTGGAGACATGCGGAAGATCCGCTTGCCCCGGGTCTTGAAACTGATCACCTGCAGGATCACGGACAGCGCCTCGGCAACGAAGAGCCCGCCCACGACCACGAGGACGAGCTCCTGCTTCGTGATCACGGCGGTGCAGCCGATCGCCGCGCCGAGCGCCAGGGAGCCGACGTCGCCCATGAATACCTCGGCCGGATGGCAGTTGAACCACAGGAAGGCGAGCGACGCGCCGACCATGGCCGCGCAGAACACCGTCACCTCGCCGGCTCCCGGCACGGAGGGGATCTGCAGGTACCTCGCCAGCCTCGCGTTGCCTGCCAGGTACGTGAACACGGTGTAGGTGCCAATGGCGATGAGCACCGAGCCGATGGCGAGCCCGTCGAGCCCGTCGGTGAGGTTCACCGCATTCGAGGACCCCACGAGCACGAGGGCGATAAAAGGAATGTAGAGCACCCCCAGGTTCAGATGAAGGTTCTTGAAGAACGGCGCCACCAGCTCCCCTGCGTAGGGGGAATGGCCGGCAACGAGTCGGATCACCACGGCTGCTACCAGAGCCACCGCCAGCTGCAGGCTGAGCTTCTGCCACGCACGCAACCCGAGGTTCCTTCCGCGCCGCACCTTGAGGAGGTCATCGAGGAGGCCGATCGCGCCGAAGAGGAGCGTGGTCAGGGTGACCACCCACACCCAGGGTTCGGACAGGTCACCCCACAGCAGGATCGGGGCCACGATGGCGCCGAGGATCAGCACTCCGCCCATCGTCGGGGTGCCGGCCTTGGCCTGGTGCGAGGCGGGGCCCTCCTCGCGGATGATCTGCCCGATCTGGTACCTGCGCAGAAGACGGATGAGCGGTGGGCCGAGGGCGATCCCCACAACGACCGCCGTAAGGATTGCGAGTGCCGCCCGGAACGTGATGTACCGGAAGACGTTCAAAGGGCTCCACTCGGTGTGCAACTCGTAGAGCAGCCAGTAGAGCATCAGGCCACCCCCGCGCACAGACCGTCGGCAACGAGATCCAGGCCGATCCCGCGCGATCCCTTGATGAGCACCACGTCACCGGGCCGCAGCAGCGTGCGTAGCAACGCGAGCGCCTCGCCCGCCTCGGCCACATGGTGGGTCTCGATCCCCTTGGCCGCGCGCGCCAGCTCCGCCGCGCACTCGCCGCCGACCGCCACCACCACGTCGGCGGCCGTGGCGGCCCTGCGGCCGACCTCACGGTGCAGGGCGGGCGAGCTTGGTCCCAACTCCAGCATCTCACCGAGCACCGCGACGCGCCGACCAGGTGTGACCGCGAGCATGGCGAGGACGGCGACCGCCGCCTGCGGCGATGAGTTGTAGCTGTCGTCCACGACGGTGATTCCGGCGCCCGGCAGCGTGTGCACCTCGCCGCGCCTCGGTGCGGGGCGCATTCGCGTTGTGCACGGGCCGACCGCCGACGGTGCGACTCCGACTGCGAGGGCAAGCGTTGCGGCAGCCAGCAGGTTGTCGGCTTGGTGGCGGCCGGGGATCGACCACTCCACCTCGACGGCAGCGAGAGGACCGGCCAGGCGGAAGGCCGATCCCAACAGCCCGTTGTCCCGGTAGTCCTCGAGCCAGAGGTCGCTCTCGCGCGGCACGCCGTACCTCACGACGTTGCCGTGGAAACGGCTCGCGAAACCGGCCACCCGCCGGTCGGCCGCATTGAGGATGAGCAGACCTTCGGGGCGGAGGTGAGGGATGAGCTCGGCCTTCGCCTCTGCGATCGCGTCGACGTCGGCGAAGAACTCCAGGTGAACCGGAGCAACGACCGTGTAGAGCAGCGCGTCGGGCTCGGCGATCTCGCCCAGACGGTCGAGCTCACCGGCATGGTTCATGCCGAGCTCCGCGACCATCCAGGCGATCCCCTCCGGTCGGTTGCACAGCTCGGCGGGGAAGCCGGCCTGGGAGTTGCGACTGCCGGTGGTGAACCCCACCGAGAAGGTGGTCGCGAGCAGGGCAACGAGGAACTCCTTCGTGGTGGTTTTGCCGATGGAGCCTGTGATCGCCGCCAGCCGGTAGCCGGCCCCGGCACGTTCTGCGCGGGCGAGTCGCTGCAGGGCCGCAAGGGTGTCTGGCACGACGAGCATGGGTAGCTCGGCCGTCACCGCTTGGCTGACCAGTGCTGCTGCCGCGCCCGCGGCCGCGGCCTGGGCCACGAACTCGTGGCCGTCGGTCCTCTCCCCAGGCAGGGCGACGAAGAGGTCGCCTGGCCGCACCGCGCGGGAGTCGATGGCGACCCCGGTCACTGGACGGCCACCCTCGCCCTCGAGTCGGGCGCCCAGGAGCGCGGCCAGCTCCACCGCGGAGCGGCGCATCACGCCCCCCTCCGGCGGGCGAGTTCGCGGACCACGAGGCGGTCATCGAACGGCACGGCCCGGTCCGCGAAGATCTGCTCGGTCTCGTGCCCCTTGCCCGCGATCAGCACGAGGCAGCGCTCATCCGCGAGGGAGAGCGCCGCGGCGATGGCCTCGCGCCGGTCCGGGATCGCGAGGGCTCGCGTGTTGCCGGACGCGCGTACGCCATCCATGACCGCGTCGATGATCGCCCCTGGGTCCTCGGAGCGCGGGTTGTCCGAGGTGACGATCGGCACGTCTGCCAGGCGGCCGACGACCTCTCCCATCGGCGCACGCTTGCCGGGATCGCGGTCCCCGCCACATCCGAAGACGACAACGAGGCGCCGTTCCCCGACCTGGCGCAGCGCCTGCAAAACCTGCTCGAGGGCGTCCGGGGTGTGGGCATAGTCCACGAAGACCGGAAACTGCGTGCCCGCCGCCACAGGCTCGAGCCTTCCAGGGAGCGGCTCCGCGCCCGCTAAGCCACGCACGACGGCGTCCACCGGCCATCCGAGAGCGGTTGCCGAGGCCGCCGCGGCCAGGGCGTTGCGCAGGTTGTGGGCGCCGACCAGCGGGAGGCGAGCGGGAGCCTCCGCGGTGGGCGTCCGGAGAATGAAGGTCGTGCCCTCGAGGCTCGGCGAGATTTCGGCTGCGGTGACGGCGCATCCCTCGTCGAGGCCGAAGGTCAGGTCGCCCGGCTGGGGCGAGGCCGCGAGGCGCGCCATGAACGGATCGTCGGCGCCGATCACCCGCCGGCCCGGAGGGTCGCGGCGCAGGAGACCGGCGAAGCTCCGCTTGACCGCGAAGTACTCTTCGAGGTCGTGGTGGAAGTCGAGGTGGTCGCGGGTGAGGTTGGTCCAAACGGCGACGTCGAACTCGAGGCCGGCGACACGGTCCAGGCTGAGGGCGTGGGAGGAGACCTCCATGATCGCCACCTTCCCACCGCCATCGGCGAGTTCCGCCAGGAGCGGAGCGAGGTCGGTCGCCTCGGGAGTCGTACGGACCGCACGCTCGCTGCGGCCCGGCAGGGCGTAGGTGATCGTCCCGAAGACCCCGTGCGAGACACCAGCCGCGCCAGCGATTCTGCCGACCAGGTCGGCCACCGTGCTCTTGCCGTTGGTGCCGGTGATGCCCACCATCCGCAGGCGACGCTGGGGGTGTCCCGCGAGCACCCAGGCCGCCAGTGCCGCAGCGCGCCGCGGTTGCGGCGTCGCAAGCCACGCCGTGTCGGGCCCCGGGTCGCGGTCCGAGAGCACCGCGACCGCTCCGTGTTCCCTGGCTTCGGTCGCGAAGTCGATCCCGTGATGCCTCGCCCCCGGCAGCGCTGCGAACACCCAGCCCGGCTGAACCGACCGAGCCACGTGCGTGATCCCGGTGGTGCTCGCGTCGGCGCCCCGAAGCGACGCCCCGCAAGCGGCAGCGAGTTCCGCGAGCGTCACGCCCGCTCCCCCCGTGTGGGTTGCACCCCCAGCAACGTCACCACCCGAGCGGCGAGGCGACCGAAGGTGGGGGCGGCGACTTCGGCGGCCCAGTAGCTGCTCTCGGGTTCGTCGATGCACACGACGATCAGGAGGCTCGGGTTCGGCATCGGCAGGAAGCCGACGAACCAGGCGACGTGATGGCCTGCGGCGTAGCTCCCGGCAGATGCCCTTTGCGCCGTCCCGGTCTTGCCGGCGACCCGGAAGCCGGGAACGTCCGCCGCTCTTCCGGTGCCGTCCTCCACGACGCCCTCGAGCAGCGCCGCGAGTGATGAGGCGACGGAGGCGGGCAACACGCGCTGCCCGGGCTGCGGACGGTAGGGAGTCACCACGTGACCGCTGCGGTCGCGGGTCTCGAGTACCAGCGTCGGGCGAACGAGCAGTCCCCCGTTTGCAACAATTGCGTAGGCCTGGGCAAGCTGCAGTGGCGTAACGGCGATCTCCTGGCCGAGCGCAAGGCTCGCCCGCGAGGCCGCGGACCAGTGCTGGGGGGATCGATAGATCCCGCGTGCCTCAGCGGGCAGCTCGACCCGGGTCGGTTGGCCGAAGCCGAACTCGCGGATCGTGCTGTCCAGTTGGTTCGCCGAGAGACGGTGCGCAATTCGAATCGCCCCCGTGTTCGACGATTTGGCGAGCACGTCCCGCACCGGCAACAGCCCGAAACTGGCGTGGTCGTGGATGAAGAGGTTGGCGACCTGGATGCCTCCGCCCGAGCAGTCGACCGTCTCCGTCGGATCCAGGACGCCGGCGGTGATTGCGGCCGCCACGATGATCGGCTTGAAGGTCGACCCGGGCTCGAGCGCGTCTTCGACAGCCCGGTTGTGCAACCAGTCCGGGGGCGACTGGCCAACCCGCGCGGGGTCGTACGAGGGCAGCGAGCCGATCGCGAGGAGCTTCCCGGTAGTCGGGTCCATCACGACCGCCGAGGCCCCCTTGGCACCGGTGGTCGTCATCGTCCGGCCCAGCTCTTCTTCCACGACCTCCTGGATTCGGCAGTCGAGGGTCAACTGGAGCGACTGGCCGGGCCGGCCCGCGGTGTCGAGGCTCAGGTCGAGCGATGTCGGCGCGATCTTGCCGTCGCGCAGCTCACGGTAGATGCTCGGGACACCCCGTAGCGTGCGGTCGTAGAACCCCTCGAGGCCTGCCTGTCCGTCTCCTTCGGCGTTGACGAACCCCACTACTGGTCCCGCCAGGGTGCCGTGAGGGTAAACGCGCCGCTCGGTTCGCAGCGTGCCGACGCCCCGCTGCCGCAGTTTCGCGACCGCGTCGGCGACCTGCGGGTCCAGGTCCTTCGCGACGTAGAAGAAGCCTTCCCGCTTCGAGAGATCCGCGAGGATCTCCGCGGACGAGCTCCCCACCAGTGAGGCCAGCCGCGCCGCCACCGCTGGCCACTGTTCACGCGGGATCTTGCGCGGGTTGGCGTACACGGCGACGCGCTCGAGACTGCCGGCGAGCAACCGGCCATCTCTGCTCGTGATGTCGCCGCGGGGCTCCTCCACCTCCACCGTCCGCTCGCGCTGGCGGGCGGACTCGGCTTCCCAGGTGTGATGATCCACGACCTGCACCTGCACCAGACGGGCCACCACCAGGAGCGCCCAGGCCGCGAGCCCGACTGTCAGCCAGCGGAGGCGAAGAGCGCTCAGCATCACCGGGCCTTCCGGGGTTTCCCGGGTGGCGGCGTGGCCTGCGGCGTCCGCTTCGGGATCACGAGCGAGCCGTCGCGTTCCAGGTACATGATCCGATCCGGAGTGACGGGCGCGAGTCCCAACGTGGCCAGGTCGGCCGCCAGCACGGGCGGCGAAGTGAGCAACTCGCGTTCGAGCAGCAGGCGGCGCTGTTCACCTTCCAGGTGGTCGACGTTGCGGCTGAGCTGGGCGATCTCGTACCTCATGCGCAACGTTGCCTGTCGGGGCGCCACGAAGGCCGCCATCACGAAGCTGACCGCCACCGCGCCGCCGAAGCACCACGACACCCAACGTCTCCATCGGGTGTCGAGCTGACGGCGCAGCCAGTTGTTGGCCGGGCGGTAGCCTCCGATCTTCATCCGCTTCTCCGCGCCGCCACCCGCAGCTTGGCGGAGCGGGCACGCGGGTTGTGGGCAAGCTCATCGGGATCCGGAGTGATGGGTTTTGGCGTGAGGATCTCAAGCACCCGTTCGGGCTGACACTGGCAGGCAAAGGTCCCCGGCGGGCACACGCAACGCCCGGACAGGCGGCGCAGCGCACGTTTCACCAACCTGTCTTCCAGCGAGTGGAATGCGATCACCGCCAAACGCCCGCCTGGCCTGAGCAGGCGGGCCGCCTGGTCGATGGCGGAGGGAAGCGTCTCGAGTTCGCGATTGGTCGCGATGCGCAGGGCCTGGAATGTGCGCGTGGCCGGGTCGATGCGCCCCCGACCCGGGCCGAGCGCCGCCCGCACGATCCGGTGCAGCTCGCCGGTCGTGCGGATCGGTTGCTGAAGGCGGGCGCGGAGGATCGCCCGTGCCACCCTCTTGGCCCGTGGTTCCTCACCGAACTCGCGCAGGACCCGCACCAGTGCCTCCTCTCCGATCTCGGACAAAACCTGCGCGGCAGTCGCACCCTCCTGTCCAAACCGCATGTCGAGTGGACCGTCGTGGCGGAAGGAAAACCCCCGCGAGGGGGTGTCCAGCTGGAGCGATGAGACACCAAGGTCGAAGAGCACGCCGTCGACGCTCGTGAGGCCGTTGTCGCGCGCGATCTCGGCGAGTTGCGCGTAGCAGCCTTTGACGAGCACCGTCCGCCGCCCGAAGTCGGCCAGCCTCTCGCGTGCACGCTCCAGTGCCCAGGGATCCACGTCGAGACCGAGGAGCCGCAGCCCGGGCTGGGTGTGCAGCAGCGCGGCGGCGTGTCCCCCGAGTCCGACGGTGGCGTCCAGAATCCACCCCCCCTGCACCGGCATCAGGGCGGCCACCACCTGGTTGACCAGGACCGGGAGGTGTTCGGCCGGGCACATCCTGCATCACTGCTCCAGCGCAGCGAGTGCGGCGAGATCCTCGGCGGAAAAAGCGCTTGCCAGTTCGGCCTGCGCGCGGTCACGGGACACCACGGCGAGGAACCGGCCGCGGCCCGAGACCACGACCTCGCCGTTCACCCCGAGCACTTCGCGCAGCAGGGCGGGGATCAGTACTCTGCCCTGCGCGTCCACCTCGTCCTCCTGGCCGTAGTTGGCGTGCTCCAGCAGACGCTGAACGAGGGGATCCATCGAGGGCCGGACGAGGAAGCGGCGCTCCAGTTCCTCCCAGACCGTCAGAGGGTAGACGCGGAGTTCGAGCGGGCTGAGCGAGGTCACAAAAACGCGGGGACCGAACCACTCTTCCAGTTGGGTCTTCAGGCGGGCCGGCAGCTTTAGGCGGCCCTTTTCATCGACCGTAGCCTGATAGCTGCCGCGAAAAGTTTCCACGCCCCGCCTCCCCGGATCCGCTGTCGAAGATGTGGGCCACGGTGGTCCACTTCGTTCCACTTTTGTCCACTGCCATGATGCGGCGAAGGGAGGCTTGCTGTCAAGGTCTTGAGGGGGTCCGAGGGCACTCCTGCCAGCTCTGACCGGCTTCGTTGTCCTGTGCACCACCGGTGAAGCGCGGCGGGACCTACTTGGTGGTCGCCATCAACTCCGGGTGCATTTCGACGACGTAGCGCTTCTTGAGCTCGGTGACCACCGATGCCAGGTGGCTACGGTAGCGCTGGTCCATTTCGCGCTGACGCAGCTGGTTCTCGACCTCTGCGAAAGGCTGCGGGGTCGGTGGGATGCGCTCGAGGAGCCGGACGACATGAACGCCCGCAATGCTCACGAAGGGGTCGGAGACCTCACCGATCTTGAGCGCGGCAACGGCGTCCCTGACCTCGGGGCGGAGATCGGCGGCCACGACCACCCCAAGGTCGCCGCCCGTGCCGTGGCCAGCGGCCATCTCCTGTGCCACCAGGGCCTTGAAATCCCCCGAGGCGCGCGCAGCCGCGACCAGCCGACGTGCGATGGCGAGCGTGCCTTCCAGGTTGCTGCGGTCCGCCGCCACCGGCATCACGATGTGCTCGAGATGGACCCGCTCGCCGATCATGAACGTGTCCTTCTCCTGCTCGTAACGTTGGCGCAACTCCTCCTCCGTAACCGCCAGGTCGCCAACCTCACGGCTGATCAGGCGCTGCACGAGAATGCCGTCGCGCAGGCGCGCCTTCAGGCCTTCGAGCGTCAAACCGGTGCTCTTGAGCATCGCCTCGAACGAGGCGTCGTCGGGGACACGGTTTTCCTGCCGGAGTTGCGTCAGCCTGGCGTTGACCTCCTCGTTGGAGACCTCGAGCTTGAGCTCCGCGGCGCGCTCCAGGATGCAAAGCTCGTCGGCCACCTGTTGCACGAGGTCGCCCCAGTCATTCGGCGAGAACGGCTTGCCGGTCTCGGCGCTGTGGTCGGCCGCGCGCTGGCGCATGTCCGCAGTGGTCAAGATACGGTCGTTGACCCTGATGACGATCCCTTCCACGAGCTGGCGGTCCGCGGCCAAGGCCGGCGCCCCAGCCAGCACGACAAACGACACGATCTTCTTGATGACCCTCATGGTTCTCCTTCAAACGGGTTCTTGCAGGGGAAGCTCACCCCTGCACAGTCTACGTGCACACCGACCCTTCTCGCGAGCTGTCGCAGGCAGGCAGTCCGGGCCGCTTCCGCCGCCTTGGCGGCGAGTTGACCGCGTACGCGGTCACGAGTCGAAGCATTCGGGCCCGCCCCAGGGGCCTGGCGTTCCATCACCTGAAACACGTGCCAACCGGCGTTGCTCGGAACCGGATTGCTGAGCTCTCCCGGCGCAAGGCCGAACACCGCAGCCTGGAACTCCGGCGCGAGCTGGCCCCGTTCCACCCAGCCAAGGAGACCGCCCGTGGCGGCATTCGGGGCCCTCGAGAGGGTGCGGGAGACAGCGAGGAAATCCTCCCCGGCCCGGATCCGGTCGCGAGCTACCTGAGCCGTTGCCTGATCGGGAAGGATGAGCTGCCGCAGGCGCAGGCTCTCCCCTCCTGCGACCGACTCCGGGTGCTGGGCCAGGTAGGCTTCGACCTGGGCGTCCGACGGTTGGGAGGGAGGGGGGCACAGCGAGGTGAGAAGCTCGCGAGCGCGTGCCGTGCGGGAGGTGGGACTGAGATCGGTTACCCCTGGAGTGGCGGACGCGGTCAAGATCACCTCTTCCTCCAGGTAGCGTTCGAACAGTGCGCCCGCGAGTTCCGGCGAGACCTCCTGGATGCTGCGACCCGTCTGCGCCACGACGAAGCTTGAGAACGTGGCCATCGTGACAGCCCGATTCCCCACCAGCGCGAGCCGCCCCGCCCCGCGCTGGCAGGCAAGGAGGTACGCCAGGGGAACCACAAGCAGGACGGCACGGCGGCGCCAACTCACGGCGCAAATTCTAGCATCCAGCTACTCATCCACGGAGGTCACGCGGGCGCGCCAAAGCCGGTGAGGCCGCGATCGTCTGCCAATAGGGAGCTCACGATCGTGTACTCTGACTCGTATGGATCTTGGAGGGATCGCGGGGTACCGCTTCAAGGACTTCGATCACAGCTCCCACCGCGTTCTCCTCCGGTGGGCGGGAGCAGGGCCCGGCAAGGTTCTCGACGCGGGGGCGGGGTTCGGCTTCCTGGGTAGACCCCTGGCCGCCGCGGGATACACGGTCGTCGGTCTCGATGCGAACCCCGCGGCGGCCCGCCGGGCACCGGCTGAGTACGCAGCCTTCCACACGCTTGACGTGAGTTCTGCCCCGGTGCTCCCGGAGGCGCCGTTCGACGTGGTCGTGGCGGGTGATGTGCTCGAACATGTGGCCCAACCCCCTGTGGCCCTGGCGTGCCTCCTTGCCCAGCTTCGCCCCGGAGGCAGGCTGCTGATCTCGGTCCCCAACGTGGCTTTTGCGGCGGTCCGCCTCGAGTTGGCCGCGGGACGGTTCCAGTACCGGCCGCGGGGGATTCTTGATGAGACTCACCTTCGTTTCTTTACCCGTCGTTCCTTCCGACGTCTGATGAGCGATGCTGGACTCACGCTCGTCCGAATGATGGGGGTCCCCGCGCCTCTCCCTCTGCTGAGTCGTCGCTTTGCAACCGTACCCGGGCGATTTGTGTTCGATGCCACCGCACTCGCGGCGCGCCTCTGGCCGACTCTGCTTGCCTACCAGTTCGTTGCGGAGACGCGGAGATGAGCGGTCGGCCACGGGTGGTTGTCGTCATGCCTGCCTACAACGCGGCAAAGACACTCGAGGCGTGCGTGGCCGACGTGCCGCGCGAACTCGTGGACGAGATCGTGCTGGTGGACGACGCCAGTCACGACGACACCGTTGCGATCGCGCGCGGCCTCGGGCTAACGGTCTTCGTTCACCTCGAGAACGTGGGCTACGGCGGAAACCAGAAAACCTGCTACCGGGAGGCGCTGCAACGAGGCGCGGGCATCGTCGTCATGGTCCACCCGGACCACCAGTACGATCCGCAGGTAATCCCTCATCTCCTGCAGCCGCTGCTGGAGGGACGGGCGGATGCGGTGTTCGGAAGCCGCATGCTGGGGGGCGGCGTGCGGGAAGGCGGCATGCCGTGGTGGAAGGTCGTGGGGAACGTGGCCCTCACGAAGATCGAGAACGCGGTCTTTGGCCTGCACCTCACCGAGTACCACTCAGGCTTTCGCGCGTATTCGCGGGCGTACCTCGAGAGCGTGAATCTGGCGGCCAACTCCGATGCCTTCGTCTTCGACTCGGAGATCATCGCGCAGGGCGTGGTTGCCGGGATGCGGATCGCGGAGATTCCGATTGCGACGCGCTACTTTCCGGAGGCATCTCAGATCGGTTTCGGCCGCTCTGTGACCTACGGGGTGGCGATCCTCCGCCTGCTGCTGCGCTTCTCCCTGCACGCGCGGCGCTGGCGCGTCTATCCCCAGTTCGCTGGGACCCGCCTTCAGGGTAGCGGCCTCGGGGGTTTGAGGTAGCGGGCCAGGAAAGCGTAGATGTCGCGGCGAGCCGACCGCGCCATCGGTGTATCCATGCGGTCAAAGCTGTGTCCGCCGGGCGCGTTCTCGTACATCTTGTATTCGAACTTCTTGTCCGCCGCCTTCAGCGCCTGGATCAGATGCTCGACCTCGATGACATTCACGTCCTCGTCGTTGGTGTTGGTGTGGATCAGCAGGGGAACTGCGAGCTTGTCGACGCTCCAGACCGGCGAGCGACGCTTGTACTCCGCGATGTCCTCCTGCACCGTCTTGCCGATGTGGTAGGTGGCGGAGAATTCGTCCTCGTAGTCTTTGCCAAGGTACCCCATCCTCTGGACAAGATCGGAGACTGGCACTCCAGCGAAGACACAGGCGTACCCCTTCGGGTGTGCAAATGCCTCCATGAGCACGATCAGACCACCGTGGCTCCACCCGACGAGACCCACGCGGTTAGGGTCCACGAAGTCGAAGTTCTCGAGCGCCCACTGCATGCTGGCGTGAATGTCATCCACCTCGCGTCCGCCGTAGTCGATGAGCCGATAGAACTCCCTGCCGTAGCCGGTCGAGCCGCGGTAATCAGGGGCAACCACGACGTAGCCCTGCGCCATGAGCTCACGGATGATGTGCGTGTGGTAGGTGGTGAAATCGGCGTGCACGCCACCGTGGGGAAGGATCAGCAGCGGGAGCTTATCGCCTGGCTTGCGGTCCTTTGGCACGAACGTGTAGGTGTAGAACTTGACCGGATTGGTCGCCCCCGGGGCGGTTGGGTTCTTGGGGTTCGCGTCGGGAGGGCCGACGATGCGCCACTTGTCGATGACCGCCACGTCCCCCACCCGCTGGAACCAGGCGAGATCGTCGATCGCCTTCGCGAGTTCGTCGAGCCGGTGATCTAGATCCTCCTGCCCCGCTCGCAGGGCCTCGATCTCCTTGACGAGCGGGTCGTCCCTGACAGGCTGCTGGGCCTGGCAAGGGGCTGCGAGCAGCAGCGCAATAGCGGTGACAGTTGCGAGGACGAGCGGCGAGATTCTCAAGTTTCCCTCCCCGGGCCGGGGGTGGGCCCGACCCCCGCATGATACGTCCGCGGGCAGGGAGCAAGCGTCGCTCAGCCGCCGGGCTTGGTCCCCGGCTGTACGGGCGGTTGCATCGCGGGCGGCTTGGGCCGCTGCTCCACCGGGATCGGGTTGGCGAACAGAGTCCCCACGGATTGGGCCGGGAGCAACCTGTAGGCAAGGTGATCAATGCGGGAGTGGGACTTCTCGCGCCCGACCTCATCCAGGCCGATCAGCCGTTGAACTGCAGGCAAGGTGATGCCTCCGACCTTCACCGGGTCGGACCACAGAAACCGCATCCCGTCGGCTTTGACGCCCTTCCCGAGGTCGGTCGCGGGGCACTCGGCCCTGAGCAGCGCAAAGGTGCGGCGGTCGAGGTCAACCGTCCACGTGGTGGAGATCTGGGGGGTGAAGAAGAACGTGCGGGTGAGCACGACCGTCAGGCGCCAAACCGGCTTGCCGCCAGCCTCCGCCGGGACCACCTCCGTGGCCATCGCACCGTCCCAGTTGAGCGAGAACGGCAGCAGCAACGGGAAGAGATCCGCCGTCATGAGGCGCTTGACCATGTAGCTCGTGCTGGGGCGGACGTCGGGTTGACCGCCAACCACCGCCCAGCCCCCGCTCCCATCGTCGCCCGCAATGACCTTGGCCTGGGGGTCCTCCGTGCGACCCGGCGTGGGACCCGGCGCCAGGAAGAAGAGGGCTTTGGTCCGGTTGGTCGTCTGGCCGTCCTGTGTCACCTCCTCGCGCCTGATCTTCACCTCCACCACGCCCAGGGCGTTGAAGGCCTCGAGGCCACCGGCTGCGTCGCAAGCGCGGCGGATGGCCTCTGAGGCCGTCGGGGTCGCGGGCGTCTGCTGCGCGCACAACGGAGCAGCAACCACCACGGTGGCGGCAAGGGCGGCGAGGAATCGCGAACTCTCACGCATCGGTCATCTCCAATCAGAGGCTTCCCTGCGGGCGACGTTGCCCATGGCGCTTCCCGGTGTCCGGGGCGCGTGGGCCAAAATGCCGCCTCGCTCTGCCAAGACGACACCGCCTCTCCACGTCACCGGACTGGCCGGGCAGGGATTCCCTTCCCAGCGCTTCTCTTAGGGCTCACCGTTCGGCTACCCAGGGGCGCCGCGCGGCAGTGTACCCGACAAGCGAAAACCGTGCCAAGGGAAGAGCCGTCTTGCTGGCGTCTTTGGGGAATGGGTGGACATGGTCGGGGCGAGAGGATTTGAACCTCCGACCACACGGTCCCGAACCGTGTGCTCTACCAGGCTGAGCTACGCCCCGACCCGGTGACCGCGGAGCTTACACCACGGCTGAGGGCACCGCAAGCAGCGACAGGCGGCCCCGGGGGTCTACCTGGGGGACATCGCGTCGAGACCGCCGCGCACGTCGAGGAACGTGCCGAGGCCGGTCAGGTCGATGGCGAACCGGAAGCTGCGGCTCTGATAGGGCTCGATCCGGTAGGAACGCAACTCGACGAGGGCGCTCCAGCAGCTCCCGCGCCACCTGAAGACGAAAGATTGGTCGAGGAGCTTGGTGTTGTGGATGTCATAGGCCGTCTGACTCTCGAGGCGCCAGGGCCCACGAGTCGGCGCAAGTGCGAAGTAGACGCGGGTCTGGGACGAGTACGTCTTCCCGGTAAGCGGATCGTGGCCCGTGTACCAGGTGAGGTTGAGGCCGCTTCCGCCGCTCGTGAACCCGCCGGTGAGCGAGGTGGTGATGAGCTTGTGGGTGACGGCGTCGAAATCCGCGCGGGCATCGAGTGTTGCAGTAGTGACCGGCACCACCCGCAGGGCTACCAGGAAGGCCCCGTTCCGGCTGGACGGGTAGCCCGGCCGCGCCACGGTCAGCGGGTAGGAGAACGAGTACGCTTGGCCGAACTCCAGGTTGGCGATCTCACGGCTGCCCGACGCGGTCTTCAGGAAGAGGCGGTTCGCCAGCGTCCAGCTCAGTCTGTTGAGGGTGACGAGGGCGGAGTCCTTCTCGTCGAAGATCGGGGTTGTGGAGACGTCACCCGGGTTGGACACGTAGTTGTAGTCCAGGCGGGGTTCCACCAGGTGTTTGATCTTGTCCCCGTCGTCCCCGGTCCAGACCCGTGAGATCGACGGTCCTACCAGTGACACCTCCAAGGTCGCGTAGTTGCGTGAGAGCGGTTTCGGGATCAGGCTGAGGCCGCCTTTCGAGTACTGGGACGTGTAGTAGGTCTCGCGGAGCCCAGCGGTGGGCGTGATGTTCAGCCACGGCAGGCCGGGGGCGAGCAGCGAGACGGCCGGATTGAAGTCGAAGCGACCGTAGCGCCCGTACAGGGTAGAACTGCGGTCCACATTGAGTTCGTCGGCCAGTGCGACACCGGAAGCGTAGAACGGCGTTTCGCCAATTCGGGTGGAGCGCAACCGGTACTCGGCCTCGCCGAGCCGGTTGAGCGTGGCCTCGGTGCTCTGCCCGGCGAAGAAGTCGGTGAAGAAGGTGCGCCGGTGATCGACGCGGAGGTTGATCGTCTGAGGGCCCCAGTTGCGGGACACGCTCGCGTATGAGTAGAGGGTTCGCAGCGCGTTGCGGTCAATGACGCCCTGGAAACGCTGGAAGAAACCGATGTCCGACAGCTCGTCCAACTCCGCGTGGAGCACGTAACCCCCCGGGATCAGCTGGTTGTACTTGCCGGTGGCCTTCCACTCCCAGCGCCTGTTTTCCGGGTCCCAGACGAAATAGGGGAGCACCCAGCCGAATGCGTTTTGGGTCGGGGCCAGGCGAAACTCTGAGCCGAGCCCGAAGTAGCCCTTCGACCAGGCGTCCAGCAGGAAGGTCGCGTCGTATGAACGGGAGATCGGCCAAAAGAGGGCGTTCCCCAGGAAGAAACCGCGCTGGTTGGAGTAGCCGATGCTCGGCACGAGAAAGCCCGTGGCGCGGTCCCTCTTGATCGGCCAGAGCAGGCGCGGGGTGTAGAAGACCGGCACACCCTTGGCTCTGAGGGTCGCGTCGCGAAAGTGACCGTATCCGTCCATTTCGACCAGTGCGTCGCGCACCTCGATGCTCCACGGAGGTTTCTTGGTGTCGGAGAGTTCGCAACTCGTCAACAAACCCCGATGGAAGCGGTAGTGGGTTTGATCCAACTTCTCCATCTCCTGGCCGCGGAAGTAGTACGTAGGGGGGAGGAAAGCCTCAACGTTGTAGAGAGTGCCGGTCTTGTTCTGAAGGTCGAACTCCATCCGGCTGCAATTCATTCGTGACTGGCCCTGGTCGAGGATCACATTGCCCTCGGCGTGCAGGTGCATGGTCTTGAGGTCCACCTCGACCTCATCGCAGCGCAGCGAGATGTCCTGATACGTTACGTGAACCTCGCCTTGGCCGCACCAGAGTTGGTCCTCGACCCACTGCTGGTGCAAGGCGTTGAGAGTCACCAGCTCGCCCGGCGTCGGCGGCTCGCCGGCAGCCACGGTGATCGCGGCCAGGGCGATTCCGAGACAGGCGGCAAGAAAGGTGCAAGCAGGCGTGCGGGATTCGGCCCGCTCGCGGCAGTGACGGCGCGGGCGCCAACCACCTGTGGCCATCGCCCGCCGAGGAGAGCAGCCGTGCAACCGGACAGAGAGTCTCGCGGCGTCCTCCTTCCAGTTAAGGCATTCTAGACCGTTCTCTTCTGCGAGGCGCTATGCTCTTTGAGTATGCGCTGGCTCGCGCTGGACATCGGATCTCGCCGCATCGGAGTCGCGGTATGCGACTCAGAGGAGCGGGTCGCGACTGCGCTCGATCCGTTTGCATTCACGGGGTCTGAAGGCGTTGCCGAGCGGGTCGCCGCCCTCGTGCGCGCCCGGGAGGCGGAAGGCATCGTGGTCGGCGTGCCCCGAACGCGAGCCGGCGGAGGGCCCGGCGAGCGCCGGGTTTCGGCCGTCGTTGATGTGCTTCGCGCACGCCTCACGGCACCAGTCGAGCTCATCGACGAGCGGGGCACGACCGCAGTCGCTGAGGCGTTGCTCCTGGAGGCCGGCGTGCCGCGCCGGCGCTGGCGGGGCCTCGTCGACAGCCTGGCCGCGCGTCTCATCCTCGAAAGTTTCCTCGCACTCCGCGCGCGGAGTGGCGCCGCCAGCCGTTGACCTCACACGAGTCCGATGCTAGCGTTCGGTGAAGGTAACTGGAGGACCTGACATGGCCGACGCGTATGCGACCTTCGGCAAGTTCCTCCTCCTGAAGCGATGCACCCAGGACGGCTTGGGCACCCTTTGGCGCGCCGGAGAGATGGAGCGCACCGGTTTCAAGAGGATCGTGTGGCTGCGCCGGTTCGACCAGGCGGGCCTGGACCGTGCGGCGTTGACTGCCGAGACCGCTGCGGCCAACCAGGCGGCACAGTCACTGCGAGCCAGCAACATCGTTCGCAACGCGTCGTTCGGCACGGATGGTGGCGTCCCCTACGTCGCTTGGGATTACGTACCGGCCCAGCCCCTCGACCAGCTGCTGGTCCGAACCGCTGAAGACCAGTTCCCCATCGCGATCGACAACGCCCTCCTGATCGTGGAAAAACTCACGGCGGCGTTGGCGGCTGCCGCAGCGGTCGAGGTCCACGGCGAACCACTGATCCATGGCTTCCTGATACCGAGCATGATCATCTTGGGTAACGACGGCGAGGCACTGGTCACCTGTTTTGGAATGGCACGGGGCTTGAGGGCCAACCTGGATCGGGTCGCGGTGAGGAAGATGGCGGCGCCATACCTTGCTCCGGAGGTGTTGGCCAATGGGCGCTCAAGTGGGCGCTCGGACGTGTACTCGCTCGGCGCGATCCTCTACCACCTGCTCACGGCGACGCCCCTTCCTGCAGAGCCGGATGCGAGAGCCGCGGCGCTGGAGAAGCCTCAGCTCGGATTCGAGGAGGGCGCGGTTCCGCAGGACGTGCTGGCCATCATCCAGAAGACGCTGGCCGCGCGGCCCGAGGACCGCTACGCGTCGGCGGCCGATTTCAAGCGAGAGCTTGAAAGACTGCTCTACGGTGGTGCGTACTCGCCGACAACATTCAACCTCGCCTTGTTCATGGACCGTCTCTACCGGAGCGAGATCGAACAGGAGGACCGTGAGCTGGAGCGCGAGCGCGCACTGGACGTGGCGCCGTACTACCATCCCCCCAAGCCCGAGCCGACCGAGGTCGCGGCCCCGCTCAACGAGCCTCCGAAGCCCGGCCGCACGCTTCTGTACGCCATCGCGGGCGGCGCGGCCGTCCTCCTGGCTGTCATCATCTATCTGCTCGTGAGTCGCCCGCCTGCGCAGACGCCGCCCGACCCCGAGGCGCAGAAGCGCATGCTCCAGGAACTGGTCAACACGCAGGTCGCCGTGGCACTGAAAGAGAAGGAGGACCAACTCCGCAAGGAGCTCGAGGCGGAGAAGGCCAGAACGGAGGAGCTCCGACAGCAGCTCGACAAGCAGAGAGGCACGACGGGGGGTGCCAGGCCAATCAGCGCCGATGAGCAACAGCGGCTGCAGAGCGAGCTGGCCGCCCGCGAGGCAGCGCAGAGGAACAAGGAGGAGGAGCTCGCGCGAATCAAGCAACAGCAAGACGCCGAAGCCGCCCATGCGCGGGAGCAGCAGGCTCAACTCGCGAGCAAGCCTCCCACCCAGCCCGCGGTGGCGGCGGTTGCCGCGGCGACGGTGCCGCCGGCCCCCGCAGTGCCGGTGGCAGCATCCGGAGCCACCACGGTTGCTGCTGCGCCCCCCTCAACGGGAACGACGGCCGCTGCGCCTGAGGTCCAAGCCCCGGCACAGGGTGCCGTGGGCACCGCGGTGGCCGAGGGCGACCTGGTTGACTCCACACAGGTGGACGAACCGCCCCAGGCCTTGGCGCAACCGAACGTGGTGCTTCCGCGAGCTGCCTTGATGACCCGGGTCCCGATCACCGGCACCGTGACCCTCAGGGCACTCGTGAACGAAAAGGGCAGAGTGGACGAGGTGAAGCTGGTGCAGGGTCTCCCACCCCCAAGGCTGGGTGTTGACGAGGCGTGCGTGGCAGCCGTCAAGGAGAACCGCTACAAGCCGGCGATGAAGGACGGCAAGCACGTCAGGACCTGGATCACCGTCAGCATCCAAATCCGGGTCCTCCCCGCGCGGTGAGCCTCTCTCCACGGACCTTCTTCGGCCCAGGCGGCGCGCCGTTCTTGCCGTGGTCTGAGGGTCTGATGCCGAGGGTGAGCGAAACTCAGCGCCCGTTCGGCTGTGCCTGGATGTTGGCCAGGAAATCGGCGTTGGTTCGGTACTGCTTGAGCTTGGAAAGCAGCGCTTGCATCGCGTCGTGCGGAGGCAGGGCTGCGAGCGCCCGCCGCAGCAGGTAGATGCGTTCGACCTCCTCACGGGAGTACAGCTTCTCCTCCTTGCGCGTGCCGGACTGGGGAATGTTCATGCAGGGGAAGATGCGGCGCTCGAAGAGGTCGCGGGTGAGCACGATCTCCATGTTCCCGGTGCCCTTGAACTCCTGGAAGATCACTTCGTCCATGCGAGAGCCGGTGTCGACAAGACAGGTCGCAACGATGGTTACCGAGCCGCCGTGCTCGATGTTGCGGGCCGATCCGAAGAAGCGCCGCGGCTTCTCCATCGTACGAGCATCGACACCACCCGACAGGATCCGTCCCGACCCCTTCTGGGCGTTGTTGTACGCCCGCGACATGCGGGTGAGCGAGTCCATGAAGACCACGACGTCCTGACCGAGCTCGACCAAACGGCGCGCCCGCTCGAGCACCATCTCTGAAACCTCGATGTGGCTCTGGGTCGACTCGTCTGACGACGACGCGTAGACGTCACCGCGGATGACGCTGCGCCTCCAATCGGTGACTTCCTCCGGGCGCTCGTCAACGAGAAGCACGAAGATCTGGACCTCGGGATGGTTGACTCCGATGGCGTGGGCGAGTTGCTGGAGCAGCTTGGTCTTTCCGGCCTTGGGAGGGGCGACGATCAGGCATCGCTGGCCCTTCCCGATCGGTGCCATGAGCTCGATGACGCGGGGTTCGAGGATCTCGGGCTCCGTCTCGAGGCGGAAGCGCTGCGTCGGATCGATGGAGACGAGCTCAGAGAACGGCACCGCCTGCTGGCGGTACTCTTCGGGTTGCAGCCCCTCGATGTTGCTGATCTCCAGGACGACCGGGCGCTGGTGACCGTTCGGCGGCTGCACCGAGGTGCTCAGGCGGAGGCCGCTCTCTAGGTGCCAGCGCGACAACAGAACCGGGTCGAACACCGGGTCCTCACCGGTGAGGCGAAACCTGTTGTTGGCGCTGATCAGAAACGCCTTGCCGTCGTCGCGCCGCCAGAGGTACCCCTCGAACGGCATCGGCACGCCGGCACTCGCGGGGTGACGGCGGTTGCGCCGGCGCCGAGGCCGGCGGCGCCTGCCCGTGCTGCTACCCCCCTTGGGCTCCGGAACCGGAGCGGGAGCTTCGTTGGACTCTTCGAACATGCTTTTCAGGCTCCTTGGCTCACCCTTGCGGCCGCCTGCGCGAGAGTGCGACAGCAACACATGCCAGCCAGCACATCGATCGCGGGGAACAGCCGGGGCGGGGGCGTCGTGCGCCCCTCCGCCACGTCAAGTCTAGCGCACAAACGGCTGGCTGCCAAGAAGGCAACCCCCGTCTTCCCCTCCCGCCAGTCCTACTGCTTTACGAGCATTTCCGAGAAGGCCTCGAAGATCTGCCCGTCCCACCACCCGCGCGAGGTTTCTTTTCGCTGCAGGGCGAGGGCCTCATCGACCGGGAGCGCCCTTCGGTACGGCCGGTCGTTGGTCAGCGCGTCGAAGACATCCACGACCTGGAACACGCGCGCGAGCAACGGGATATCTTCGTCTCTGAGGGAGTCCGGATACCCGCTTCCGTCGCCGTGCTCGTGGTGGTGGCGGATGATCGGCAGCACCGGGCGCAACGTCCGTAGCGGCGCGCAAATCTTCACCCCGATCTCCACGTGCGAACGCATGACCTGCCATTCGGTCCCGTTGAGGCGACCCGGCTTCAGGAGAACCGCATCGGGGACGGCGATCTTCCCGATGTCGTGCAGGTAGCCGGCCCGGCGCAACGCCTTGACGGCCTCCGCGTCCATCCCTACGTGTTCCCCCAGTTGTGCCGCCAGCTGCGAGAGGCGGTCGCAGTGCTCACCGGTCCCCTCGTCGCGGGCCTCGATGGCGCGGGCGACGGCGAAGAGCATCTTCTCGGCGTCGTCCAGGTCCTGGGTGAGGCGGCGGAAGTGCACCAGGTTTCGCACCCGGACCTCCAGTTCGACGATGTCGAACGGCTTGGAGAGAAAATCGGTGGCCCCCACCTCGAGGCCCCGTAACCGCGCCTGACGCGAGTCCAGGCCGGTGAAGAAGACCACCGGCAGCAGTCGGGTCTCCTCGTCGCTCTTCAGACGCCGGCACACTTCATAGCCGTCGATTCCCGGCATCATGACGTCGAGCAAAATGACGTCGGGTTGCCGCTCACGGGCGAGCAGGAAGCCGGTCTCACCGTCGAGGGCCTGCCACACCTCAAAGCCGAGGGGGTGCAAGGCTTCCTTCATCGCCTCGAGGCTCTGGGGTTGGTCGTCGATGACCAGCACCGTTCCGGCGGCAGCCATTCCTACCATTCATTTTACACGAGGCCCATGCACGGGGAGTGACCGCGGAATTCGACGCCACCGTGCTTATCGGGCACCGAGGGCCGGTTGGGGGTGTGGAAAAAGGGCCGCCCCTGCGGGCGGCCCTTGGATCAGAATCGCTGTTCCTACGGCATGCGCAGGAAGACGAACGTCTTCACGTCCCCCTGAGGCCGGTACACGTAGAACCTGACCATAGTCCCGGAGCGGACTCCGGAGAGGACGTCTCTGAAATCCTGCGTTGAGGTCACCTCACGATCGTTGACGCGCATGACCACGTCGCCGGGGCGGAGGTTGGCGTCGTCGGCCGGGGAGAGATCCGTGACGTCGGTGACCAGCACACCGTCGATCTCCTTGGGGATCTCGAACTGCCGGCGGGTACGCTGGTTGAGATCGTCGATCTCCAGTCCGAGCTTGGAGGCAGGCGTCTCGTCCTTCGTGGTCGAGCTCTCCTGCTCTCCCTCACCGGAGGGGCGCTCACCGAGGGTCACGGTCGGAGCCAGGTGCTTGCCTTCGCGGATGACATCCAGCTCAACCTTTTGGCCCGGTGGCATCGCCGAGACGCGGTAGATCAGCGTGCGTGTGTCTTTGACGGGCGTCCCGCTCACTCCCACAATCACGTCCCCGGCCTTGAGGCCGGCCTTGTCGGCGGGGCCGCCGGAAGTGACGCTCTGCACAAGGGCGCCCTCGCGCGAGGTCAGCTTGAACGACTCCTGGGCCTTCTGGTCCACGTCGGTGATCTGGACGCCGATGTAGCCGCGGACCACCTTGCCCTTCTCCTTGAGTTGCGGCACCACCATCTTGATCGTATTGACCGGGATGGCAAACCCGAGGTTCTGGCCCCCGGCGTTGATGGCTGTGTTCATCCCGACGACCTCCCCGCGCACGTTGACCAGGGGCCCCCCGGAGTTGCCGAGGTTGATTGCGGCGTCGGTCTGGATGAAGTCCTCGAACGACGAGGCGTTGGGATCAGGGGAGATGCCGATCCTGCGGCCCTTGGCGGAAACCACGCCGACGGTGACGGTGTGTTCCATGGCCAGCGGGTTGCCCACCGCCATGACCCACTCACCGACCCGCAGAGTGTCCGAGTCGCCAAAGGGTAGGAATTGGAAGGGACCCTTGCCGTCTACCTTGATGAGGGCCACGTCGGTTGCCGGGTCGCGGCCGACGATCTTGGCGCGCATCTCGGTTCCGTCCGTGAGGCGGACGTTGATCTTCTCGGCGCCCTCGACAACATGGTTGTTGGTGACGATCAGGCCGTCGGCGTCGATCAAGAACCCGCTGCCGGCTCCGGTCCGTTTCCGCGGCCGCATGTCCGGTCTTGGGAACCCCGGTCCGAAGAAGAACTCGAACGGGTCCACGTCCTGGTGGTACCTGCGAACGTCCTGTGGCTTGACGACGTCCTCGGTGTACACGGCCACCACCGCCGGTGTCACCCGCGCAGCCAGGGAGGCAAAGTCCGGGTAGCTGCTCGCGGGCGGAAGCGGCGGCAGCGCTGCAGTCGCCGGCGCGCTTTCCTTGGACGCCACGCCCGCAGGCGTGAGGCCGAGGCCGCCAGCAAGAACGATCCCAATCACCAGGGAACCGACCGCGACCGCGCTCAAAGAGAGCAACCTCTTGTGTTGTGCTGTGATCATGAACCTGATCCTCCTGGAGCCGGAGACCCCCGGCTCGCTTCAGCCAACGGAGCAATAACTGTGCCACATTTCGGGGGAGAACCGCCCCGGGCCAGGACCAAGTTGTGTCAAATTGACGTGGCCAGCTCCGGCGTGGCCAGGACCACCTGGTCCTTGCCGGCGGCCTTGGCGGCGTACATCGCCTGGTCGGAGGCACGCAGCAACTGGTTGCGGCGGTGATCGGAGGTGCCGCTGCGCGGGACGTGATCGGGGTAGACGGCCACCCCGACCGAGCAGGTGAGGGGCCCCTTGAAGTCCACCGGGCCGCTCGACCAGGAGAACCTCCCGCGCAGGAACGCCTGGTGTTGGATGGCGCGCCGGATCTCCTCAGCGACCTGCGTAGCGGCGGCCGTGTCGAAGCCCGGGAGGATGATGACGAACTCGTCGCCCCCGTAGCGGGCGAGGGTAACCCTGGGGGAGCGCACCGCGCGCCGCAGGAGGTACCCGACCTCCTTGAGCACCTGGCTGCCGGCCAGGTGGCCGTGCTGGTCGTTGACGCTCTTGAAGTTGTCGAGGTCCATGAAGAGCAGCGCCACGCGTCCGCCCGCGGCATCCGCGTGGTCAAGGTCTTCGGCGAGCCGCCTGTGGAAGAAGCGGTCGTTGGAAAGGCCCGTGAGGTCGTCGCTGCGCGCGGCCGCGCCTGCCCTCCTCGCATCCAGCAGGTTCTGAATCGAGACCGACGTGTAGGCAGCAAAGATCTCGAGCAACGCCCGGTCGCGCTCGTCGAACGGTCGACCGTCCAGGCGGTTCACCATCTCCAGCACGCCGCAGACGCTGTTCTCGATGCGGATCGGGACCGCCAGCAGGCTCTGGGTGGTGAATGCGTGGGTCTCGTCGAACCTGGCGTAGAAGAAAGGATCGTGATGGGAGTCGGCGACCAGATGGGACTCGCCGTTGCGGTACACGTGCCCAACCACGCCCTCCGACGTCGGGATGCTGGCGCCCAGCAGCGCCTCGGAGGACGGGCCGAAGGCGGCAATGAAGTAGAGAGCGGCGCCCGCCGGATCACCCGCGCGCTCGAAGGGGTGGTCCAGCAGCACCGAGCCAGCCTCCGCCGGAACGAACGCGTTGGCGCGCTCCAGCACCTCCTGGATGAAGCTGGCCGCGTCCATCGCCTCGGGGACGCCGGTGTCGTGGCGGTAGCGCTCCAGGAACGTCTCGAGCTCCGTTGCCGGCAGCACGCTGATCTTGGGTCGAACCGCGCTCACCTTTCCAGTGTATCAGCGCGGTGCGCTGGTGTCGCGACGAGCCTCTCGATGCGCAGGCGGACGTTTGCGATCGCGTCGGCCGGCTCGGCGAGGGAGGGCGCGAAGCGCAGCCGCTCGCATGTCTGCACGAGCGCCACCGCTTCCGCCGCCTCGGCTGCCGGGCAGCCCGCAGCCGCCAGGCGGTCGGCGCCCTCGGTGACCGCCACGCCGAAGCGGGTGCGCGCCCAGCTCTCAACCGCGAGCTGCAGGCGCCTGAGCGCCTCCGCCGGCTCCTCGTGCGGCTCGGGC
>DATKMD010000045.1:0-6934 GCA_035542075.1 Thermoanaerobaculaceae bacterium
CATCCTGAGCCATCGGCAGGTAGATGCGCGCGGCGTAGAGGATCGTCGCGGCGAGGCATCCAAAACTCGAGACCAGGACCACGAGGGACACGAGGCGCGCCCCGATCGCACCGAACAGTGCGGCCGCGGCGGTCTCGCCGATCCGCGAGGTTGAGGCCATCACCGCGACAGGGAGGGCCCGGACGTAGACGAGATTGAGCAGGACGTACATCGCGGTCACGGCCACCGTCCCCCAGACGAGTCCTCGCGGCAGGTTGCGTTCCGGGTGCCGCACCTCCCCCGCCGAGAGGACGAGCCCGTACCAGCCGTCGTAGCCCCACAGCGCGGCGATCAACCCGACCCCGAACGCCGCGGTCACACCCCCGGACGGCTGGAGCGCCTCGAGCGACGGCCGCATCTTCGGTGCGACGAGGAGGCCAAGGGTCGCGAACCCGGCGACCGCGCCCACCTTGAGGATGGTCAACAGGCTCTGCACCCCCGCCCCCTCCCTCAGGCCGACGTAGTTGATGGCGGTGAGCAGAACGATGGCCGCCGCGGCCGCCACCTGGCCGCCCGAGAGCGTCCAGGTCCACGAGCCCACCGGCACCGCGAGGAGCACGTGCTGGGTCGAGAACCACGGCAAGAAGCTCCCGAGGTACTCCCCGAATCCGACGGCGATCGCCGCGATCCCACCCGACATGATCACGAGGAAGCTCGCCCAGCCGAAGAGGAAACCGGGCAGCGGCCCGTACGCCTCCTTCAGGAAGTGGTACATGCCGCCGGCATGCGGGAAGAGGACGCCAAGCTCCGCGTACGTAAGGGCTCCGGCGAGCGTGAGGAGCCCTCCAGCCAGCCAGACCAATAGGATCAGGCCCGGGTACGGCAAGACCCTTGCGATGTCGCCGGTGGTGATGAAGATCCCCGTGCCGACCATCGCGCCGATGGTCAATAGCGCCCCGTCCCAGGCGCCCAATCCACGGACGAGCTGCGGCGATTGGCCAGGCGAGATCTCAGTCAAGGCTCGCGGTCCCCGGCAGAAGTGTGCTTCTTCCCCCGCCAACGAATTTGACGGAACCGCTCCGTCTGCCGCGCCTGTCGGGCTTTCCTTTGCTCTTCGTGCTGCGTGGTACCCGATGGTCGGTTGACATGGCGGCTTCGCTGGCCGAGTCGGGCGCCGAGAACCCTTGACGAATGGACCTCGAAACGTCCGGGAAGAAAAGCGCGGCGAACATTACGAGGAGCCCCCAGGAAAAGACACCGAAGATGACCTGCGCGTCATTCGTTAAGAGCGCGGTCAGCAGGGTCACGGCGTTGACGGCAAGTACGCCGACAGCAATTCCATTCCCGCGGCGGAGCGCAAGCAGGACAAGTACGACCCAGTAGTAGCAGGAGAGGACAAGACCCGCGAACACCGCCGCGACCGCAACGGCAGTCCCCTCATCGGCTGTGCGTGCCGCAGCCGCCATTGCGGTCCCGGCGACGAGCAGCAACGCGACCGCAAGGTAGAAGGGACGGCGCTCCTTCTGGACACGGTTCATCTCCGCCTGCCATGTCGCCCACCGTTCCGGAAGCGGCCAACTGGCCGGAATGCGGCTCACCATCGTCTGCGGAGTCGTGAGAAAAACGAGTTCGAGGCCACCCGTGTTGGTGCTCCACGTGCCGTGGTGTTTCTCGATGTTACGGGCAAACTCCGGCCACGCCGCGAAGCCTCGGCCGGTAAGCGCGCCCGCCAGGAAACAGACAACTGCGCTCACGAGGAATCCGGAAGCGAAGCGCAGCGCCCAGGAGACGCCCGAGCGACGCAGCAGGTCTCTGACGGCGACCGCCACGACCCCGACCAGCAGCAGCGCGGGAAACACGCGGACCGCTGCCGCATAGGCAAACAGGGCGCCTGCGGCAGTGAATCGACGACGCTTCAAGAGACAGATGCCGACCACTACCGCGGCAAGCCAATCGTAGCGAAGGAAGGCCCCGCCGACCCATGTGTAGCGCCAGGCATACCCAACTCCAAACAGGATCAGCGCAGTCGCCCCGACGGCACTTCCGTAGGTCTTGAACACCACGCCGAACATCACAGCCAGGAGAACCCAGTCCAGAAGCGCAAGGAGAGGAATGGTCGTGTCGTTGAGCGGCAACCACGAATTGAACAACCGTCCGACGAACGTCCAGGTCGGTGTCGGGTTGTAGCCGTGGTCAAGGCGAAGCTCGTTGAGTTTGGGAAGATATCCCGGACTGACGAACGTGGCGTGGTCCGCAACGAAGCTGCGCCAGCGATCGGGGGTGAACCGCCGCAGCACCGCTTCGCGATGCTCATCCACGCTCCGTACCGGCTCCATCGTGTTGGTCCGCAAGTCACGTATCACCCTCGGGAGGCGAAGGCCCGGCGCGGACTCCGCCTGGGCGGCCACGGACGCGTCGTACAGCCCGTCGTAGCCAAGCTCCGGGAAGTACTTGGAACCGAGCTGGTAGTGGAAGTTCTCGCCGAAATGGGTGAACCTACCGTCGTGAAAGGAAAAGAAGTTGCAGTAGGCAGCGGCTGAGAGAAGCGCGATCAAGCCGAGCACAGGGCCGGCCCTGTCAACGTCGGCGCGCGCACGGCGACGCCAGAGCAGCGCGCCGAGCGCGGCTGTTGTCAAAGCGAGCCTGAGGAGGACCTCGGTCTGCTCGGTCACGTGGGGATGATAGCCGAAGGGCCGCGGCCCAAGGGGATCCTTGCGGCGGAGCCGCGGTCAGGCTACCCTCCGGCCCGAGCTAGGGAGAGCTTCTGATGGCACGAAAGACTGCAGGACTCGCGACGGCAGCGTTTCTCCTCGGGGCTTCTGTCGCAGGCGCGGCCGACGTAGCGGCCACGATCGCGGCGGGCGATACCGCCATGGACAAGCTCGACCTCGAAGGTGGGATTGCGGCATACCGCAGTGCCCTCGAGGTAAGCCCCGACAGCTATGAGGCGACGTGGAAGCTGGTGCGTGCGCTGACTGACAAGGCGACGCTGTCGAAGCAGCTCGCCGAGCAGAAGAACCTCTGCATCGAGGCAGAGACGCTCGCCCGCGAGGCGGTCAGCCTCTCCCCCTCCGACGCGAACGGCCACACCTACCTCGCCGTGGCCGTCGGCAAGCTGGCGCTGTTCGAGGGTGGCAAGCGCAAGGTCGAGCTCTCGAAGGAGGTCAAGACCGAGGCCGAGAAGGCGTTGCAGCTCGACCCGAACGACGACGTCGCACTCCACGTTCTCGCGATCTGGAACCGGGAGATGGTGGAGCTCGGCTGGTTCCTGAAGAGCTTCGCCCAGCTCCTGTACGGGAAGTTCCCGCCGGCCTCCCTCGACGCGGCGATTTCCGACCTACGCCGCGCCAGCGAGCTCAAGCCGGACGTCATCCCCCACCACGTCGAGCTCGGCATCACGCTCGCCTCGGCCAAGCGCTGGCCCGAGGCGAAGGCCGAACTCGACAAGGGGCTCTCCCTGCCCACGGCCTGGGTCACCGACGATTACTACCGGGAGCTGGCGCGCGAAAGCCTGGCCCGGGTCCAGGCCCACCTCAAGTAGCACGCGGGCTGGCTGGATGCGCCCTGGCGCGCGGTGACGCAACGCACCTTAGTCGACGGGTTTGGAAACAGCGACCCGGGTGCTAGGGTTACCGGAATGTGGGGCGAGACCATGAGCGGGCGAACCCTGGCCGACCGCGGCGGGTGGGCGAAACGATGACGAAGGCCCGTCACGCCCCCACTATCCGTGCCGTCGGCCGGGCGCTCCCGAAGCACTATGCCGACCAGGAAACGCTCATCGCGGCGTTCCGCGACGCCTGGGCCGGCGCCCACTTCAACGTCGAGCGCCTTGAGGACCTCCACCGTGCGGTCCAGGTCTCCGGTCGCTTCCTCGCGGTTCCGATCGAGCGGTACAAGGAGCTCGCCTCCTTCGCCAGCCGCAATGAGGCTTGGACGGAGGTTGCGGTGGATATCGGCGAGGAGGCGGTGCGCGATTCGCTCGAGCGCGCGGGCCTCGAGGCGGGCGATGTCGGCCACCTCTTCTTCGTGACAACAACGGGGATCGCCACGCCCAGCATCGACGCGCGCCTGGTCAACAGGCTGCGACTGCGGCCGGACGTGCGGCGAACGCCGATCTTCGGGCTCGGGTGCGCGGGCGGGGCCGCCGGTATCGCGCGGGCCTCCGACTACCTGCGTGCGTTCCCAGATCGCGTGGCCGTGACCCTCTCGGTGGAGCTGTGCTCGCTCACGCTGCAGCGCGACGACTTCTCCATCCCGAACATCATCTCCTCCGGATTGTTCGGCGACGGCGCAGCCGCAGTTGTGCTCACCGGGAGCGAGCACCGCGGCTCGCGGGCCGGCGCGGGACCGCGCGTGACAGCCACCGGCTCGGTCTTCTACCCGGACACCGAGCGGGTGATGGGGTGGGACATCGTGGACACCGGTTTCAAGGTCGTCCTTTCGGCCAAGGTGCCCGATGTCGTGCACGCGCACGTGCGGCGTGACGTGGACGACTTCCTGGCGGCCCAAGGCCTCGAGCGCGCCGGCATCCGCCACTGGATCGCCCACACCGGCGGGCCAAAGGTCCTCAAGGCGTTCGAGGAGACGCTCGAGTTGCCCGAAGGCGCGCTCGCCCGCTCGTGGAAGTCCCTGCGGGAGACCGGCAACCTCTCCTCGGCCGCCGTGCTCTTCGTCCTGGGCGAGCTTCTGGATTCCGGTGAGGCGAAGAGCGGCGACCACGGTCTCCTGATGTCGATGGGCCCCGGGTTCTTCTCGGAGCTGGTCCTCCTGCAATGGTGAGCTCGGTCGCGTGTTACGTTGCGTTCCTGGCACTGCTGTACGCCGAGCGGGGCTTCGAACTGCTCGTCTCCCGTCGCAATGCCCGGCTGGCACTTGCCGCCGGTGGGGTGGAAACGGGCCGCGGCCACTACCGCGCGATGGTCGCGGTGCACACGCTCTTCCCCTTGGCTTGTGCGGCCGAGGTGGTCGCTCTGCGCCGTCCCTTCCCGGGTGCCTTCGGTTTCGCCGCCCTGGGTGTGGCGCTCGCGGCCCAGGGCTTGCGCTGGTGGGCGGCTGCGACTCTCGGCCCGCGCTGGAACACACGCATCATCGCGGTGGCGGGCGAAAGACCTGTGATGGACGGCCCGTACCGGTACCTGCGCCACCCGAACTACCTCGCGGTGATGCTGGAGGCGGTGAGCGTTCCCCTGATCCACGGCGCCTGGCTCTGCGCGATCGTCTTCGTGGTCGCCAACCTGGCGCTCCTGAGCGTGCGGATCCCGGCCGAGGAGCGCGCCATGGGTGAGGAGTACGCGCTGGCGTTCGCAGGGCTGCCGCGCTTCATTCCTGGAGGCCGGCATGCCTGACCTGAGGGCGGAGATCCTGGAGGAGATCCGTCAGACGCTCTCGGTGGATCTCGAGGTCACCGAGCCCGTGGAACTTTGCCACGAGCTTGCGCGCGACCTCGGAATCGACTCGATGGGCGCGATCATCCTGGCCGTCGCGCTCGAGGACCGATTCCGCATCAAGCTCTCCGATGAGGACGCCTTCGCCGTGGTCACCGTCGGGGACCTCGTGGATCTCGTGGAGCGCACGTCGGGAAAGGCGCCGACGACGGGTGACCCCGAGGACGCACAACGAGAGGGCACTCAGTGAAAGGCCCGCCGTTGCCTGCCATTCAATATGGCACGGTCAACGAGGCCCTGGCGGCGGCGGCGCGAACCACGTCCGGCATAACGTTCGTGGACCTCCACGAGCAGGAGACATTTCTCCCGTTCACGGAGGTCCACGCGCGCGCCCGGCAGCTAGCCGGGGCCCTCCGTGAGCTTGGAATCGCGCCCGGTGACCGAATCGCCCTCGTCTTCCCGACCTCACCGGCCTTCGTGAACGCGTACTTCGGCGTGCAGCTGGCAGGCGCGGTGCCGGTGCCGCTGTACCCGCCCTTCCGCCTGGGCCGCCTGCCCGAGTACCACGCCGCGACCGCCAAGATGATCGAGAGGGTCGGCGCGAGCCTCGTCCTGGCAGATGCGAAAACCCGCAGGCTTCTAGGTCAAGCGATCGAGCGCTCCCGTCCACGCCTTGGCTGCCTGACTTTCGACGACCTTGGCTCTCGAGGCACCGGAGTGTTGGAGGCCGCGGCGAACCCAGAGGACCTCGCGCTCATCCAGTTCTCCTCGGGCTCGACCGCCGACCCGAAGCCGATCGCCCTCTCCCACCGCAACCTGCTCTCGCAGCTCGCGGCCATCAGGGCGCTCCTGCCACCCGAGGAGGGGGTCCCGCAGCGCGGCGTGTCCTGGCTGCCCCTCTACCATGACATGGGGCTGATCGGTTGCCTCCTCCTTGCCGTCTACTACCCGGGACCCGTGGTGCTGATCCCTCCCGAGCACTTCCTCGCGCGTCCCGCGCTCTGGCTGCGGGCCGTGGCGCGCCATCGGGCCACGCTGTCTGTGTCGCCGACGTTTGGATATTCAATCTGTGCGACGCGCGTGCGGGATGCGGATCTCGAGGGCCAAGACCTTTCGAGTTGGCGCCTCGCCGTGTGCGGCGCCGAACCGGTGTCCGAAGAATCGCTCGACCGGTTTGCTCGGCGCTTTGCCCGCTTCGGCTTCGACGCTGCGGCGCTGCGGCCTGTCTACGGCCTCGGCGAGGCCGCGCTGGCCGTGACCTTCGCACCGCCGGCCCGCCCGCCCAAGGCAATCGGTGTGGACCCGACCCGTCTTGCGGCGACAGGGGAGGCCGCGACGGGCCCAAGGAGGATCGTCTCGGTCGGGACGCCGGTGCCCGGCTGCGAGCTGGAGGTCCGGAACGCGCAAGGGGAAGAGGTTCCCGAGCGCACCGTGGGAAGGATCTTCGCGCGCGGCCCATCGGTGATGGTCGGGTACCTCGGGCAGCCGGATGCCACGGCCCGTGCGATCAGCGACGGCTGGCTGGACACGGGCGACCTCGGGTTCGTGGCCGACAGCGAGCTCTACGTGTG
>DATKMD010000046.1:0-5831 GCA_035542075.1 Thermoanaerobaculaceae bacterium
ACGTCGAAGCCCGTGAAGGCGAACCAGGAGAGCGCCCGGAGCGCGTCGCGCGTTCCCATGCTCGCGGTGGTGACCAGCATCGCCGCCTTGCCGATGAACGGCGGACGGTGGGCGGCCCACGCCATGCGGTCCATGAGGTTCGCGGCCGGAAAGGAGGCGCCGGCCGCACCGTCTCGTCCAGACGCGGGCGCCGCTTCGCAGCCTTCCTCGGTGCTAGGCTACACGGCGGTATGGAGTGAAGCGGAGATTCGCGATGGAAAGGGCACGCGTCGGAGTGGCCGTGGCGGGAGTGGGTGCCGCCTACCTGGTGGCGGTGTCCTGCCTGCTCTCGTGGTGGTACGTTCCAGTCCTGCGCGAGGGTGGGGCTATCGCAGCGCCCTTCGGCGGGCCAGCGCTCTTCCTTCTGTGGGCAGGATCCGGGGCACTGGGTGCGGCTCTCCTTGCGGTGGGGGCCGCCGTTTCCTCGGCTGCGGGCTGGAGGCGGGTACTGCCTCTCTCGGTTGGCTTTGCAGCTCTACTCGTCTGGCTTGCGGTCTGGTCCACCGCTGTCCACCGTCCGGCTGTCTTCGGAGTCGGTGGGGGGGTGATACTCCTTTGCTTTCTCTCGAGCTGCTTCGACTGGGCGAGGGCTCGTAGCGACTCGGGGGATTACCCAAGGGCGGCCGCCGATCTTCGACTGGCCGCCAGCGCCTGCTTCTTCATCGCTGCTTGGGGGCTCTGTGGACTCCTGGGAGCTCCCGTGTTCCTGCTCCGTCCTGGGGCGATTGATGCTGCCCACTCATCCTCGGCGGCATCGACGCTGGCCACGAAGGTGCTGGTGTGCCTGGTCCTTGGCTGGGTACTCATGGCTCTCAGTCAGAGGGTGGAGCGGAGGAACTCGCCCGGCTGATACGCGAGAGTTCGGCACGCTCGCGGGGAGCGCGCATGAAAGGTCTGGGCAAGGTCACCAGGAACCGCGGCCCTGACGCACGCCTCAGCCGTGGGCCCGCTGGCGAGCGCGGAAGCGGCGGACCTTGATCAGGTTCCCGCACTCCTTGGCGTCGCACCAACGGCGGGTTCTGCTGCGGCTCTCGTCGTAGATCACCCAGCCGCAGTCCGGGTTGGCGCAGCGCTTGATCCGCGTCGGATCGCCTTCGGCGAGCAGGTTGGCGAAGGAGAGGGCGATCTCCGCTCGGACGTCGTCGATCCCGCCCCTGCCCGGGGCCGTCCCCAGACGCCAGGCCCCGCCCACGCGCTCGAGCCGGGGCATCACGGGGGCCGCGGCGAGGATACGGTTGAACGCCGCCACGTCCGCTCCGACGACCGCATGTCCCTCCCGGGCAGCGTCGACCATCCGTCGGAGCAGCTCGCGCAAGTCTCTGAGGCCCCTGCGCTCCTCGTCACGGGGCAGCCCGTCCGAGGACCAGCTCGTGCGCGCCAGATACCGGCGAAGCCAGGCATCGTTCCCGATCCGGTCCTCGCGTCTCCCGCTTCCGAGATGGTCGCGCCAGTCGGAGTTGATCAGGTCCGCCCAAAGAGGCTCCATTCGCGTAACCACCTAGAATCTTACTTGACTATTTCCCGGCCGGAACATAGCTTGGGTTGAGTAATGACCTATTCTGACATTAGGTCATTACAGCGGCACCGAGAAGCGAGGGGAATAACTACTTGCGAGAGAATATGTTACTCGAATGGGCCGCCGAGCGGCGCTACGGAGTCGCCTGGGGTCCTCTGACGGTCATCAGAGACGCGAGCGAGGAGATCGCGAGGCGCTGGGTCGGCGGAGAGCTGGACGAGGCGTTCTATCGGGCCGAGCTCGCCTCCCTCGACGGTGGAGAGACCCCCACCAGTGGGAGCGTGCTCGTCGTGGCCAAGCCTCGTCCCGCCTCTCGGGTCACCTTCGAGCTGCCCGGCGGCCCCCTCGATGCCCTCCTGCCTCCGACGTACGTCCGGTATCGAGCGACCTTCGAGGAGGTTCGCCAGGATCTCGCGGCGCACGGCCTGCCGGGCGCTCGTGTCGAACACCTGGCGGGCCCGCTCAAGACCATCGCCTCGCGCCTGGGTCTCGTGCGGTACGGTCGCAACAACATCACCTACCTGGCGGGGGCGGGCAGCTACATCCAGCTCTGCGGCTTCGTGACGGATGTTCTCCTCCCGAGCGGCGCGGTGGGCGTCGGCGGGCCGCGGCTGCTCGCCGAGTGCGAGGGCTGCCGCCGGTGCCAGAAAGCCTGTCCGACCGGGGCCATCGATTCGGATCGGCTGCTCCTCCATGCCGAGAGGTGCCTGACACTCCTGAACGAGCGCACCGACCCGTGGCCAGACTGGGTCCCCGCCCGGGCGCACCGCTGCCTGATCGGCTGTCTCCTGTGCCAGCGCGCGTGTCCGGCCAACCCCGAGCTCGAGGTGGAGGACGCTGGCGTCCACTTCACGGAGGGCGAGACCCGGGGGCTGCTCCGCGCCGCCCAACGAGGCGGCGAGCGAGACGAGACTGGCCTTCGGATGAAGCTGGCGTGGCTGGGTCGGAACGACCCGGAATCGTTGCTGGGCCGGAACCTGCGCGCGCTGATGGACGCTCGCGGGTGAGCCGGGCCGGTCGGGGATCACCGCCTCGCTCTCGCCGTCGAGAGCGCTCGTGGCCTCGTCCAGCAGCAGGGTCGGCGCCCGGCGCAGCAGGGCGCGGGCGATCGCGATCCGTTGCCGCTCGCCGCCGGACAGCTTGACGCCACGCTCACCGACCCTCGTGTGGTAGCCCTCGGTCGGCCGGCGGATGAACTCGTCCGCCTCCGCCCGCCGCGCCGCTTCCATCACCTCGTCGTCGCTGGCGGTGAGCCGGCCGTAGCGGATGTTCTCGATGATCGAACGGTGGAAGAGGGATGTCGCTGCGGCTTTGGCAGGCGCCACGCCCGCTGCGGGGCGAGGCCGGGAGTGGCTCCCGACAGGCCAGCTGGGTCTCGATCTCTTGGAGGGGCTCGCCGGCATCTTGGGAGAGCCCGGGACGGGCTGCCTGACACGCGCGACAGGCTGTGAGGGGCGGGCGCAAACGTCGTCGGATCAGCCGGCTCACAGCTGGTCTGGCGGCTTCTTCGACTTCCGCTTCCGGTTCACGACAACGACGACGACTGCAGCTGCCGCCGCGGCAGCCGCCACGATGATGACGTTCATCGGTCCTCCCAGCGGAGCGCGGAGTATACGGCGGATAGGCAGCTCGAGGAATGAGCCCGATGGACGGGCGGCTCGAAAAGAGAACGACACCCTGTGGCTGAGCCGGAAGCGGCTCAAGGTGCACGAGGAAGAGGCCAAGGGCTCAGGACCAGCGGTCTACAGCGTCTCCAGCCGGACCTGCCGGGCTGGCAGCGCCCGCACGTACGCGGCGAAGGCCTCGTTGAACAGAGAGCCCGGACGACGCTCGCGTAGGTGGGCGAGTGCCTGCTGGCCGGTCATTCCAGAGGATCGCGTCCGGGGCCTCCGGGACCCCGGGGTCGATGGTTCCCTCCATGTCCACGACAGTGTCGATCGCCAGAGCGCGGAGCACCCCCCAGTCCTCGATTTCACCGGACACGAAGAGCGTCTCGTCCTCGTTGACGGCGACGAGCTCCACGGGCGGCCCGCGATCAGTCTGCCATCGCGACATGGGGACGGCAAGGCCACTCGCTGTACCTGCTGTACCTGTCCCCTCCGGCGAGTACCGCCATCAAGCTCAGCCACTCGCGCGCGATGCCGCCGCACATAGCACTCCGCGAGAAGAGGATGGCACTCCCTGGCCCTGCACCCCCAGTCGAGTCCGGAGATCGGCCGCGCGGCTCGAACCCGGATATCGGCGCACCAGGAGAGCGGAGCGGCCCTGTCGCGCGAAGCGTCCGACCGGCCGCGGCCGCACCGCTACCCCGCAACTCAGTGGAGGAGCCGGTCAGCCACGTCGGTCTGGTTCGGGAAGAGGTCCTTCGGGACCTTCTCCCGGCCGAGGCCCTTGCAGACCCGGTACCGCGCGCAGGCTTCCCAATTCCCCTGGCAGAAGCGGTTCTTCAGTAGCCCTGCGGTCGCAGGCATGCTAGCCATCCGGTCGTTGAAGAAGACGCACGTGGTGAGCATCTCACAGTCGGCCATGGCATCAACTCCCGCGCTGGTCAAGCACGATCCGTGCCTGACCCGCTGGTTCTCAGGGGCGCTCAAGCAGGGTGAGGGTCGCGATGATCGGCACCGCCGGCGACTGGTGCAGACGGCTCGGAGTCCGGCTCGACCACGCGAGGTGTTCGGAAGCTCAGGCAGTACAGGTCGCCGCCGGCAACCAGATGCGTCTGCACATCACCCATGCCAACGGGCAGCATCTCCGCCGGAGCCTCGATCCGCCGTGGCCGTCTTCCGTAGAACGCCCTCGCGAAGGGTGTCCTCTCGTGCCTCGCCGCGAAGTTTTCGGTCTCGTCGACGATGACGATCCGGGTCCCGGGCTTCGCCACCCGCACCATCTCGGCCAGGGCCCGCCGGCGGTCGCTGAAGAAGTTGATCCCGCCGACGTGGAACACGCTGTCGAAGACGGCGCTCCGGAACGGGAGGCGCTCGGCAGCACCCAGAAAGAGGTCGACATTGAGACCACACCGGCGCGACCGCCTCCGGCACCGGCTCAACATGCCCCACGAGATGTCGAGCCCGAAGTACCACGCTCCGCTGGGCAGGAGCGGCAGGTTGGCCCCCGTGCCCACCGAAACCTCCAGGACGCGGTCCCCTTCGCGCACCCCGAGCTCACGGAGGTACTCGCGCCGCCGCGCCTCCTCGCCGGTTCCCTTGACCCATGCATAGAGCCACGTCGAAAGGTCGTAGAAGGCCGCCATGCGGTCGTAGAGCCGCTGGTAGCGACCATTCTCGCCGTCGAGGTCGGCCTCCTCGAGGAACCGGGGGATCCCGTCACGGAGGGGAAAGCGCCGGCCAGACCCGGTGGCGACGAGCCACGAGCCGCCCGCCTCCTCGATGAGTCGCAGGGGCTCCTGGGAGGCGGGATCACAGAGGATCGGCACTGCTTCGGGTCTCACGCTGGGTCCTCCTTTCCCGCACCCGGCGCGGGTCGTCTTCCACTCCTCCGGCAGCATCTACGACGAGACGCCGGCCTCCGTTCCGCCGGCCGCGTGGAGGCGACGGAAAGGGGGGCGGCTTGAGGGGCGTTCAGGGCTCCCTGACGTCACGGCGACGTCACACGCCGCTCGCCGGGCCGCCACGCGCCATTCCCACAGTAGAGGGGTTGTCCCAATACAAGGAGGAGCCCTTGAAGCATCGCTTCCGTCGCGCCGTTCTGTCGCTGTGTGCCCTCGTCGTCGTGGCGCAACCCCTGCAAGCCCACGAGCGGCATCGTGGGATCCGTCACGTCCTTCTCGTCAGCGTCGATGGCCTGCACGCGCTCGACGTGGCGCGCTTCGTTGCCGAGAATCCCGGGTCCGCCCTGGGCCCGGGCGTGCCCGCGATCTTCGGGATGAACTTCCAGGCGGTGAGCGTCGGCCAGAAGCTGGCCAAGGACAACAAGGACGGGAGTTGCCCGGCCAGCTCATTCACCGGACAGGCGGGCGGCTACCTCGACGGCGCGGGGACTCCGTCCCCTGTTCTCGCCTACGGCCTGCAGCAGGCGGACGAGGCCCTCGGCCGCATGATCGGTGCGCTGAAGCGCGAAGGGATCTACGACTCGACCCTGGTCATCGTCACCGCGAAGCACGGCCAGTCGCCGATCAACCCGGCGAAGGTCAACAAGCCGGGCCACTTCGCCGACCTCGTGGCCACTCTCCCCGATGCCACCACCAACCCCGGCGGCATCGCGATCGCCAAGGCGAACAATTGCAGCACCGGTCCCTGCGGAATGGTCCAGGACGACG
>DATKMD010000047.1:0-3556 GCA_035542075.1 Thermoanaerobaculaceae bacterium
GCGTTCCCGGCTCTCAGCACCCTCGGCGAGCCGCTGATGGCCTTTCTCCTCGCCCTAGGGTTCGTTGGTTTGGCCCTCCACCTCTGGAGAGGGCTCGCGAAGCCCTGGCAAAAGGTGCTCTTTGCAGCCAGCGTGCTGCTGGCGCTGGCGCCGGTCGCGCGGGGTGCCTCCGCGCTCGAGGTGGTGGCAGGGCTCGTGCAGGGCGCGGTGATCCTGGGGGGAGCGGTGCTGCTCGCGCGCTTCGTGTTGAGGCAAAACCCGGCGGCCTACCTGCTGGCTGCGATCTGGGTGGCCGTTGTCCCGGTGGCAGTCGAGTTGGTCGGCCAGCCGGGCGGGTTCTACCAACAGCAGGGTTGGCTGGTGCTGTTCGTCACGGCGGCGGCGAGCATGTGGTGGCTCCTGCGCCGGGCGCCGGGGAGGCAGCCCGGTTAGAATCGATTCATGAGATCTCGCGGCGTGATCGTCCTTCTGCTGCTGACCGTTGCATTCGCAGAGGCGCACGCGGCGCACCTGCTCACGACGACGGGGCGCGCGGTCTTTGCTGGCCCCGATCAAGGCAAGGCGGTCGTGCTGCAGGCGGAGGCCGGCACACGGGTCGAGATCACGGCCGGCGGGAAGACCAGCATCTTCGTGGCCGACCGCGAAGGGGTGTGGGCGATCACCGGGGTCGGCGGTGTCGCATGGCAGGAGAGACGCTGGCAGCAGGGCGATGCCTGGGTACTCGCACTGCTGGTTGCGCTCGATCCCAAGGCGCAGGGCGTCCGCACCGAGAGCGGGCTGCCGACGAGCTACCAGCCCCCGTCAGGAGCCAAGGTCCAGATCCCGGCGGTCGTCTACCGGCGGGACTCGAAGGGGATCGCCGGGTACACGGTCGGGGATCTCCAGGTGAAGCGGACGGAAAGTGGGCCGCTGCCACAGCTTTCTGCCGATGCGTTCGCGGTGCCGAAGAAGCAGCGATCGGGCCTCGCCAGGCTCGCGGACGCGACCGCCGGGCTCTTCGCCTCTGACAAGCCGGCGGTGTCCTCGACGGCCGGGGCGCGCGGCGTCACCGAGGAGGAGAAGAAGCTCGGGTCGAGCTACAACTTCGCCGCCGTCGAGAAGGTGGAGAAGATCACGGTTGACGCCGCCGATGTCGACAGGTTCATCCGTGCCGGCAAGCTGGGAGGCGGCTTGTGAGGCGCCCGGCGCTGGTGCTGGTGGCCCTGCTGCCGCTCGCGGGATGCGGGGGGGTCAACCTCGGTTCCATCACGACCGGTGACGTGGTCAAGGCGGGGGGCGCGGTGGCGGCCAGCCAGCGCGAGTTCACGCCGGAGGAGGAGCGACAACTCGGTCGAGTCGTGGCCGCGCGGGTCCTTGGCACTTACCCGTTGTGGGACGACCAAGCGCGCACCCGCTACCTGAACCTGGTGGGGCAGGTAGTCGCGCGGCAGGTCGGGCGGCCGGGGACGGTCTGGCGCTTCGCGCTTCTCGATACCGACACCGTGAACGCGTTCTCGTGCCCCGGCGGCTACGTCTTCGTCACCCGTGGGCTGCTCGAGTCCTGCCGAAGCGAAGCCGAGCTGGCCACGGTGCTCGCCCACGAGTGCGGGCACGTTGCCGGCCAGCACGTCCTCGACGAGATCAGGCGCAGCAACTTGATCACGGCCGGAGTGTCGATCGTTTCCGACCACGCCGGCGGAGGGGGACTGACCGCGGACTTGATGCGGCAAATCGGCGAGAAGGGCGCGGACGTGCTGATCACCCGCGGCATGAGCCGGAAGGACGAGTTCGACGCCGACGCCCGTGGCTGCCGCATCGCTCACGGCGCAGGCTACGCAACCGTGCCCTACGAGGAGTTCCTGGTCAGGCTCGCCGCGCGCATGGCGGGTGCGAGCGGCGGATCGCTCGCCTCCCTCGCCAAGACGCATCCCAGCCCAGCGGATCGGCTTCAGAAGCTCCAGGACGCGGGCCTCATCTTCGCCGATGGCCAGACCCTCACCGACCGCTTTGCACGTCTGGGGAAGCAGGGGTAGACCCGCGGCAGACCCGCCACCTCGGGACTACTTGCCCGACGGTTGCTCCTGGTCCTCCTGCCCGATGCCGATCCTGGTTCGCCACGACGCCAGAAGGTTGATCATTGACCGCAGGCGGTGGCAGAGCACGCCACACACGAGGTAAAGAAACTGCGAGGCGGCCACCGGGGGCATGTGGAGGACCTCGTCGAGGTCGCTCTGGCTGAGGACCAGCACGGTGCACCCCTCTGTGTGAGCGCGCGCGTCCGCGCTGCGGACCTGGTCATCGACCAGAGCCATCTCGCCGAAGACCTCGCCTCGCCCGAGAATCGCGAGAGGCTCCTCGCCCCGCCCGCTCACCTGTCGCGAGATGCGCGCCTCGCCGTCGAAGACGATGTAGAGGGAGTCGCCCGGTTCGTTCTCGTGGAAGATGAATGAGTCGCGCTGGAAGTGCTTGGCGTGGAGGGTCGAGGCCAGCAGCCGCAGCTCGGCGGCCGACAGGCCGCTTTCCCGGAAGAGGTCCATCTTGGCGCCCGGCATCAGCTCGACGTGCTGCGCGGGCGCGCTTCCCGGGTGCTCCCCGGCCTCGGCGAGCGGGAGGATCTGGCTCATGAACTGGTTGGTCTGCCTGATCTTGGCGGCGAGGGAGTGCCAGAACGAGCGGGCGAGCGAAGCGCCCAGCCTGTGATCGTTGACGAGCCAGCGACGGAGCCCGCCGCTGTTGAACCGCAGCAGCACCCCCTTCTGGACTGCGACCGCCGTGGTGGGGCGAGGGTGACCGTCGAGGAAGGAGGCCTCACCGAGGATCTGCCCCACCCGCGACCGGCTCACCGGCTGGTTCCCGCCGATGGTCGTGCAGAAATCCTCGGCGAACCCGGAGACGACCACGTAGAAGTCCTCGCCGCTCTTGCCCTCTTCGTAGATGGTCTGGCCGCGGGCGATGAGGTGCTCCGACGTGAAGGCGGCGAACTGTTCGAGCTGTTCGTCCGGGACGTGCTGGAAGACCCGGAAGACTCGCAGGTCGGCGAACGCCGCCTCGAAGTCGCGCCGGGGTTCCTCGTCCAACGGTTCCATCTTCTGGCCCTCGACCTCGCTTGCGCCGGGGCGGTCCGAGCCCCGGCCATGCTCCTTACTCAAAGTCCCTGGTCCAGCCGTCCCGTCCCGACGGACTCGAGCCTGTTTCAAGTGTATTGCAAAGTCGTGCCCCGAGCGAGAGCGGCCTCTGGCGCCCGAGGTCCGCTGGCGCTTCCCCCCGTCGGCGCAACGCAGTCCGGCAAGAGCACCCGAGGTGACTCGCGGGGCTGCTGGCGACAGAAGGGTCAGGCCAGACTGATTCGGCACCGCTCCCCGGGGAATAGACGCTTACCTCAACTGCCTTCACCGGATTGCGTGATGTCGGTGGTCTGGTGGAGCAGGCCTCAGCCATGAGAATAGGGGTGCCGAAGGAGATCCGGCCGGGCGAAAGTCGCGTTGCCCTGGTGCCCGAGTCGTGCCGGAAGCTGGTAGCCGCAGGCATCGAGGTAAACGTGGAGACGGGTGCGGGGGAGCGGGCTTTCTTCTCGGAC
>DATKMD010000048.1:0-19979 GCA_035542075.1 Thermoanaerobaculaceae bacterium
ACGGCGACCCCGGCGGAGTCGTACCCGCGGTACTCGAGGTGACGCAAAGCCTCAAGCACTATCGGCACGCCCTCACGCGGCCCCACGTACCCGACGATGCCGCACATGGCCGCTCAGCCCTCCCCCGTTCCCCACGCCCCCGCCGGCCGACGATTGATGATTCCTCCACCCACGAGTGACCGCAAAGCGAATCCCGTGCCCAATTCTAGCCGCTCTCCACGACGTGTTGCCGAAACTCCCTGTGTCGGCACCGCCACGACATGTGGCGATGCAGCACCGCACCAGGCCGCCTGCACTGGATCTTTCTGACGACTCTACTTCCCGCGGCGACGAGTCAGCGGGGCCACCGCGCCATCATCCGGAACGGTGACGCCGTCCAACACAGAGTGGGCGCCGATCCGGCACCGGACACCGACCGAGCACCCACGCCGCAGGTGCACACCCGCCTCCAGCACGGTGTCGCCGCCCACCGTACAGTCGGCATCCACCCAGGTGGTGGCGGGATCCAGGACCGTCACGCCGGCTTCCTGAAGGTGCCTGACGACCCGGGCGTTCAGCAGACGGTGCACCTCGGCGAGGTCGGCGCGCGAGTTGACCCCGATCATCTCGTCCGGGTCCTGGAGCCGGAACGCCGCGACCCGGTGCCCCTCCGAAGCCAGGAGCCCGATCGCGTCGGTCAGGTAGTACTCGCCCTGGGCGTTGTCCGGCCGCAGCCGGCCGACCGCCCGCCGCAGCGGAGCCAGCTCGAACACGTACGTGCCGGCATTGACCTCACCGATCCCCTGTTGCTCGGGCGTGACGTCGGGCGCCTCCACGATCCCGATCACCTCTCCCACCTCGTCTCGCACGACCCGACCGTAGCTCCCCGGCTCGGCGGGCACGGCGCTCACCAGGGCTGCGGCGGCGCCCCGGCTCCGCCGCAGCTCCACCAGCGCCCTCAGGGTTGCAGGGGTGATCAGAGGCACGTCGCCGGAGAGCACGAGCGTTTCGCCGTCATCGGGCAAATGGGGCAATGCGCGCGCGACCGCGTCCCCGGTTCCCTTCGGCGGCTCCTGCACGGCCAAGACCGCGCCACGCCCGGCCAGGTGCGCCTCCACCTGCTCCCGCAGATGTCCCACGACCACCACGAGCGGCGCAGGGCCCAGCGGTTCGAGCGCCGCGAGCACATGGTCGAGCAGCGCCCTTCCGCCCGCCTCGTGCAGCACCTTGGCCCGCAGGGTGCGCATCCGTTTGCCCTCACCGGCCGCGAGCACAATGGCGGAGAGCCTTCCGGCTCCATGACGCGCGTTCACACTCACATGGTACGCGGGCACCGGAGGGCGCGCAAAAGCCGACTGCCGTTTCATGGGATCCTTCGCTGTGCTCAGGATGACCTCACCGCGCTGCGCGCGCTGAGGTCACTTCCGCGCGAGGTCCTGCAGGACCTGCTTTGCGACGGCCTTGAGCGTCTCGAAAACGCCCACGCCCTTGGGAGCGACCGCCTCGAACGTCGGCTCACCTTTGAAGTTGAGCGCCCGGAACATGACGTCGTAGGCGACCGCACCCAGGAGGTCGCGCTTGTTGAACTGGAGCGCGTACGGGAGACCGGCAAGGTCGAACCCGTTCTCGTGCAAATTGTGCTTCAAGTTGTCGAGCGCCTCCAGGTTGGCATCCATCCGCGCCTCCTGGGAGTCTGCGACGAAGATCACCCCGTCCACGCCCTTGAGGATCAATTTCCGCGAGGCGTCGTAGAACACTTGGCCGGGGACGGTGTAGAGGTGGAACCGGGTGCGGAAGCCGCGCACGCTGCCCAGATCGAGGGGGAGGAAGTCGAAGAAGAGCGTCCGGTCGGTCTCGGTCGCCAGCGAGATCAACTGCCCTTTGTTTTGAGGGTTTGTGCGCTCGTAGATGTACTGCAAGTTGGTCGTCTTGCCGCCCAGACCGGGACCGTAGTAGACGATCTTGCAGTTGATCTCGCGGGAGGCGTAGTTGATGAAGCTCATTCGGTGAACAGGGCGTCGATGTCTTCGTCGGTGATCTCGGCAAACGGCGAGACGGGAGCCTCGCCTTGTTCGGCCGCCTTGGACGCCATCTGGTTCAGCACCTCCTCGACTTCGGCGGCCGCCTTCCGGACACGCAAACGCACGAGGCCCAGCGAAGAACGTTCGTCGAAGATGACCACCAGGATGAGGCGTTGCGCGACGATGGAGATGTGGATGTTGTCCCGTTCCCCCTCGTGGAAGAGGATCGAGAACTCCTTCTCCCCGATCAGTTTTGCCAGGCCGTCGGTCGCGGCCACGTTCCCGGCGGTGAGGGACGCGAGCGACGTCGCATCCACCTTATCGAGATCCCCCTTTGCGGCGATCTGCTGACCGTTCTTGTCGACCAGGAACACGATCTTGGCGTTGGCGTCCATCCAGAGCCTGCTGAGGATGGAGTTGATCTTGTCGAACTCCTCCTCGTACATCACCAGGTTGGACCCAAGCATCGTCATGACCGCCGGCCTCCGCCCATCAAAGTGTGAGTATAGCTTGCCATTACGCGTCAATCCATACCCCGCCGACCCGCAAGCGCACGTGTCAGCGTCACTTGGTCGGCGTACGAGATCTCGCCCCCGGCGGGCAGCCCAAAGGCGATCCGCGTCACGGTTGCTCCGCCCGCACGAAGAGCGCGCGCGAGGTAGTGCGCGGTGGCTTCCCCTTCTACCGTGGGGTTGGTCGCGACGATCACCTCGCGCACCCCGCCTGACCGCACGCGCGCCACCAGTGCCGCGACCGTCAACTCCTCGGGCCCGACGCCATGGAGCGGGTCCAGTGTGCCGCCGAGCACGTGGTAGGTGCCGCGGAACTCGCCTGTCGCCTCGACCGCCCACGCGTTGAGCGGGTCCTCGACGACGCAGATGAGCGAGCGATCGCGGCTCTCGTCCCGGCACACCGGACACGGGTCGTCCTCGGTGAGCAGGAAGCAGATGTTGCAGTGGCGCACCGAGTCTGCCCCGTTCGAGAGCGCCTGGGCCAGTAGCCTCGCCCCATCCGGATGTCGAACCAGGTACTGCACCAGCCGGGTCGCGGTGCGGGGACCCACGCCGGGCAGCTGCTCCAGCCGCTCCAAGAGCTCACGAACCGAGGGCGGCCGCAGCTCCATCAGAACAGGCCTGACATCCCGGCGGGCAACCCCATCCGCGCAAGCAGGTCGCGCGAGCGCTCCTCGAGGAGGCGCGATGCCTCCTGCCAAGCCGCCACCACGAGGTCCTCGACGAGGGTCGCTTCCTCGCCGGCCAGCGCCTTCGCATCGATGGCAACGCCCTTGAGCTCCTTGAGCCCGTTGAGGCGAACGCGCACCAGACCTCCGCCCGCCGAGCCCTCCACCTCGAGCTCACCGAGGGCCTTCTGCATCTGGGCCTGGGCCTGTTGCGCCTGCTGCAGCAGCTTCGCGACGTTCATGGCTTCTCCTCGACACTGTCCAGGCGACCCCCGAACACCTCGAGGACACGGCGGACGTCCTCGTCGGCCTGGACGCGCGCCCGCAGCCCTTCCTCCTGTTTCTCGGAAGCGGGGCCATCATCCTCCACCCGCACCTTCTCCGGGAGACCCGCCTCGCGTGCGGCCGCCGCGAGTTGCTCGACTCCCTCCTGCAGCGACTTCCTCGCGGACGCCAGCATGCCGCTGCAGTGCAACACCAGGGTGTCCCCGGCGATGCTCACCTCGCGCACCGACGCGACCCGCCCGGCCAGAAGGTGCGCGCCGTTCGCCTCCAGCGCCGCGACCAGGCGCGCGCCCGGCGACGCGGAACCCCCGCCCGGCTCGGGACCAGAGGTGTCGGCCAGAGGGCCCGTGTCGGGTAGCGGTGGTGGAGCCTCGCCGCTCAGCAGCGCCTCCACTCTCTGCAGTCGCGGCCACAGGGTCAACCGTCCGACGGCCACCGCGACCGCAACCCCCGGTCGCTCGGCCGTCGCCACGAGACCCTTCCCCTCCAGCGCCAGGGCGAGCAGCCGCACCAGCAGCGGCGAGCCAAGCCTCGCCGCGCTCGCGCGCAGCTCGTCGCGGCGGTCGGCGGGGAACGGCACCGTCGCCTCGCGGTCGTTGGCCAGCAACAGGAGCGCGTGCAGCAGCTGCACGAGCTGCTCGTAGAGCGCGGCCACCTCGCGCCCGGCCTGCTCCTCGGTCCGGACCACCTTGAGGGCGGCCGCCACGTCGCCTTTCGCCAGCGCCTGCCACAGCGCGAGCACGGTCTCGAAGGGCGGCAGGCCCAGCACCTGTGCGACCGAGTTCTCGTCTACCGCCCCTCCGGCGAAGGCGCGCACGCGGTCCACCAGCGAGAGCGCGTCGCGCAGGCTGCCTTCGGTGGCACGGGCGACCAACTGCGCGGCGGGCAGGGTGATCTGGAAGCCTTCCTTCTCGGCGATCTCGAGGAGTCGTGCGACCACGATGTCAATCGGGATCGGCCGGAAGTCGACCTGCAGGCAGCGCGAGAGGATCGTCGCCGGGAACCTGTCCTTCTCCGTCGAAGCCAGGATGAAAACCACGTGCGCTGGCGGCTCCTCCAGGATCTTGAGCAGCGCGCCGAAGGCGTCCTTCGTGAGCTGATGCGCCTCGTCCACGATAAAGACCCGGTAGCGATCCCGCACCGGCAGCACTCGCGCCACCTCACGCAACTCCCGGACGTCGTCGATGCCTCGGTTGGAGGCGGCGTCCATCTCCAGCACGTCGAGCGAGGACCCACGGGTGATCTCCTGGCAGGGGACGCACTCCCCGCACGGTTCGGGCGTCGGTCCCTTGTCGCAGTTGAGTGCCTTGGCCAGCAAGCGCGCGACCGTGGTTTTGCCCACACCGCGCAGGCCGGAGAACAGGTAGGCGTGGGCGATCTGGCCCGAGGCGAGGGCGTTGCGAAGCGTGCGCACGACCACATCCTGGCCGACCAGATCCTCAAAGGTCTGGGGACGCCAGCGACGCGCCAGCACCTGGTACGAGGTCATCGCCAGTTCAGCCCTCTCTGACCGCCGTGACGAACCAAGGAGCCCGGGGGAACCGCGGCGCCCGTTGCGTCCCCCTTATCGCTGCTCCCTTCCGGGCCTGACGAGGTTCGGGGGGCACCGTCGCGCGGACCCCGGGCTCCTTGCTTCCCACGGCGGCCGGAGCCGACGTCGCTGAAGACCCTGGCGGAGAGGGCGGGATTCGAACCCGCGGTACGGTTACCCGTACACACGCTTTCCAAGCGTGCTCTTTCAGCCACTCAGACACCTCTCCGCGTGCCGTACACAACTCACCGACCAATCCTGCCCGGTCCACACACTCTCGTGAGGTGGCGGAGAGGGTGGGATTCGAACCCACGGACCCCCGGAAGGGGGTCAACGGTTTTCGAGACCGTCCCGTTCGACCACTCCGGCACCTCTCCGCGCCGGGCGTGCGAGTCTACCCGCCGGTACGCAACTTTGCAAAGAACCTCTCCAGCAGCTTTGCTGACTCCGCGGCCTGCAGGCCGCTCCGTACGGCCACCCGGTGGTTCAGCCTCGGGTCGTCGAGAAGGTTGCCTAGCGAGCCCGCAAAACCCGCCTTCGGGTCAGGGGCTCCCCAGACCACGCACGCGAGGCGCGCGGCCACGACCGCCGCGGCGCACATCGCACACGGCTCGAGTGTCACGTAGAGGGTGCACCCCTCCAGACGCCAACGCCCGAGTGCGGCGGCGGCACCCCGCAGCGCCAGGATCTCGGCGTGGGCGGTTGGGTCCCGGTGCGATTCCCGCTGGTTGTGAGCCCGTGCTAACACGGTTCCATCCGCCGCCACTATCACGGCGCCCACCGGCACGTCGCCGGCCTCTGCCGCCACGCGGGCTTCTTCGAGCGCAACGCCCATCGCGGCGCCATCCGCCTCCGAAAACACCCAGTCCGGCGTCAACTCGGTCATGGCGAAAGGTCACTCCCAGGCCGCAACGGTTCCACCCGAACGCCGCTGCCGCACGGTTGGAGAGCGAACCGGGCTGCAAGCTCACGGGTTCGGTAGTACGGTTCCCAACCGTCGGCGAGCACCGCGGGGCGGGTTGCGAGCGCACCCCTCACCTCCGCCGCGAGCGCCTCAACTGGGTCCGCGGCGCCCAGCGCCACATCCACCGCGACCGGCCGAATCTCCAGGTCGGGGCGCCACCCGTGCGCCACCTGCGCGAGACGCAGCAGCGCGCCGGGGTTGAAGTCGGCCAGCACCACCGCTCGCTCGGGCGCACAATCGGACAACCCGGCGAGGTAGCTCTCCGCACCGGGGTCGAGCGCCGACCTCCAGTGGGCCACAGTTGACTCCCGGGGCAGCGACATGACCGTACGCGAGGCGGCCGGTGTCCCACTTCGGACGGATCGAACAGGAGAGAGGAAGTAGAAAGCATTGTTCCGGTCCGGGAGCTCGCGCACGCCGAGGTCCTGCCGTCCGGTGATGGTGAGCACCGCCGGTACCGCCAGGTACAGGAGCGTCTGCAGGACGACGTGGCCCAGCCTCGCCCATGCGGGGAGCTGCACCGGCAGTGCCACCAACACCCCCACGAGCAGGAACGCGACCATCAGGTGCAGCCGGTACGGCGCGTACGTCAGCAACAGCAGCGATAACCCCCCCAGGCTCCACGCCCACGCGACGGACCCGTGCGGCCCGCGGCGTCCTCGCCAGAGCGCGACCACCCCGGCAAGACCCAGGGCGTACAGCAGCAGCGCGGTGAGGATCACCGCGCCGCGCGGGGCCCGGGCAAGCGCGAGGAACGCCTCCCAGTGCCACCGCCACGTCGAGGCGCCGCTTGCCGCGAACCCCGTGAGTGGGTCGGGCGGACCACCGGCCACCGCCAACCACACCGGCGCCGAGCCCACCACAAAACCCGGCAGGAGACGCCACGCCCTTGTGCGGGCCGCCTCCCATGCGAGCGGGGCGATCAGGAAGACGCTCATCGCGTGGATGGCGACCGCCAGCCCCCACAGCGCACCGCCGACCCACCACCGCCACCCCCGGGGCGTCTTGCCAAGCACGAGCGCCGCGCCAAGCGTCGCGGCCAGCGCCGGCGCGTAGGTCTCGGCGACCGCTGACGCCCACCACAGCGGCAGAGCGACGAGGAGCAGGGCTGCGGCCGTGTGGGCGCGCGCCCGGTCCCCACCTCGCGCCAACACCAGCATCGCCGCCAGCGCCACCACCAGCGCCCCACACACCGCCGACAAACGGTGCAGCGTCACCACCGGGTCGCCGTCCACGACGTGCAGCCAGGCCCAGCCGAGCACGCTCCAGCCTGCGTGGTCGCCCGGGTTGAGGCTGGGGAAGTACCCCTTGATCGCGTAAAGGGTCAACTTGGAGGGGTCAGCCCAGATCGGGCCGCGCGCGCCAGTCAACCAGTAGAGGGCGAGAGCGACGGCAAACCACGTACCTCCAACGGCTCGCGCGTCGCGCAGGGAAAGGACTGTCGCCACCATCTCTGGCACCGGATCACAGCGTACGGGTCCGGCTCAGGGACGCCGGTCCGACCGCCGCTGGCTTACTCGATCCTGAACGGGAAGCCGATGCTGGCATTGCCAGCCTGGCACTCCAGCAGGTACACCCCGGCCGCCACCGGCTTCGTGAGCCGGCACTTGAACATGTCCTTCTTGCCCGCCATCGGCTGGATGGTCATGGCATCGGTGCCGGCCGGTTTCGCCGAGTCCTGCTCGAAGTAGCCGGGTCCCCTCTTGTAGGGGTTCAACGCGGTGGGCTTGTAGTCGCCGTACAGGATGATGTAGTCGTCGCCTCGCAGGGTCGCCTCCGGCTCACCCTGGAAGTAGTTGTAAAAAAAGCCCTCGGAGGTCGTCGTGGTCTCCACCGCTACCGCGGGGAGCTCGATCAACTTCTTGTTGCTGACGATGAAGGCCCCCTTCTTGTTCGGCTTGACCTCTTTCGAGCAGGAAGCCAGCGCCAGACACGCGGTGGCCACCACCGCGAGGGTAAGGGGGATCTTGCGCATGACGGGCTCCTTTCGGCTGCTCCAAAAGCCGATGGTTGAGACGCGCGCAGTATAGCAGGGGACAGCGGTGCGGTTCCCTACCACACGGGTGGGTGCAGCAGCAGGGCCTGGGTTGCGGCCCGGTCCACCGGCTTCGAGAACCAGAACCCCTGAGCGTGGGAGCAACCGATCTCCCGCAGACGCTTGAACTGCAGAGAGGTCTCCACGCCTTCCGCCACCACGTTGATCTTGAGCATGTTCGCGAGCGCGACGATCGTCTGGACGATCGCCGAGGCATCGCCCTTGCTCTCCATCCCGGAGATGAACGAGCGGTCGATCTTGAGCGTGTTGTATGAGAACCGCTGCAGGTACGAGAGCGACGAGTAGCCGGTGCCGAAATCGTCCACCGAGAACTGCACACCCAGATCCTGGAACTGCCCGAGCTTCGCGAGCGCGATGTCGCCGTGGTCCATGATCACGTTCTCCGTGATCTCCAGCCGCAGGCTCGTCGGCGGCAGGCCGGTCTCCTCCAGGATTGCGGTCACCCGGTCGAACATGTCGGGCTGCATGACGACCTTGCCCGAGACGTTCACGCTCACGTAGAGGGGGGGCTTCGACGGCAGGAGCTGCTGCCACTCGCGCGCGTGGCGGCACGCCTGTCGCAGTACCCACCAGCCGAGCGGCACGATCAATCCGGTCTCCTCGGCCACCGCGATGAACCGCTCCGGGTTGATCAGACCGCGCTCCGGGTGCTTCCAGCGCACCAGCCCCTCGAAACCCACGATCCTGCCGTGCTCGAGCGACACGATGGGCTGGTAGTGCATGACAAACTGTTTCAGCTCCACCGCTCGCCGCAGGTCGGTCTCAAGCTTGAGGAGCGCCACCGCGTTGCGGTGCATGGTCTGGTCGAACACCTGGTAGCAGCCCCGCCCGGCGGCCTTGGCGCGGTACATCGCTGTGTCCGCGTCGCGCAGGATCTCCTCCGGCCGCTTGTAGCCCGGCGAGGACAGCGCCACCCCGATGCTGGCGCAGGTGAACACCTCGCGCCCCCCGATCACGATCTTCTCCCGGATCAGTTCCTGGATGCGCTCGGCCACGCGCGTTGCGTCACTCGCCCCGTGCACGTCATTGAGCAGTACCGCGAACTCGTCGCCACCCAACCGGGCCACAGTGTCGCCCGGGCGCAGGAAGTGGGTGAGGCGGCGCGCCAACTCGACCAGCAGTTCATCCCCCACGCTGTGGCCGAGGCTGTCGTTGATGTTCTTGAAGCGGTCCAGGTCCATGAACAGCACGGCGACCATCGAGTTCCTTCGCCGGCGAGCCTGGTCCATGGACAGCCCGAGGTGGTCCAGGAACAGCGTCCGGTTCGGCAGTTGAGTCAGGGCATCGTAGAGGGCGTCGTGGAGGAGTTGTTCCTGCGCGCGCTTCGCGGCCGAGATGTCGGTGAGCGAGCCCGCCATGCGCGTCGGTTTCCCCGCTGCGTCGCGGACCGCGAGGCCCCTCGAGAGCACCCAAATCGAACTGGCATCCTTGCAGCGCATGCGGTGCTCGTGCTCGAAGTGCGGTTCCTCACCGCGGAAGTGCGCGTCCAGCGCCTTGTGGAGAGCCGCGCTGTCGTCCGCGTGGACCCGGGAGAACCACTCGTCGATGTCGTGGCCGATATCGTCCTCGCGAAAGCCCAGCATCGACTTCCAGCGTGGCGAGAAGTAGGCCGTGCCGGTCTTGAGGTTCCAGTCCCAGAGCCCGTCGTTGGCGCCGCTGACCGCCAGCGCGTATCGTTCCTCGCTCTCCCAGAGGGCCCTCTCCCCCCGCATCCTCTCGATCGCGTACCTGATGGCGCGCAGCAGCAGCTCTCCCTCGACCCGACGCTTGACCAGGTAGTCCTGCGCGCCCTCGCGGACCGCACTTACGGCGATCTCCTCATCATCAAGGTTGGTGAGGATGACGATCGGGACATGGGGAGCGACCGCGCGCGCCCTCTCGAACGAGGCGAGGCCGGTGCTGTCCGGCAGCGAGAAGTCAAGCAGGACGACGTCCACCGGGCCCGCCTGAAGCCGCACGAGCCCCTCCTGCAGCCGGGTCACGTGCTCCACCAGGAGCGTCTCTCGCTTGGACTTCTCGAGCATCAGCCGGATGAGCTCCGCCTCCTCGGGGCTATCCTCGATCAGGAGTACCGTCAGAGGTCGTGTCTCGGTGGCCATACCCTAAGCCTTCGGCGCCGGAGCCGCCGGCCACGGCGCCGGGGCCAGGTTCTTCGGGATCGTGAAACAGAACGTGGAACCCTGTCCCGGCTCCGAGACCGCCCAGATCCGACCCCCGTGGCGCTCGACGATGCGCTTGCAGATCGCGAGCCCGATGCCCGTGCCGGGGTACTCGGCCGCCGTGTGCAGCCGCTGGAACATGCCGAAGATGCGTTCGAGATGCTCCTGGGGGATGCCGACGCCGTTGTCCGCCACCGCGAACGTGCAGCGCTTGCCTTCCTCGACCGCGAAGATCCGCACCAGGGGCTGGCCGCGCCGGAACTTGAGAGCGTTGCCGATCAGGTTCTGGAACAGTTGGATCATCTGCGCCCCGTCAGCGGCCAGGACCGGCAGGCGCTCCCAACTCACTTGGGCGCCGGTTTCGTCCGCCGCGGCCTTCAGGTTGGCCATCGCCTTGTTGACCACCTCTCCGAAGTCTACCGGGGTGAACGGCTTTGCCTGGGTCTCGACGCGGGCATACGCGAGAACGTCGTTGATCATGGCCTGCATCTGGTCGGTGCACTGGAGCAGGTGGGTGAGGTACCGGCTCGCGTCCTCGTCGGTTGCGGTGGTCCCGTGGTTGGCCAGCAGGCGCGCGTAGCGCGAGATCAACTGCAACGGCTCCTGCAGATCATGGGAGATCACGTAGGCGAACTGCTGGAGTTCCTCGTTGGACCTCCCAAGCACGGCGGCCCGTTCTGAAAGCTCGCGCTCCGCCTTGCGGCGCCCCGAGATGTCCTGCACGACTCCCTCGAAGCGGACCACGCCCGCCGCGGTGTCCACCACCGGCCACGCGGAGAGGCTCACCCAGGCCAGGTCGCCACCGGGGCGCCGGATCCCAGCCTCCAGGTCGCGAACCTCCCGCCCCCGCGCCATGCTCGCCAGCACCTGCGCCTGAACCGTCTCGTCAGAGAGGAACTCCACCAGGCTCTGGCCGATCACCGGCTCCGGCTCCTCGAAACCAAGAATTCGTCCCAGCGCACGACTGACACGCGAAAGCCGGCCGTCGCTCCCTGCGGTGAACGTGCCGAGCGCGAGCTCTTCGGTGAGCCGGCGGTAGGCGACCGAATCCTCGCGCGACGCGCGCATCTCGGCAGCTCGCCCGGCCACGCGGCGCACCGTCGCCGGCAGCTCGAGATACCCGGCGCTGCCCTTGACCAGGTACGCCGAGAGCCCCCTCCTCAGACCCTCGGCCGCGACAGCCTCGCTTCCCGCCGACGCGAACAGCACGACCGGGCAATCGGGCTCGAAGCTCTTGACCGACTCCAGAACCTGCAGCCCGTCCCCCCAGGCGAGACGGTACTCGGTGACGACTGCGGCGTACCCCCCGCGGGGCAGCCGGCCGGCCAGCACCAGCGCGTCGCCGGCCTCCTCGATCTCGAACTCGGCGAGCTCGCGCCGCAGCACGAGCGCTGCAAGCGCACGATCGTTGGCGTCACTGTCGACCAGCAGGATCCGGGGCCGGTCGCTCATGGATGGAGGCGTGGGGTTCGCCAGGAGCGCGGAAGGACCTGAAGGTGATGGCCCCGGGCGCACCAACTGAGCCCGCGAGCGCCGCCGCGCCGCGTCATCGCTCTCCTTCGCCCCCCTGAAACACACGGATTTTAGCATGGCTTCGCGGGATCAGGCGCCCAACAGAGAACCTGCATGCGTGGCCGCGGCCCCTGGCGTACGAGCGCAAACGAGTCGCGAGATCGCCAAATCTGAACACACCCGCCGCTCTGCAGGCCGACGGCCGGCGCCTTGTTGGCAGACCTTTCGGATAACATCGCGCCCGTGATGCCCGAGGAGCGCGCCGCACCCCCGGTGAGCGAGCAGGAGGCCGTGCGCCTCGCCCGCGAGCTTTACGGCATGGAGGCCCGCGCCCGTGCGCTGCCAGGCGAGTACGACGACAACTTCCTTCTCTCCACGCCTGACGCACGGCGCTTCGTCCTCAAGGTGATGCACCCGGCACGCGAGCGCGGGCTCGTCGAGGCACAGTGCGACGTGCTTGCGCACCTGGCGCGGCGCGCCCCGCAGCTCACGCTTCCGCGTGTTCATCCCACGACCGGCGGCGAGGCGATTGCCACCGCGCCCGGTCCCGACGGCACTCCGCGCCTGGTGTGGATGCTGACGTTCGTGCCCGGGACGCTCCTCGCCGATGCCCGCCCGCGCTCGCCGGAGTTGCTCTCGAGCCTGGGGACGTTTCTGGGCGAGATCGACGCCGCGCTCGCCGACTTCTCGCACCCCTCGCTCGATCGCGACCTGAAGTGGGACGTTGCCCGCGCGTCCTGGATCCGCGACTACCTGCACCACATCGCCGACCCCTCGCGAAGGGCGCTGGTCGAAAGGTTCCTCGATCTTTACGAGGCGCAGGTCGTCCCCGCAATCGGGCAGCTTCGCCGAAGCGTCATCTATGGCGACGCAAACGGCCACAACGTTCTCGTGAGCGACCCGCGCAGCGCGCCGCGCCGGGTCGCGAGCGTCATCGACTTCGGCGACATGCACCGCGGCCCCGTGGTCGCGGAACCCGCGATCGCGGCGGCGTACGCGACGTTGGGCATGCGCGACCCGCTGGCCGCGGCAGCGCGCGTCGTGTCCGGTTACCACCGCGCGTTCCCCCTCTCGGAGGACGAGATCGCAGTCCTCTTCCCGCTGATCGCCGCGCGCCTCGCGGTGAGCGTGACGAACTCGGCCTGGCGAGCGACGCTCCGGCCGGGCGACCCTTACGTGACGATCAGCGAGGCTCCGGCGTGGGAGGCGCTCGGGCGGCTCGCGCGCGTGCACCCCCGCCTGGCGCACGCCACGTTCCGGGAGGCGTGCGGCCTTCCCCCGGTGCCGCGAGGAGAGACCGTCGTGCGGTGGCTCGAGGCCAACGCCGGTGGGACGACATCCGTCCTCGACGTTGATCTGAGGACGGCGCCCAACCTCGTCCTCGATCTGAGCGTTGGGAGCCGCTTCCTGGGCGCCGACCCGAAGGGGGCTGAGACCGGACCGCTCACGGAGGCGATCTTCAACGCGATGCGGGAGGCGGGCGTCGGTGTCGCAGTAGGGCGCTACGACGAGGCACGCGGGATCTATCTCTCCTCGCTGTTCGGTGCGGGCGAGCGCCCCACCGATGAGCGGCGCACCGTCCACCTCGGGGTCGACCTTTTCGCGGAGCCGGGGTCGGCGGTCCACGCGCCGCTCCCCGGCACGATCCACACGCTGGCCCGCAACGCCGCCCCCCAGGATTACGGTCCGCTCGTCATCCTGCGGCACGAGACCGCGGACGGAACCCCGTTCCACACGCTCTACGGCCACCTCACCGAGGACACCCTCGCGGGGCTCTCGGTCGGACAGCGCGTCGAGGCCGGCGAGGTGATTGCACGTGTGGGCGCCCCGCCCACCAACGGCGGCTGGACGCCGCACCTTCACTTCCAGATCATCCTCGACCTCCTGGACCTGGACGCCGATTTCCCGGGCGTCGCGCGAGCGAGCGAGCGCGCCGTCTGGACGGCGCTCTCGCCGGACGCCAACCTGATCCTCGGCATCCCCGGCGACCGCCTCCCTGTGCCCCAGCCGACGCCGGAGGAGACACTGGCTGCCCGCCGCGAGCGTCTGGGCCGCAACCTCAGCGTGTCCTACCGGAAGCCGCTCCAGATCGTGCGCGGCTGGATGCAGTGGCTCTACGACGAGACAGGCCGCGCCTACCTCGACGCCTACAACAACGTCCCCCTCGTCGGGCACAGCCACCCCCGGGTAGTGCGCGCGGTGCAGGAGCAGATCGCGCTCCTCAACACGAACACGCGCTACCTCCACGACACGGTCGTGCGCTACGCCGGGCGGTTGACTTCGCTCCTTCCGGAGCCACTCCGCATCTGCTATTTCCTGAACTCGGGCAGCGAGGCGAACGAGCTCGCCCTGCGGCTCGCCCGTGCGCACACTGGGCGCGACGACGTGATCGTGCTCGAGAACGCCTACCACGGGCACACGACAACGCTCGTGGATGTCAGCCCCTACAAGTTCGACGGCCCCGGCGGGCGCGGCCGCAAGCCCTGGGTCCACGTGGCGCCGATCCCCGACGACTTCCGCGGACGCTACCGCCGCTCCGATCCCAAGGCCGGCGCGAAATACGCCCGCCACGTAGGCGAGATCCTGGAGAGGATGGCCGCCGAGGGGCGCAGCCTCGCGGCGTTCCTTGCCGAGACGCTCCCCAGCGTCGCCGGGCAGGTCGTGTTCCCGCCCGGTTACCTGGCCGAGGCCTACGGCTACGTCCGCGCGGCCGGCGGGCTCTGCATCGCCGACGAGGTGCAGACCGGGTTCGGCCGGCTCGGCGCCCATCTCTGGGGGTTCGAGACGCAGGGCGTCGTGCCCGACGTGGTCGTCCTCGGCAAGCCGATCGGAAACGGGTTCCCTCTCGCAGCGGTGATCACGACACCTCAGGTGGCCGCCTCCTTCGACAACGGGATGGAGTTCTTCAGCACGTTCGGTGGCAACCCGGTCGCCTGTGCGGCTGGTCTCGCCGTGCTCGACGTCCTCGAGGAGGAACACCTGCAGGAGCGGGCGCTGCGCGTGGGGGCTCGGCTCATTGCCGGGTTGCGCGCTCTCCAGGGCCGGCACACCCTGATCGGGGACGTGCGCGGTTCGGGGCTTTTCGTGGGCGTCGAGTTGGTGCGCGACCGCGCAACGCTCGCGCCCGCGACCGAGGAGGCGAGCTACGTGGTGAACCGGTTGCGTGAGCTCGGCGTGCTGACCGGCACCGACGGTCCGCACCACAACGTCCTCAAGATCCGCCCGCCTCTCGTGTTCTCGGAGAGCGATGGGGAGCTTTTCGTTTCAACTCTCGACGAGGTCCTCCAGGAAGACGCGGCACAACCCGGCACACCCGGCGACTAATCGCCACACCGGAGGATTCGTGGCCGCCTGCCACAGAGGGCACAGACCTCACGTCTCGATCTGCAGCCCCAGGCCCCTCTCCACCGCCCGGCGGTGCGCCAGCAGAGCGATCGCCGTGTCCTGCACGCCGGTGCCGGTCAGGTCGCAGATTGTGATCTGGGCGTCGTGCTCTCGGCCGTGCCTGCGGCCGGAGGTGATCTCCCCCAGCTCCGCGATTCGATCTTCGGAGGGCAGACACCCCGCCGTGCGGGCGTGGTGCAGCTCGCCCAGACGCTCGCACTGGGCCCTGCTGTCGCAGACCAGCAGGTCCGCTCTCCCCAGCACGTCCGCGAACAGCTCCTGCTTCTCGGGGCCGTCCGAACCCATCGCGGTGATGTGCACTCCCGGGTGCAGCCACTCCGCCCTCAGGTACGGCTCGCGCGACGGGGTCGTGGTGATCACGATTTCGCTCGAGCGCACCACGGTCTCCGCGTCGCCAGCAGCCACCACCTCCACTCCGAGCCGCGGCGTCATCTCGGCGACGTAGCCCTCGGCGCGCTGCCGTGTGCGGCCATAGACCAGCACCCGGCGAAACTCCCGCACCTGCTTCAGCGCCAGCGCCTGGTAGCGCGCCTGGGCGCCCGCGCCGATGATGCCGACCGTTTCGACCGTGGCGCGGCTCAGATGGCGCGCCGCCACCGCACCCGCGGCCCCCGTGCGCACGTCGGTCAGGTAGCCGTTGTCCAGCAGCACCGCCTCGGGCACGCCCGTCTTGGCGCTGACCAGGACCATCATCCCCGAGCCGCTCGGCAGGCCATAGCGGTCATTCCCGAAGAAGCCAGAGGCAATCTTGACCGCGAAGCTGTCCAGCCCGCGCACGTAGGCGGTCTTGATATCGACCTCGCCGCGCTGCTCAGGAATCTCCACGCAGACGATCGCGGGCATCACGGCGTTTCCGTCCGCGAGGCGGGTGAACGCATCTTCGACCTTGGCGACCGCATCCAGATCCAGATCTACACACCGGCGGAGCTCCGCCTCGGCCAGCAGCGTGACCTTCATGAGGCCGGTCCCTCTCCTGTCGACGTTTTTGCCATCAGCGTGCACAGCAACTCGGAGGCGATGTTGCCGCCGCTGACGACGACCGCGACGTTGCGGCCTGGGGCGTGTACGTGTCCGTGGAGAAGCGCCGCGATTCCCACCGCGCCGCCTCCTTCGATGACGAGCCGCTCGTGCTCGATCGCGAACACGATCGCGGAGGCGATCTCCCGCTCGCTTACCAGGATGGTCTCGTCGACGAGCTCCCCCACCATCCGGAAGGTGTGGCGGTTTGCAAGGCCGATACCGCCGGCGAGGGCGTCGGCGAGGGTCTCCTCCTCGGGCAACTCTACTTGGCGTCCCGCGCGCAGGCTGGCGACCATGACCGGCGCGCGCTCCTGCGAGACGCCGACGACCCGGACCTTCCGTCCCGAGGAGGCGAGCGCGACCGCGATCCCGGAGATGAGACCACCTCCAGAGAGGGGCACCACTGCGGTATCGATGTCAGGGAGGTCTTCGAGCAGCTCCAGGCCGATCGTCCCCTGCCCGGCGATCACGCGCGGGTCGTCAAACCCCTCGATACGCACGAGGCCGCGCTCCCGCGCGAGTTCGACTGAGTTCCGCTCCGCCTCGTCGTAGCTCGCGCCGCGCACAACGACTTCGGCACCGAGGGCACGGATTGCCTCTTCCTTTTGTCGCGGCACGCGCTCCGACATGCAGATGACGGCCGGGATACCCAACCGGCGTGCCACATAGGCGACGGCCCGCCCGTGGTTTCCGGTCGAGACCGTGATCACCCCACGTGCCTTTTCTGCATCGCTCAGCTGGAGCATCAGGTTGGCCGCGCCGCGGACCTTGAACGAACCTGTCTCCTGCAAACTCTCGAGCTTCAGGTGCACCGAGGCCCCGGTGCGCTCGCTCAACGCCGCCGAGCGAATCAGTGGGGTGCGGCGCACGATCGCGGCAATCCGCTGGCGCGCCTGCCGGACATCCGCGACGGTGACCTCAGGACCCGAGGTCCCGGTTCGTACATCACGCTCGCTGGTCATTCCACAGCCGCTCCCGCTGCGCGGTCCCTCACGCTCCCCTGCGCTCGCCGTTGTCTTCTACCACGGCCCTGCGCCCGGCGAAAGCACCTCTCCATGAGGTGCCCCGCCGGCCACGGCTCACCGCTCCGCTCCGAGTCGGTGCAACGCTGCGCGGAGCAGCGCCGGTGCACCCTTCTGCTACGCTTCGGGCATGGCAGGGGGGACCACGCCTCCCAGGGGCAGGACGATCCAGATCAACCGCGCGCCCGTCCTCACGCTCTGGGCCACAGTCGTAGCTGAGCGTCTGGGGTTTGAGCGCGACGAGGCGCTCACGCTCGGTCGCGCGGTCGCGGGGCTGAACGCGTACGCCAAGGGCGTGCGCCTCGGGCTGTTCACGGCTTCGGCACCCAAGAAGGTTGCGGAGCGGAAGAGGGCGTTGCGGAGCGGCCAGACGCTCCAGATCGACCTCCTGGGCCGTGCGGTGCCCGCGACCGCGACCCCCGAGGGGCTGCGCGCGCTGAGCAAGGACCAACCTGTCACTCCGGACAGCGTCGCGCACTATCTCGAGGGCAAGTTTGGCGAGGCGCTTCGCGAGGCGCGTGCCGCAATGGAGCGGCTGGCGAGGTCGCTCCCTCCCGAGCGACTGGCGGTCGAGGCGTTCCACCTGTACGAGCAGTTTAGGCCGGAAGTGCCTGCCGGCGTCACGGGTTGGGGGGCCAAGGGCACGCTGGACATCGACCGCATCCTGGCGCTCGCGAAATGAGCGAGACGATCGCCGGCTGCTGGATCCTGGCCGCAGCCCGCGGCGACGAGGGGAGCTACCGCAAGCTCCTGCAGGCGATGCGCCAGGACCTCGCCTCCGGCTCGCGGACGATCGTTCCCTGCGCCTGCCAGCCCCGCTGCCCACAGCCGACCGAGGAGCAGATGGCCGCGCTCGACCGCCGACTGCAGGCGGATCTTGCTATCAGCGCGCCTTGAGGAGAAGGCGCGCGCTGCCTTCGGCGAAGGGCACGGCACCTGCCGACCCGGATTAGGATATGGGCCGAGGGGCGTTCCCCCGGGAGAGGTCGCGATGGCAGCCGACAAGAAAGGCACGGGCAAAGGCGGCACGAGGCGGACGAAGCGGAAGAAGACGGGCGCTGCGCCGGCCTCCCGGGGGCTGACCGCGGCGCAGGTCGCGGCTGGAAGCCCGCCGACCAAGGTCGATTCGCTCCGGGCTGCGATCGAGGAGGACGGCGGCTCTTTCCTGGGTGCCTACCGGGACCCGGTCGGCGGAAACTGGCACGTCCTCGCGGCACTGCCGATTGCCAAGGTCGTTCCAACCCCTTTCCAGCGCGACCTCTCCGAGACGCACGTCGAGCGGCTCGCCGGTGTCATCGACAAGCTCGACCGTTTTGTCGATCCGATCGTTGCGGTGCGCGGCGCGGAAGGCGGCTGGTGGACGCCAAACGGGGGTCACCGACTCGCCGCAGTTCGTGGGCTCGGCGGCCGGTCGATCGTTGCTCTCGTCCTCCCCGACCCGGAAGTCGCCTTCAAGATCCTGGCGCTCAACACTGAAAAGGCTCACAACATCCGCGAAAAGGCCCTGGAGGTCATCCGGATGGCGAGGGCTCTCGCCGCGGCGCACCCCGGCAGGCCCGAGTCGGACTTCGCGCTCGAGTTCGAGGAGGCGCCCCTGCTGACGCTCGGTTGCTGCTACGAGAAGAACGGGCGCTTCGCCGGTGGCGCCTACAACCCTGTTTTGAAGCGCGTGGAGAGCTTCCTCGGCGCCAAGCTCCCGGCTGCCCTGAACGAGCGCGCGGCGCGCGCGGACAAGCTTCTCGCCCTCGATGAAGCGGTGTCAGAGGCGGTGAAGGCGCTCAAAGCGCGCGGATTCGAAAGCCCGTACCTCAAGGCGTTCGTAGTGGCACGCGTCAACCCGATCCGCTTCCAGCGTGGCGGCAGCCCTGAGTTCGACGCGACGATTGAGAAGATGACCGCGGCTGCCCGGCGCTTCGACGCGGCCAAGGTGAGGGCAGACCAACTCGCTGCGGCGGCCGGTGGGCCGTCCGACTAGCCGCTGCACGCGCTGGTTACGTCGTTTTGATCCCCTTGGGATTTGGACCATACCGATTTTCGCCCGGTTGGCTGTCCCACACCATGAGCAGAAGGAAGTATCCCAGGACCACGGTTCCGAGAAAGATGAACAGAGGCGCAATGAAACCTGCTCGCGTGTGCTTGGAGAGGTAGGTGTAGAGGACGAAGGCCAACGGCCATATTGCACCCGGAGAGAACCACATGAACCATCCGGGTTTGCCAACGTCGTGCAGTCTTCTCACTGTCACCGCGAGCAAGGGGAAGAAACTGGCCGCGGCGTACAGCTGAAAAAGCAGCCCCGTCTTGATGGGCATCCCCGAATAGTTGACCGCAACCCAATCAATGAAGATGAGAAGGAAGGACATGAGGAAGCTCACGACAAGGAACCCCCAGAATTCGCGTCTGCGTGCCCGGCCGCTGAACACGGCGTATTTCTGCAGCGCCTCAAAGTACCAACCCATTTCGGACTTCTTCGCTATTCGCTGTGGGGAAGCCCCGCTCACGGTGACCTTGGCCTCCGCCCGAGCCGCTGTCGCTGGTTTCGCTTGAGCCGCTGGCAGCGCTCTTGGCTGACCAGGCGCAACCGGTTGGGGAACAGCTTCACTTGCCTGGATCACGCGAGCTGAGTGGCCCTCGAGGAAGAGTTCCGCGGCTGTCGGCTGGCGCTCCGGAGCCGGGGGTGCGGGCATGGCCACGGGCGTGGGGACGGACACGGGCACGGGCGCAAGCAGACCTGGAACCGTCTCGGCCCGCACCCACTTGGGCATGCCTGGACTCCAGACGAGGTCGGTCGGCTCAAGCTCACCGGCAGCCCCCATCTGACGAAAGGCCGCGTCGTCAAACGGGCCTT
>DATKMD010000049.1:0-2515 GCA_035542075.1 Thermoanaerobaculaceae bacterium
TGCGGGGGAGCAAGAACTTCACCACCCACGCCTCGGTGGGCGGGGTCGCCGTGCTGATGGCCCGCACCACACCCGGGACGGATCATCGCGGGATCTCCGCGTTCATCGTCCCCCTTGACGCCGCGGGCGTCGTGGTGGGCAAGAAAGAGGACAAGCTTGGCATGAGGGTCTCGGACACGGCCTCCCTGATCCTCGACGACTGCCGGCTGCCCGCGGCCGCGTTGTTGGGCAGAGAGGGCGACGGGTTCACTCAGGCGATGGAGGTGCTGGACGGTGGCCGGATCTCGATTGCGGCGTTGGGTGTCGGGATCGCGCGCGGGGCGCTGGACGCCGCAATCGCCTATGCGAGGGAGCGCCGGCAGTTCAACCGGCCGATCGCGGAGTTCCAGGCGATCCGGCTCAAGCTCGCCGACATGGGTACCGCGGTCGCCGCGGCGCGTCTGCTCACCGAACGCGCCGCCGCGGCCAAGGATGCGGGCGAGAAGGTGACGTTGCTCGCCTCGCAGGCAAAGCTGTTCGCCTCTGAGACGTCGGTCCGCGTGTGCGAGGAGGCGGTCCAGATTCACGGAGGTTACGGCTACATCAAGGACTACCCGGTTGAGAAGTTCTGGAGGGACTCCAAGCTCTGCACCATCGGCGAGGGCACGAGCGAGATCCAGCGTCTCGTGATTGCCCGAGAGTTGCTCGGAGGCTAATCTCGAGGTGATGGCCGAGCCCACGGAACCGGCTGGGGACGACACCCGCAGCGTCGCAAAGGCGCTCAGCGTTGTGGAGCGGGGCGGCGGTGAGGCGGAGGAGTTGCTGCGCACGCTGCGCGGGCGGGTCGGCCGCGCACGAACCGTCGGGATCACCGGAGCACCGGGAGTCGGGAAGAGCACCCTTGTGCAAACGCTCGGTCTCGCATTGCTCAAGCGCGGGGAGCGCGTGGCCGTTCTGGCCGTGGACCCGTCCAGCCCATTCTCGGGAGGCGCCCTTCTCGGTGACCGCGTGCGCATGCCGGATTTCCTCTCGGCCGGCGGATTCGTGCGCTCGATGGCGACGAGGGGCGCGCTGGGCGGCCTGGCGGTGGCGGCTTCGGACGGCATCGACGTGCTCGACGCGACAGGGTTCGACTGGGTCGTCGTGGAAACCGTGGGGGTCGGGCAGGACGAAGTTGACGTGGCCGGTGAGGTCGAGACGGTCGTGGTGGTCACGGTCGCCGGCTTGGGTGACGACGTGCAGGCCGCCAAGGCCGGAGTGATGGAGATCGCCGACATCTTCGCGGTGAACAAGGCCGACAGGCCCGGCGTGGACGCGCAGGTCGCCGCCATCGAGGGGATGCTGGCGCTCGCACCTCCGGGAGAGTGGAAGCCGCCGGTCGTGTGCACGACGGCCACGAGCGGTGACGGTGTCGACGGGCTGCTCGCCGCGATCCTGGAGCATCAGCATTTTCTTGACCAGGGGCAGCGGCGGCGCGAGGCGAGGCGCCGGAGGGCCTGCCGACGGGTGGAGCGTCTGCTCGCGGCGCTCATCCAGGAACGTATGCGGACCTCGCATCACGAGGCCCTCGCGGCGGCTCTGGCAGAGGTTGGAAGAGGCGACGTCGACCCCTACTCGGCCGCGCGTCGGCTGCTCGACGGGTTCTGCAAGGAGCGGCCTTGATCAGGGGGATGAGGCACATAGGTATTGCGGTGCGCTCGCTCCAGGAGAGGGTGCCGCTCTACCGGGCGCTCGGTCTCGAGGTTTCAGGAGGCGAGGACGTCGGTACCGAGATGGTGAGGGTGGCGTTCTTCGCCGCGGGCGAAACGCGCATCGAGCTGCTGGAGCCTACCGCGCCGGAGTCACCAGTCGCCAGGTTCATCGCCAAACGCGGCGAGGGGCTGCACCACATCTGCTTCGAGGTTGACGACATCCGAGCCACGATGAAAGAGCTGGCCAGACAGGGTTTCCAGCTGCTGTCCGAAGAGCCGAAGCCGGGCGCACACGGGACCCAGGTGTGCTTCGTCCACCCCAGATCTGCGGGCGGCGTGCTCATCGAGCTCTGCCAGGTGGGATAATACAGACAGATGGAAATCGGTTCGCTGGTGCTGGTGAGCTGCGCGGCTCCACGGGAGAAATTCTGGGGTGTCCTGCTCGGCCTGACGCCAGTCGGCGCCACCATCCGCGGCGTTCCCCTGGAAGCGTTCGAGGACTGGCTCCGCCAGTACGCCACCGGGGGCCCGACGATGATCGGCGCCGTCACGATCTTCCTCCCGGCGCACCGCTTGGAGCGGATCGAGCTGGACGAGAGCTCGGGGCCGGTCGAGGGGCTTGCGGACCGATTCCGGCGCATCGCCCAGCGGGATGCGCGCGAGGAGCTCCTGTCGGGGCGCAGCGTCAGCCCGCCCGAGCAGGAGATGTGAACCTCAGAACAGCCTGGAAAAGGGTTGCTAGGGGAACTCCTCCGGCTATGAGGTGGGTTTCGAGCGGTTGAGCAGGTAGGTCAGGTGGGCGGCGAGCGCGTGCAGGAGCGCGAGTTCCCGGCGTGTCGGGACTG
>DATKMD010000050.1:0-3718 GCA_035542075.1 Thermoanaerobaculaceae bacterium
CGAACTGGTCCAGCCTCCCCAGGAGCGGCGGCGGCAGGCCGTGCGCGCTCGCGAGGTCAAGGCCGAGGTCTCGGGTCTCCAGGGTGAGCGCCGGGAGGCCCAGCACTCACCGACCGCCGGGCCGCCCACGACGGTCCGCCGCTCTACCCCGAAGGTGGGGCGCAACGATCCCTGCCCCTGTGGATCCGGCAAGAAGTACAAGAAGTGCCACGGGGCCATGGACTCCACGACCACCCAGTAGCGCGGGCGCCCGAAGGCCCGCAGGCAACCCGAGAGGGCATTGCGGCGTTCGGTCCGGCGGCGGGCTCGGGTGCAACAGCTACAGCGTCTCAGTTCTATAATGGGCCACGGAGGTCGCCATGGACCAGCTGCTTCGAGACAAGATCATCGCGTCGGTGAGCGGCGCCGGCGCGCACGTGGCACCCACCATCGCACTCGAGGAGCTGACCGCAGCCCAGGCGAGGCGCCGGCCGAGCAAGAAGCTGGCCACGGTGTGGGACGAGCTCGCGCACATGGTGCTCTGGCAGGACCTGACGATCGAGATCATGCGCGGCGGTCAGCCGCATGTTCCCGAGCACGCGGCCGACGGATGGCCGGCGATACCCACCGGGAGGGGGGCCTCCAAGGCCTGGGAGGCGCTCAAGGGGCGCTTCCTCGCTGGCGTCGCCGAGCTGGAGGAAGCCGCACGGACACGCGACCTGGAAGCCCGGGTCGGAAGAGACGCCAAGTCGACGCTCGGTGAGCTGCTCGTGATGATCGCCAACCACAACTCGTACCACCTCGGCCAGGTCGTTTCGCTTCGCCGTCTCATAGATGCGTGGCCGCCGCCGTCGGGCGGCGCGACCTGGTGACCCCAGCGACAGCCCGTCGGAGCCTGCCGAGTTCGCACGCCTGGCCACACCAGGTGGCGTACGGCCCGCCCGCCCGAGCACGTGCGGGAGGCGGCATGCGCCCATCCCCTTGCGCCGAGGGCCGACTTCAGAGACACTTCGCCATGGCCGACCCAGAGCTCCCGCTTGCGCTGACGTTCGATGACGTGTTGCTGCTGCCGGGGCGATCCGCAGTGCACCCTGGCCAGGTGGATGTCACTTCCCGCCTGACGCGCGCCATCCGCCTCAACATTCCGGTCCTCTCCGCGGCGATGGACACCGTGACCGAGGCCCCACTGGCCATCGCGATGGCCCAGCACGGCGGCCTGGGTGTGATCCACCGCAACATGCCGGTGGCGCGCCAGGCAGAAGAGGTGGACATGGTCAAGCGCTCCGAGTCGGGGATGATCGTGGACCCGGTCACGATCCGGCCCGACCGGCTCGTGCGCGAGGCGCTGGACCAGATGGCCCGCTTCCGCATCTCGGGCCTTCCCGTGGTGGACGAGCACGGCCAGCTCAAGGGAATCCTCACCAACCGCGACCTCCGCTTCTGCACCGAGGTCGACCGCCCCATCGCCGACTTCATGACCAAGGACCACCTGATCACGGCACCTGTCGGTACGACCCTGGAAGCCGCCAAGGCTCTCCTGCACAAGCACCGCATCGAAAAGCTCCTCGTGGTGGACGACGAGGGCAACCTCAAGGGCCTGATCACGGTCAAAGACATCAAGAAGGCACAGGAGTACCCGCACGCGTGCAAGGACGCGCTCGGGCGCCTACGGGTCGCAGCCGCGGTCGGCTCCGGTCCAGAGCTTGACGAGCGCTGCACGGCGCTGGTCGGGGCCAAGGTGGACCTCCTGTGCCTGGACTCCTCGCACGGCCACAGCGAGAAGGTGATGGCGGCAGCCAAGCGAATCAAGGAGCGCTTCCCGGAAGTGCCCCTGGTGGCGGGCAACGTGGCCACGTTCGAGGGCGCCCGGGACCTGATCGACCTCGGGGTGGACGCGGTCAAGGTGGGCGTGGGGCCCGGCTCGATCTGCACCACCCGCGTGGTGACCGGCGCCGGCGTGCCCCAGATCACGGCGATCATGGAGTGCGCGCGCGCCTGCCGCGCCGCCGGGATCCCGCTGATCGCAGACGGCGGGATCAAGTACTCGGGTGACATCACCAAGGCGCTCGCTGCCGGTGCGGACACCGTCATGATCGGGTCGCTCTTCGCAGGGGTCGACGAGTCCCCGGGGGAGCAGATCCTCTACCAGGGCCGAACCTTCAAGGCGTACCGCGGCATGGGCTCGCTGGGGGCGATGAGATCCGGCGAGGGGGCGCGTGAGCGCTACTTCCAGGCCGAGGAGGAGCCGTCCAAGCTGGTGCCCGAGGGGATCGAGGGCATGGTGCCGTACAAGGGACCGCTCTCCGCGCAGCTGACCCAGCTGGTGGGCGGGCTCCGCTCAGGGATGGGGCTCGCCGGGTGCGCGACCATCGCGCAGCTCTGGGAGCGCGCCCGCTTCATGCGGATCACATCCGCGGGCCTCAAGGAGTCCCACGCGCACGACGTCGTCATCACCAAGGAAGCGCCCAACTACAGGGTCGAGCGCTAGGTCGGAGAGAGCCATGGCCGATCGGCCGCCCATGACGCCCGAGCAGGTGCGCGCAGGTGTCGCAGCCATCGAGTGGTTCCACCGGATCGATCTGGGAGGCGGCATCACGACACCCGGGCGCGACGACTCCCCGCGCAAGCTCCTGGAGATCCGCATGCCCGAGGAGCTCCGGCGCAAGAGCGTCCTCGACATCGGCGCCTACGACGGTTTCTTCTCGTTTGAAGCCGAGCGGCGGGGTGCGGACCGGGTGCTGGCTGTCGACAACTGGGGCCGACCGGAGTGCAGCCCGAAGGCAGGGTTCGAGTTTGCGAGGCGGGCCCTGGGATCGCGCGTGGAGGACCGCACCATCGATGTCTACGACCTCTCCCCGGAAACCGTGGGTGTCTTCGACGTCGTGCTGTTCCTCGGCGTCCTCTACCACCTCCGTCATCCCCTCCTAGGGCTCGAGCGGGTCGCGAGCGTCACCGGCGACCTCCTGATCCTGGAGACCCACGTGGACCTGCTCGACCACCGCCGCCCGGTGATGGCCTTCTACCCCGACGCTGAACTGGGCGGGGACAGCACGAACTGGTGGGGGCCGAACGCGGCAGCCTTGCTCGGGATGCTGACGACGGTCGGCTTCCGTCGCGTCGAAGTGGTCAAGCCTGCCGCCCGCGAAGGCGCTCCCCACAGGGCACTGCGCTCGGCGTACAACGTCTTCTCGAAGGGGTACCACTTCCACGACACGCAGCGGTGGGGACGCATGATCGTTCACGCCCGGAAGACGTAGAGACTCTTCGGTACCTCACGGAAACACGGTCGGGTCGAACGTCGCCCACGGGCGGGGGACCAGGATCACCGGTGGGCGCATGCCACCGCCGATCATGGGAGCGAGTGGCATCCCGCGGGGCAGGAAGAACCCCGCGTCGTGGATGAAACCCGCGACGACCTGCCCGGGCGGTAGCGTCGTCACCCTCTCCAGGACGAACCCCTCCCGGTACGTCCGCCAGGAGAGCAGAGCGGAGAGAGAGACTGCGCCGTAAGGGTCGTCGGGGCGGGGAAAGTAGAGCTTGAGCTGCCCGCGCGGTGACCCCAGCAGCCGACGCAGCGGGCCGCCGTCGTCTCCTCGAAAGACCACCAGGGCGCTGCCTTCCCGGGCGCTTTGCACGAGGGGCGCGGCTTCGGCCTCCACGGCCCGGGCGATGGCGGCAAATCGCGCCCAGTCGGTGCAGTCCGCCCGGACACGCACCGCGTCGCCCGCGAGCAGCACGA
>DATKMD010000051.1:0-11501 GCA_035542075.1 Thermoanaerobaculaceae bacterium
CTGGGCCGGGTTGCTCTCCGGCACCCTCGACCCGATGAGCGCGGTGATGGGCGGGGCCCTCGAGCTCACCAAGGGCAGCGTGGGGTCGTTGTTCCCGCAGCTCGCCGCTGCCAAAGAGCTGGTGGCGGTGGCCCGCTCGCTTGAGGCCACGCTACCGCCTGGGTGGGTCGCGTCGTAGCGCTCCGATTTCGAGCGGGCACCGACACGGGCGGGCTACACTCGCGGGCATGAGACGAACTAGCCTCGTCCGGGCAGCGCTCGCGGCAACGTTTGCCGTCGCCCTCGTCGCCAAAGGTGCAGCGGGTGAGCTAAGCCGGGGCGCGGTCTCCTCCGCTGCACCCGCGGCCACCGAAGCGGGCCTGACGATCCTCGCAGCGGGAGGCAACGCCGCCGACGCGGCGGTGGCCACCGCACTCGCGCTCGCGGTGGTCCACCCGACGGCCGGCAACCTTGGCGGCGGGGGGTTCGCGGTGTCGCTGTTCGGGGGGAAGGCGAGGGCCCTGGACTTCCGCGAGACGGCTCCCGCCGCGGCCGCCCGCGGCATGTTCCTCGGGCCCGACGGCAACCCGTTGCCGGACGCCTCTCTCGTGGGACCGCTCGCGGCGGGCGTTCCGGGATCGCCGACCGGCCTGTTCGAGCTCCACCGCCGCCTCGGGAGGCTTCCTTGGCGCGACGTCGTGGCACCGGCCGAACGCCTGGCTCGCGCCGGGTTCGTCGTGACGCCTCGGCTGGCACGCGGCGTTGCCGACTCGCAAGCGCTGCTTGCGCGCTTCCCGGAGACCGCCGCGGTCTGGCTGCCGGGCGGCAGGCCTCCGGCCGAGGGAAGCGTGATGCGCCTGCCGGCGCTCGCAGCGACGCTCGCGGCCTACGGGGAGCGCGGGCCGAAGGCGCTCACCAGCGGGGCCGCGGCCACCGCGATCGTGGCCGCCTCGCGCCGGTACGGCGGTGTGCTCACCGCGGGGGATCTCGCCTCGTACAGACCGGTGTGGCGGGATCCAATCGTGTTCGGCGCGTTCGGCTGGGAGATCGCCTCGATGCCGCTGCCATCCTCGGGCGGGATCATCCTGGCGCAGACGCTCGGCATTCTGGAACGTCTCGGTTGGGCCTCGCTGCCGCGGAGCTCGCTGGACCGCGTCCACATCCTGGCGGAGGCGTGGCGGCGGTCCTACGCCGATCGCTTTCTGCTCGGGGATCCCGCCGCCACCCGTGCCACCGCCGCCCAGCTTCTGGACCCGGCATGGCTGGCGCGCAGGGCCTCGGAGATCGAAACGACGAGGGCCACGCCCTCTTCGGAGGTCAGGCCGTGGAGCGGATCCCTCACAGGGAGCAGCCACACCACGCACCTCTCGGTGGTGGACCGGCAGGGGAACGCCGTGAGCCTGACGACCACGCTCAACGACTCCTTCGGCTGCGGCCTCCTGGTTCCCGAACTTGGGATCCTGCTGAACAACGAGATGGACGACTTCGCCGTCGCACCGGGTCGGCCCAACCTCTACGGCCTGGTCCAGGGTGAAGCCAACGCGGTCGGCCCCGGCAAGCGCATGTTGTCGTCGATGACCCCAACGGTTGCGTGGCGTGGCCCGGAGGTGCTCGTCCTGGGCTCGCCGGGAGGCTCCCGCATCCCCACGGCCGTTGCCCAGGTGTTCCTCGGTGTCGTGGTGGACGGTGACACGCTCGAGACCGCCGTCGCGCGGCCGCGCGTCCACCACCAGTGGCTCCCGGACGAACTGGGGTACGAAGCGGGCGCGCTTGATCCCGAGCAACAGGCCGCCCTGGCTGCCCGAGGCCACACGCTGCGTCTGATCGAGCGGGTCGGAGAGGTCGATGTCGTGCGTCGGCGCGCGGACAAGAGCTTCGAGGCGGCCGCAGACCCTCGCGGCCCGGGGGCGAGCGGGACCACGCCGTGAGCTACAATTTCGCGGTCCGGCCCCGGTGACCGACGGTCCCGGGGCACCCAGCACCCGAGGAGGTTCCTTTTTTGGCAACGAACCCGGCAGGTTTCGCCGTTTCCCGGCAGGGGTTCCGTGATCGGTTCGTCGAGTACCTGCGCTACGTGCGCGGTCTCGAGGTCGCGGAGGCCACACCAGCCGATCAACTTGCAGCGCTCGAGTTGACGATCCGCGAGACGCTCATCGACAGGTCGATGGTGACCGAGCGGGTCCAGGCGGAGCGTGACCCGAAGATCGTGTACTACCTCTCGCTCGAGTATCTGATCGGCCGGCTGGTGGAGAACAATCTGATCGCGACTGGCCTGCGAGAGGTCGCGGCCAGCGCGATGGCGGATCTCGGCCTGGATCTGGAGCGCATCGTGGAGGAGGAGCCGGACCCTGGCCTTGGCAACGGCGGCCTCGGGCGCCTGGCGGCCTGCTTCCTCGAGTCCCTCGCCACCCTCGACTACCCCGCGTTCGGGTACGGCCTCCGCTACGACTTCGGCATCTTCCGTCAGGAGTTCGTCGGAGGCTGGCAGCGGGAGCGGCCGGACAGGTGGTTGAAGGGCGGGTACGCGTGGGAGATCGCACGGCCGGACCTGGCCGTACCGGTCCGAATCGGCGGCACCGTCAGCACCCGCGAGGACGACGGCCGGACGCGTTCGGAATGGACGGGCACTCGCGTCGTCTACGGCGTGCCCCACGACGTGCTGGTCGCGGGGTTCGGAACCTCCACGGTGTCGACGCTGCGCCTCTGGAAGGCCGAGGCGCCGGACGCTTTCGACTTCGACGTCTTCTCCAAGGGCGACTTCCTGAGCGCGGTTGAGGGACGCGAGAAAGCGGAGGCGGTCACCAAGGTGCTGTACCCGTCCGACGAGGCGGAGGCGGGACGCGAGCTTCGGCTCACTCAGGAGTACTTCCTGGTCGCCTGCTCGGTCGCCGATGTCGTGCGGCGCTTCCGCACCCGGCACGGCGAGGACTGGGATGTGTTTCCCGAGAAGGTCGCCCTCCAGCTCAACGACACCCACCCTGCCCTGGCAGTCGCGGAGTTGATGCGGGTCTTCATCGACGAGGCAGGTCTGCCGTGGGAGAGAGCGTGGGAGCTCACCCGCGCCTCCTGCGGCTACACTCAGCACACCGTACTCGCCGAATCGCTGGAGACCTGGCCGGTCGCGCTGATGCAGCGCCTGATCCCGCGGCACGTGGAGATCATCTACGACATCAATACCCGCTTCCTCGAGGAGGTCGGGACCCTCCACCAGGGGAACCCTGATCGCCTGGGTCGTGTCTCTCTGGTGCACGGCAACGGGGAGAGGCGCTTCCGGATGGCGCACCTCGCCCTGGTAGGTAGCCACCGCATCAACGGCGTGGCCCGCCTCCACACCGAGATCCTGAGGGATCAGATCTTCCAGGATTTCGCCCAGATGTGGCCAGAGCGCTTCGTCTCGATCACCAACGGGATCACGCCGCGTCGGTGGCTCCTGGCGTGCAACCCTCGGCTCGCCTCGGCCATCAACTCGCGAATCGGCGACGGGTGGGTGCGGGACCTGGAGAGCCTGAAGAGCCTGCTCCCTCACGCGGACGACGGCGCGTTCCAGGATGAGTTCCTCGCCGTCAAGCGCGCGAACAAGGTGGACCTGGCCGGGTTGGTCGAAAGGGCGTGCGGCGTTGCGATCGACCCGGACTCGCTCTACGACGTCCAGGTCAAGCGTATGCACGAGTACAAGCGGCAGTTGCTCAACGCCATGCACATCATTGCCGTGTACCAGCGCCTCAAGGCGAACCCGGACGCAGACGTCACCCCGCGCACGTTCATCTTCGGGGCCAAGGCCGCCCCCGCGTACCGCATGGCAAAACTCGTGATCCGGTTGATCAACGGCGTTGCGGAGGTGGTGAACGCGGACCCCGCGGTGGCGGACAAACTGAAGGTGGTCTTCCTGCCGGACTACCGGGTCACGGTCGCGAGCGCCGTGGTCCCGGCCGCAGACCTCTCGGAGCAGATCTCAACCGCCGGGATGGAGGCGTCGGGGACGGGGAACATGAAGCTGGCGCTGAACGGTGCCCTCACCATCGGAACCATGGACGGCGCCAACATCGAGATCAGAGACGCGGTGGGGGAGGAGAACATCTTCATCTTCGGGCACACCGCCGCCGAGGTTGCACAACTGCGACAACCCGGCCAGAACGATCCATGGGAGCGCTACCGGACGGATCCCGAGCTTGCGGGCGTGATCGACGCGCTGCGCGACGGAGCCTTCGCGGGCGACGACGCCGGCGTGCTGCGGGAGATCTGGAGTGCGCTGATGCAACACGGGGACCGCTTCATGCACCTGGCGGATTTCCGTTCCTACGGGGACGCCCAGGCGCGGGCGGGCACCCTGTTCCGCGACCGTCGCGCATGGGCGGCGAAGGCGATCCGCAACGTCGCGTCCATGGGTTACTTCTCGTCTGACCGGGCGGTGCAGGAGTACGCGCGCGAGATCTGGAACCTCGCGCCGGTGCCCCGGGGCGCCTGAGGGCGGCCTACTGGTAGCGCTGCCGGATCGTCGGAATCAGGTACTCGGAGAACGCGCGCTCGAAATCGTACTGGGGTGCAAACCCCCAGTCGCGGCGAGCTTCGCTGTCGTCGACGTCGGCTGGCCAGGCATCCACGATCCCCTGGCGTTTGACGTCAATCTGGTACGTGATCTCGGCGCCGGGGAAGGCCCGGAGCACCACCTGGCGGATCTCCTCGGCGGAGGGGTTGAAGGCACCGACGTTGTAGACGGTGTGGCTCAGGTTTCCCCTGGGAGCGGCGGAAAGCTTGAGCAGGGCCTCCACCCCGTCCGGCATCGCCATGAACGGAATGCGTGTGTCCGGACGCACGAAGCAGGCGTAGGGCTTGCCCTGGGCGGCAGCGTGGATCATCTCGGGGGCGTAGTCCGACGTTCCTCCCGAGGGCACGGTGACGGCGGATATCAGACCGGGGAAGCGAAGTGAGCGGAAATCCACCTTGCCCGAAAGCGTCTCGGCGGCGAGTTGCTTGTAGCGCTTGGCGTAGTAACGTCCCATGTGTTCGCAGTAGAGCTTGTTGCACCCGTACATCGTGGTCGGTTTTGTCCACTCGTTCTCGGTGAGCTTCCCGACGCGCATCTTGGTCTCCACGTCCGGGAGGCCGTAGGCGGCGATCGAGGAGGGGTACATGAACACGACCGGCCGCCCGTGCGACTCGCCCTGCTTCTGGGCGAACTCGAGCATGTTCATCGTCCCCTCCACGTTGACGTGGTGCGCCATCAAAGGTGTGAACTCCGATCGGGTCGAGAGCAGCGCGGCCAGGTGAAAGACGTGATCCACCTCGTACTCGGACAGGATGCGCTCGAGGACGTCGGTCTCCAAGATCGAGCCCACGAACTCGCGCTGCACCATCCTGGCGATCGTCGGCTCGAGCGGGCGTACGTCCAGGGTGATGACGGAGTGGCCGCCATCCTCGGCGAGACGCGTGATCAGGCCGTGGCCGATCTCGCCACCGGCGCCAGTGATGAGCACGACGGGCTTGCGCAGCATGGGCAGCCTCCCAGCGGTTTGGGTGCAATGCGCGCGCGGCTAACACGCTGCCGCGGCGGTCAGGCGACTGTCACGTCCTTGCAGAGGTAGACGTCCTGGATCGCGTGCAGCAGCGCGGCGCCCTCCTCCATCGGTTTCTGGAACGCTTTTCTTCCTGAGATGAGCCCCGTGCCACCGGCGCGCTTGTTGATGACCGCGGTGACGACCGCCTGCGCCAGGTCGTTCTTGCCGGACGCCCCGCCCGAGTTGATCAAGCCGGAGCGGCCCATGTAGCAGTTGGCGACCTGCCAGCGCGTCCACTCGACGGGGTTGTCGGTGGCGAGTTTCTCGTAGACGAGCGGGTTGGTGTGTCCGAACTTGATGATGTTGTACCCGTTGTTGTTCTCGGGCTGCTTCTGCTTGATGATGTCGGCCTCGATCGTGACCCCGATGTGGTTGGCCTGTCCGGTGAGGTCCGCCGCCAGGCTGTAGTCGACCCCGTCCTTCTTGAACGCGGAGTTGCGCAGGTAGCACCAGAGCACCGTGAACATCCCCAGTTCGTGCGCGTGGGCGAACGCCTCCGAGATCTCCTGGATCTGCCGTCGCGACTCGGCGGATCCGAAGTAGACCGTGGCGCCGATTCCGGCTGCGCCCATGTCGAACGCCTGATCCACGTTGGCGTAGAGCGTCTGGTCGTAGGTGATGGGGTAGGTGAGCGTCTCGTTGTGGTTGATCTTGAGGATGAACGGGATCTTGTGGGCGTACCGGCGTGCCACCGAACCGAGGACGCCGAGCGTCGAGGCGACCGCGTTGCACTCACCCTCGATGGCGAGCTTGACGATGTTCTCGGGGTCGAAGTAGGCGGGATTGGGTGCGAACGACGCCGCGCCCGAATGCTCGATCCCCTGGTCCACGGGCAGGATCGAGAGGTAACCCGTGCCGGCGAGGCGGCCGGTGCCGAACAGCCACCCGAGACTGCGGAGAACGTTGATCGGCCGGTCCGAAGAAGCGCAAACCCGGTCCACGAAGTCGGGCCCGGGGAGATGGAGCATCGACTTTGGGATTCCCTGGCACGTGTAGTCGAGCAGCGATGCCTTGTCGGCGAGATGCTTGCGGATGGCGTCGATCATGGCGGGGTCCTCCAGCGCCGGCATTCTAGCTCCAATTGTGCCGACGTGTCGGCGTCCCCGGGAGCGCCGGCGGTGGTATGCCGAGGCTGTCGAGCGCCGCGGCGAACTGTGGTGGCAGCTGAGCCGTGAGCACGAGTTCGGGCATGTGCCCCGCCGAGGGGAGGTGGAGGCTCCACGCGTGCAGGAAGAGATGCAACGGTGCGAGCACGACGCGCAGCCTCGGGTCACGCACGCCGCGGTGGCGGGGTCCGCCGTAGAGGTCGTCGCCCACGATCGGGTGGCCGGCGTGGGCCAGGTGGACCCGGAGTTGATGGGTGCGCCCGGTCGCGGGCGCGAGGCGGAGCAGGGAGGCGTGCGGCCCCCGAGCGAGAAGGCTGTACTCGGTGACCGCGCGGCGGCCCGAGGGCTCGACGCGCATCCGGCGGCGATCACTTCGGTCGGGGCCGAGCGGCCACTCCCACGCCCCCTGGTTCGGCCTCGGGCAGCCCCACACGAGCGCGAGGTAGAGCTTGGCGACCCGCCGCTGTGCAAACGCGGACACCAGCGCTCGATGGATGTCGGCGTCGCGGGCCAGCACGACGAGGCCCGAGGTGCCGACGTCGAGGCGGTGAACGAGCCAGAGCGCATCGGCGGTGAGGCCGTAGTCCCGGCACGTGTCATCGGGAAGCGCGGCGAGCAGGCGTGCGACCGCGGCGTGGGGCTCGGACCTCCGGGTCGCGAGGCTCACGCCCGCGGGCTTGTTGATCGCGACCAGGTGCTCGTCGATGTACACGATGTCGGCGGACACGGCAGCAGGATCGCACACTGTGGAGGGCATCGAGAGGAAGATGGGTGGTCGAGTTGCCCGTCGTTGACGCACCCCTTGACAACTATGATTTGTGCCTTATCTTGGAATCGAGATGGATACGAACGTCTCGCCCGACCAGCCTCCAAGTAGTACCCACTGCGTGAGTCTTATCTCCGCGGCCGAGCCTGAGGTATCCCCGAGCGCGGCCGCGGTTGCTTTTCCCACCATGGAAACGCTCGTCATGGCCGCCCGCGATGCATCCGGGCCGCTGCGGCGAGGCTCCGGCGGGACGCGAGCCTAAGGGGACGAGAGCCATGCTCCCGCCGCCCTTGGGGCGAACGTGCCGGGCCCGGACCGGGTGGCCCACAGCGAACCAGGCTCTAGGAAGTCCGCGTTCCCCTCTGCCCGATAACAACGTATGCGAGCACAACACCTCCTCGGTTGGAGGTAGGAGACCATGAAGGAAAACACCGTACCTGCCGATCCCCTGATACGTAGCGCGCGGCGCGAAGAGATTTGCCGGATCTTCGGCGAATCCTACGACCCCGCGCGCTGGAACGACTGGCGCTGGCAGATGCGCCACCGCTTCATCAAGCCCGAGCAGTTCAAAAAGCTGCTCCGGCTGACACCCGCCGAGCGGCGGGGCCTCGCAATGTCGCAGGAGAAATTCGCGGTCGCGGTGACCCCGCACTTCGCGGAGCTCATCGACCCCGACGACCCCACGTGCCCGATCCGCCTGCAGGTGGTGCCCAGGGAGGAAGAGTTGCTGGTCGGGCCCGGGGACATGACGGACCCGTGCGGGGAGGACCACGATTCTCCGGTGCCGGGCCTCGTGCACCGGTACCCGGACCGAGTCCTGGTCCTTGCCCTCGACACCTGTGCAGCGTACTGCCGCTACTGCACGCGGTCGCGCCTGGTGAGCCAGGGCGGGCTGGATCCGCTCCCCCGTCGGCTCGACGCGATCGTCGCCTACCTCGAGGAGCACACGGAGGTCCGTGACGTGCTGATCTCGGGTGGCGACCCGCTGCTGATGTCGGAGGATCGCCTGGACGACCTGCTCGGGCGTCTCTCCGCGATCCCTCACATCGAGTTCCTGCGTGTCGGCTCACGCATCCCGGCGTTTCTGCCCCAGCGCATCACCCCCGAGCTGGTGACGGTCCTGCGCAAGCACCGCGTGTGGCTGTCCCTGCACTTCAATCATGCGCGCGAGATCACCCCTGAGGTGGCGCACGCCTGCGATCTCCTCGCCGACGGTGGCATCCCGCTCGGCTCCCAGAGCGTGCTCCTCAAAGGCGTCAACGACGACGCACAGACGCTCAAGGACCTCTTCCACGCGCTGCTGAGGGTCCGGGTGCGTCCGTACTACCTGTTCCAGGCGGACCCGGTCGTCGGCACCGGCCACCTTCGGACCACCGTCCGCAGGGGCATGGAGCTGATGACCCAGCTGCGCGGCCACACGAGCGGCTACGCGGTGCCGACTTTCGCGATCGATGCCCCTGGCGGCGGTGGGAAGGTCCCCATCCAGGCCGAAACCATCCTGGAGTACGAGAAGGGTCAGGTGAGCCTGCGCAACTGGGCCGGACAGACCTACTCGTACCTGGACCCGCCGGAGCACGCCTGAGCCAATGGGGCTCACCATCGGGCTCTGCTACGACCTGAAGGATGACTATCTCCGAGCCGGCTTCGCGCCGGAGCACGTGTTGGAGTTCGACACGGAGGACACGGTTGCGGGCCTCGGGAGTGCCCTCGTGGAGTTGGGCCACACCGTGGAGCGGATCGGCCGCGGGCGGGAGCTTGCCCGGCGCCTGGTCGGCGGGGAGCGGTGGGACCTTGTCTTCAACATCTGCGAGGGCGTCTGGGGCCGCTCGCGGGAAGCCCAGGCGCCCGCCCTCTGCGAGCTGTTCGACCAGCCGTACACCTTCGCCGACCCGCTCACCTGCGCGGTCACGCTCGACAAGGCAATCGCCAAGCGGATCGTGCGTGACCACGGTTTGGCCACTGCAGCGTTCGCAATCATCGGCTCGCCGATCGAGAGTGAGACCGTCGAGTTGTCGCCCCCGCTCTTTCTCAAACCCCTGGCCGAGGGGAGCTCCAAGGGGGTGACCGAGCGCTCGGTCGTCCGCACGCGCGGGGAGTTGGCCGGGGCGTGCCGGGCGATGATCGAGACGTACCGCCAGCCGGTGCTGGTGGAGGCGTTCTTGCCGGGCCGGGAGGTGACCGTGGGCATCGTCGGCCACGGTGCGAATGCCCAGGTCGTCGGCGTGATGGAGGTCTCGTTCACCGGGAAGGCCGACGTTGCCGCATACACCGCCCTCAACAAGGAGGAGTACCTCGACCGCGTCACCTACCGGCTGCTCGAGGACGACCCGCTCGCGGAGCAGGCGCGCCAGCTCGCACTCGGAGTGTTCGCCGCCCTCGGCTGCCGCGACGCGGCCCGTATCGACCTGCGCTGCGATGGCGAAGGACGTCTGCACTTCCTCGAGGTGAACCCGCTGCCGGGGATCAACCACGAGCGCTCGGACCTGCCGATCATGGCCCGCCTCGCGGGCGTCGACTACCGCGCGCTCATCGGGTCGATCGTGGACTCCGCGCGGGTGAGGTACGGGCTGTGATGCCTGCGAGGGCGGTGGTGGCCCACACCGCTGTGGATCCCGCCGCCGATCCCTCCACCGCCGATGTCTTGCAGCAAACCCGGTTGTTCGAGGAAGGCCTCGAGGTGCTCGGCATCCCGCACGCCACGATCGCCGTGGAAGCGGGGCGCGTGTGGGAGCACGCCAGCGCGCTTGCCGGGGCGGTGGTCTGCAACCTCCTGGAGGCGCCGCCGGGTCGCCCGATGATGCACGCGGCCGCCACCGCGGCTCTGGAACTGCTTGGCCTCCCGTTCACCGGTTCCCGTGCGGCGGCTCTCTGGCTGACCACGGACAAACTCGCGACGCGCGCACTGCTCGCGGCCTGCGGTCTGCCGGTAGCCGCAGGGGGACGGCTCGATCCGGCTCACCCGACCGTACTCGAGGAGGTGCCGGCGCCGTGGATCCTCAAGCCCGCCTGGGAGGATGCATCGGTGGGCTTGGAGGGGGAGCCCGTGGTCGCCACGCCCGAACGGGCGCTGACGCGGGGGCGTGCACTGGCGACACGCTTTCCCGGCCAACCGATCCTGCTCGAGCACTTCCTCCCGGGGCGCGAGTTCAACGTCTCCCTTCTCGAGGGAGAGGCGGGGATCGAGGCGCTGCCGGTGGCGGAGATCGTGTTCGTGGACTTCCCACCCTCGGTACCGCCACTCGTGGGGTACGAGGCGAAGTGGTCCACGGGCTCGTTCGAGGAGACCCACACGGTGCGCTCGTTTCCGGGCGGCGAGGATGCCGCACTGCTGGCGCATATCCGCGAGCTGGCGCTCGCTGGGTGGGAAGCCTGCGACCTCTCGGGGTATGCCCGGGTGGACCTGCGCCTGGACGAAGCCGGGGCGCCTGTCATCCTGGAGGTGAACACGAACCCTTGCCTGTCGGCGGACGCCGGTTTCATGGCCGCGGCGGGCCAGAGGGGCCTCTCGGCTGCCGACGTGGTGGGTCGAATCCTGCAGGTCGCTCGCCGGCGGTAATCGAATTGGTTCGGTGCTAGGCTTATGCGGTTTGCTGGTCGGCTGGAGGGCGTTTGAACATCCGCACCGATTTGCGACCCGAAGACCGCGCGCCGCTCGAAGAGCTCCTGCGTGCAACGGGCTTCTTCAATCCGAGGGAGCTGAAGGTCGCCCTCGAGGTCGTGGACGACAAGCTCGCCCGCAGGGAGAAGAGCGACTACCGCTTCCTGATTCTCGAGGATGGTGACCGGGTGCAGGGGTACGTCTGCTGGGGCCCGATCACCGTCACGGTCGCCTCGGCGGACCTGTACTGGATGGCGGTGCACCCCGCCTCGCAAGGCCAGGGATTGGGTCGCACGCTGCTGGAGGCTGCGGAGATGTGGATGGCTCGGGAAGGCCACACGCGCGTGTACCTCGAGACCTCGACCCGCGCCCAATACGCGCCCACCCGTGCCTTCTACCTGCACTGCGGCTACGCAGTGGTCGCGGAGCTCCCCGACTTCTACACGCCCGGTGATGGCAAGGCGATCTTCCTCAAGATCCTGCCGCGCATCCACTGA
>DATKMD010000052.1:0-40472 GCA_035542075.1 Thermoanaerobaculaceae bacterium
GGATGTCAAGGGACGCATCCGCCGCGGCGAGGTGCCGAGATGAGCGCGGCAGGTGGTTCCCACAGGAGGCTGATCGCCCGCGTCGTCACCCTGGCTGTCGCGCTCGCGATCTGGTTTGCACCCGTACCCGAGGGCCTGACCGTGCCGGCGTGGCACCTGTTCGCGCTCTTCGTGGCAGCGATCTTCTCCGTCATCGTCGGCGCCCTCCCCATCCTGACGGCCTCCGTCCTCGCCCTGGCGCTGGCCGTACTCACGGGCACGCTTCCACCCGCCAAGGCCTACGCGGGGTTCGCGAACGGCACGATCCTGCTCATCGTGGGCGCGTTCCTGGTGGCACGGGCCGTGGTGAAGTCCGGCCTGGGCCAGCGCCTGGGCCAACTGGTCGTGAGCCTCTTCGGGCGCTCGACGCTCGGCCTCTCGTACAGCGTTTTCCTGGTTGACGGCGTCATCGCGCCTGCGTTCCCGAGCAACACCGCTCGCGCCGGCGTGCTCTACCCACTCGTCTTCTCCCTGACCGAGTCGGCGGGCGTGAGACCCGGCGAGGAGGGGCGGAGGCGAACGGGCAGCTTTCTCATGTTCTCCGGCATCGCCAGCCTGAGCCTCTCGTCGGCGCTCTGGTTCACGGCCATGGCCGCGAACCCCCTCGGAGCCGAGATGGCCAAGACGTTCGGCCTGAAGATCTCCTTCGGCTCGTGGCTGCTCGCCTCCTCGGTGCCGACTCTGGCGGCGATGGTGCTCCTGCCCCTACTCCTGTACAAGGTCATCTCTCCCGAGGTGAAGGCCACGCCGGAGGCGCCGGCCGCCGCGCGGAAGGCGCTCGCGGCGCTGGGTCCACTTACTCGGGACGAGAAGATCGTCACCGTGACCTTCGTGGCTATGGTGGCGCTCTGGGGGCTCGCCGGGACTCTGGGCCTGGACTCCACGGCTGTGGCGTTCCTGGGGCTTGGCGCCCTCCTTACCACCGACGTCCTGACGCTCAGCGACATCGCGAAGGAAGGGGACGTCCTCGCCACCTTCATCTGGTTCGCGGTTCTCTACACCATGAGCGGCCAGCTCAACGAGCTCGGTTTCATGGGTTTTCTGGGCCAGCGGTTGGCCGGGGGGCTGGGCGGCATCCCGTGGTTCGGGGTCTACCTGATCCTCGTCGTGGCCTACGTGCTGCTGCACTACCTGTTCGTGAGCCAGACGGCACAGGTCCTGGCCCTCTTCGCGGTCTTCCTCGACGTGGGCGTGAAGCTCGGAGTCCCAGCCGCACCGCTCGCGTTCCTCCTGCTCTTCGCCAGCAACTTCTTCTCGGCCATCACGCCGCAGGGCTCGAGCGCAAACCTCCTGTTTGCGGGAAGCGGCCACCTGACACAGGGCGAGCTGTACAAGCTTGGCGCGATCACCACGGCCTTCAACCTGCTGGTGTTCCTCGTGGTGGGAACTCCCTGGTTGATGGCGGTGACCCGCTGAACGGAGGGAGGCGGCATGGGAGCGTTCGTCACGGCGCTGCGAGAGAACCCGGAGCTGGCCGGCGAGGCGTACCGGACCGGCAAGGGGCTGCTCGAGAACAACCGCGAGATGAAGATCCTCACCGACGAGCAGATCAAGGAGCTGCTCGATCCGGTCAACCTGATCGGTCTCGATCCGACGAGGTTCCCCGGCAACAAGTAGGGGCAGGGATGTAAAGGAGCAACGCGAAGGGGTATCGCACCATGGACGAAGCATTGGAAGACGACATAATCACGGATCAAGGGAGGCCACGATGAGATACACACGGTTTGGGTTCGTAGTGCTGCTCGCGGTGATGCTGGCTGCTTCGGCGTTTGCGCAGGCGCCGGCGGCCAAGCCGCACGTGGTGATTCTGGCGACCGGCGGCACGATCGCCGGGGCCGCTGCATCGGAGACGGCCGCCGGGTATTCCTCGGGTGCGGTCGCGGTGGACACGTTGATCGCCGCGGTGCCCCAGATGAAGGACCTGGCAATTGTGACCGGCGAGCAGATCGCCTCGATCGGCAGCCAGGACATGAACGACGAGGTGTGGGTGAAGCTCGCGGCACGCACCAACGAGCTGCTCGCCTCGAAGGACGTGGACGGCGTGGTGATCACCCACGGTACCGACACGCTCGAGGAGACCAGCTACTTCCTCCACCTGGTGGTCAAGAGCGAGAAGCCGGTCGTGATGACCGGCTCGATGCGGCCGTCAACCGCGATGAGCGCCGACGGGCCGCTCAACATCTACAACGCGGTGGCGATCGCCGCCGACCCGCAGAGTCGCGGGCGCGGCGTGCTGGTTGCCATCAACGATGACATCCACTCGGCGCATGACCTGGTCAAGACGCACACCACCGACGTCGAGACGTTCACGTCCAACGAGCCAGGCCTGATCGGCGTGACCCTGTTCGGCAAGCAGGAGTTCTACCGCTCGCCCGCCAAGCTGCATACGGCGCATAGCGAGTTCTCGGTCAAGGCCGGCCAGAAACTGCCGCGCGTCGACATCATCTACGCGCACGCCAACATGTCGCCGGACCTGATCGATGCGGCGGTGGCAAACGGCGCCAAGGGGTTGGTGATCGCGGGCGTGGGCGACGGCAACATGACATCCCCGGCGCTCGAGGCAGTCAAGCGGGCAGTGGCCAAGGGCGTCGTGGTCGTGCGCTCGAGCCGCACCGGGCGCGGCATCATCAGGCGCAACATCGAGGTCGACGACGACAAGGTGGGAACCGTGGCGTCGATTGACCTCAACCCCGGAAAGGCGCGCGTCCTGCTGCAGTTGGGTCTGACAAAGACCAGCGACGCCAAGAAGATCCAGGATTACTTCGACCGCTACTAGAGGCCCGGCGGTCGGCCGGTCGTGAGCGCGCCGGTTCGCCGGCGCGCTCGCAGTGCCGGTGCCAGGCTCGCGGGGTAGAATCGCTGGGGGCCCAGCTGAGGGGCCGGGAGGTGCGAGGCCATGACGTTCTTCGTCGAGGCGCTCAGGCAGCACCCCGAGCTCGCTGTGTTCCTCACCCTCGCCACAGGGTTCTTCATCGGCCGGCTGAAGATCGGCGGCTTCTCGCTCGGCACGGTGATCGGGACGCTGCTCGCCGGTGTGATCATCGGCCAGCTCGACATCCAGGTCCCGGAGGCTGTGAAGGCGATCTTCTTCGACCTCTTCCTGTTCGCGACCGGCTACAAGGTCGGCCCGCAGTTCTTCCGTGGCCTGCGCAAGAACGCGTTCGCGCAGGCCACGCTCACTGTTGTCCTGTGCGTCACCGCGCTCGCCGGGGCGTTCACCGCGGCCAAGCTGCTCGGCTACGACCGCGGCACTGCCGCCGGGATGCTGGCCGGGGCGTTCACCGAGTCCACGGTCATCGGCACCGCCGGCGACGCCATCAACCGGCTCGCCATCCCGGAGGAACAGAAGCGGCGCGAGCTCAACAACATCCCAATGGCCTACGCGGTCACGTACCTGGTCGGCACCGCCTTTGTCGTCTGGTTTCTCTCCACTCTGGCGCCGCACCTCCTGCGTGTCGACCTGCGCGCGGCAAGCCGCAAGCTGGAGTCGGAATCGGCGAGCGCCGCCGAAAAGGAGCCCGGCGTTCAGTCCGGCTACCGCCGCTGGGCGCTGCGCGCCTTCAGGGTGGCGAACCCCGAGCTCGACGGGCGGACCGTGGCCGCTTTGGAGAGCCGATTCAGCGGCGAGCGTGTCTTCGTCGAGCGGATCCGGCACGGGGACAAACTCGCCGACGCCGGCCCCGAGACGGTCGTCCACACGGGCGACGTTGTCGCCCTGATGGCGCTGTGCGCCGTAATTGTCGATGCAAAGGCGACCGTCGGCCCCGAGGTCGACGACCAGGAGTTGCTCGACCTGCCCATCGCAGTGCTCGACGTCGTCCTCACCAACAAGAACTTCTCGGACAAGCCGTTGGCCGAGATTGCCCGGCTGCACGGGCGAGGTGTGGCCCTGCAGAAGCTCGTACGCGCCGGGCAGGAGATGCCCTTCACGCCGCTGACCACGCTGAACCGCGGTGACCTGCTCCAGCTCGCCGGGCCGCAGCGGCACGTCGAGCGGGCGGCTGCGGAACTCGGGTACGCCGACCGGCCGACCAGCGCCACGGACATGATCTTCGTCGGTCTCGGCATCGTGGTCGGCGGTTTGTTCGGCCTGCTCTCGGTCGTCGTCGGCGGTTTGTCGCTCACGCTCACAGCGAGCGGCGGCGCGCTCATAGGGGGTCTCGTCTTCGGCTGGCTGCGCTCGGTGCGGCCGACGTTCGGCCGCATCCCCGAGCCCGCCCTGTGGGTGTTCGACACCGTCGGGCTCGCGACATTCATCGGCGTGGTCGGTTTGGGCGCCGGGCCAACGTTCGTAGACGGCCTCAAGCACTCCGGCTTGAGCCTGGTTCTGACGGGCTTTGTCGTGGCGGTCACGCCGCATCTGGTGGCGATCCTGTTCGGCCGCCACGTGCTGCGGATGAACCCAGTGATCCTGCTCGGCGCTTGCTCCGGAGCGGGGACCAACACTGCCGCCCTGCGTGCCATCCAGGACTCGGCGGCAAGCAAGCTGCCGGCGCTGGGGTACACGGTGCCCTACGCCATCGGCAACATCCTGCTCACCGCCTGGGGACCGGTGATTGTCGCCCTGATGTCATGAGTGTCGGCGCGGGAGAGGCGGGCGCGGCCCGGCTCTGGAGCTGAACCCGTAGAAGACGCGCATCTTGCTCAGTTCAACGCCTTCGACAAGAAAACACTGCTTGGGCCGCAGAGAGATCCGAAATATCGGAACAGGATCGTGCGCATGGTGGGCTAATCTGCTAGCTTTGCTGATCGTTCGGCTATGCGGCAAGCTGACATCAATGGAGGAACGAATAGTAGGTTGAAGGACTCAACTTGAACGTGTGCCAAGAACTGAGCTTTTTCTGATTTATTCGAAAGGAGAATGACCGTGGGACCCAAAGGCAAGACAGCAATCGTGACAGGGTCAGGAAAAGGAATCGGCGAGGGAATCGCCACCGAGCCGCGCTGGCCCGTTGCGCTCGCAATCCTCGCGCTGCTCCTCCTGCTCGCGGCGTTGCCCGGGCGCGTCAGGCTCCTCCCATGGTGGACTCCCTACGCCATCGGGATCGGGTTTCTCCTGCCGATGGCCGCCGTGCGGCTGACTGGCGCGAAACCGGGGTGGGTGCGCATCGAGCGGGCGACCATGCTGCTCTTTGCCCTGTTTGCAGAGGGCACGGTCCTAACGACCCTGGCGTATCTGATCCGCGAGATGCTGGGCCGACCGGGGGGACTCAGCGGGATGCAGTTGCTCACGACAAGCATCGGAGGGTGGGTCACCAACGTGATTGTGTTCTCGCTCGTCTACTGGCGGATCGACCGCGGTGGCCCCGAGGCGCGGGCAAGCGACGCGGGAGTAAGGCCGGATTGGCTCTTCCCGCAAACGGGGGCTCCCGAGGAGGCGCCGCCTGACTGGCGGCCAACCTATGTCGACTACCTGTTCCTCGGTTACTCGACGGCAACCGCGTTCAGCCCCACGGACGCCCTGCCGCTCACGTCCCGGGCCAAGATGCTGATGCTGCTCGAGAGTGCGGTCTCGCTCACGACGCTCGTCGTCGTCGCGGCGCGCGCGATCAACATTCTCGGAAGCTAGAGAGCACGAGGTCCAATACGGCTCTTGAGACTGCGTTGCCGGTGCGGCAGCGGGGCCGGCGCTGCCTATTGGACCAAGGTCCAATAGACGCCGTCCCCCTGCCAACATCTATACTGCGGCGCGAAAGATGACTCAGAACGCACCGCACTCGCGAGACGCGGACAGGACCGGGGGACCCTTGGCGCAGGTCGATCCATGCGTCGGCGACTTCGGGCGCAACGCCGAAGACGACCGTGTGACCTTCGACCGCCACCAGCCACCGGCGAATCCTCCCAAGGAGGCATTGTGAGTCACGGACCTTTCCGTCGCACCCCGTACAGAGAACTGGCGGCTTGCGCCCTCGGCACGCTCGGCGTGCTCGGCCTCCTCGGCTGCTCGAAGGCGGGCCCCCAGGGCCCGGCAGCGCCCGAGGTCTACGTGGCCGATGTGGTCCAGAGGGACGTACCCGTCTACCTGGAGCTTGTTGGCCAGACGAAGGGCTCCCAGGACGTGGAGATCCGCGCCCGCGTGGAGGGCTACCTCGAGTCCATGAACTTCACCGAGGGCACCTACGTGTCGAAGGGGACTCTCCTCTACCAGATCGATCCCAAGCCGTTCGAGGCCACGCTGGCAGCCGCCAAGGCGAACCTCGCAACGGCTCGGGCGCGCCTCGACAAGACCAACAACGACGTGGCGCGCTATCGGCCTCTCGTAGCCCAGCAGGCGGTCAGTCGGCAGGAGCTGGACAACGCCGTGTCCGCTCAAGAGGCGGCGACCGCGATGGTGGACGCGGCAAAGGCTGCCGTGGACCAGGCTACCCTCGACCTCGGCTACACGCGCATCACATCACCGCTCGACGGGCTGGTGGGGACCACCCAGGTCAAGGCGGGCAACCTCGTGGGGCGTGGCGAGAGCACACTGCTCACGACTGTATCCGCGATGGATCCGATCCTCTTCCGCGCCGGCATCAGTGAGGCGGAGTACCTCAGGCTCGCTAAGGAGATCGTGGAAACGGGGCGGCGGACCGGGCCGGAGGCGGAGATTGAGCTCCTCCTGGCCGACGGCACGGTGTTCCCGTACAAGGGTCGCATCGATTCCATCGAGCGCGCGGTCGACCCCACGACCGGGACGCTAGCGGTGCAGTTCAAGTTCCCAAACCCCGACCACCTGTTGCGCCCCGGGCAGTACGGCCGCGCGCGCTTCGTAGTCCAGACCAAGAAGGGGGCGCTGCTCGTGCCGCAGCGTGCCGTTCAGGAGCTGCAGAACCTCTACAGCGTCGCGGTGGTGAGCGCCGACAACAAAGTGGCGTTCCGAAACGTGAAGGTCGGACCCCGCGTGGATGGTCTCTGGGTGATCGACGAGGGGCTCAAGCCCGGCGAAAGGGTCATCGTCGAGGGCCTCCAGAAGGTGCGCGAGGGCGCGGCCGTGAGCCCGAAACCCGTCCCAGCCACTTCAAGTCAACCGGTCGCCGCGGAACCCGCGGGCAAGGCGGAGTAGCCCATGTCACCCTTCTTCGTCAGACGGCCGATCGTGGCGATGGTGATCTCCATCGTCACCGTGCTCCTCGGACTCGTGGCCATGAAGGGCCTGCCGATCGCCCAGTACCCCGAGATCGTGCCTCCGATGGTCCAGATCACCACGACCTTCGTGGGCGCAAGCGCGACTGACGTCGAGGCCTCGGTGGCAACGCCGATCGAGCAGAAGGTCAACGGCGTCGAGAAGTCGATCTACATGAAGTCCACGAACGCGAACGACGGCACGCTGACGCTCAAGGTGTCGTTCGAGGTGGGCTCGAACCTCGACATGGACAACGTCCTCACCCAGAACAAGCTCTCCGAGGCGATGCCGCAGTTGCCGCAGTCGGTCAAGAACTACGGCGTCGCAGTGAAGAAGGCCCTGGCCTTCCCGCTCCTCGTAATCTCGATCAAGTCCCCGAAGGGGACCTACGACAACAACTTCCTCTCCAACTACACGACGATCAACATCAACGACAACATCGCCCGCATCCCGGGCGTCGGCCAGATCAACCTTTTCGGCGGCAGCGACTACGCCATGCGTGTGTGGCTGCGCCCCGACCGCATCGCCAAGCTGGGGCTCACCGTACCCGACATAGTGAGCGCCATCAACCAGCAGAACCAGCTCAGTCCGGCCGGCCAGATCGGCGGGCCGCCCGCAGCACCCGGAACCGAGTACACCTACACGGTCCGCACCCAGGGGCGCCTGCTCAACGAGGAGGAGTTCGGGAACATCGTTGTCCGCAGCAACCCCGATGGATCGCAGGTATACCTCAAGGACGTGGCGCGCCTCGAGCTTGGGACCCAGCTCTACAACTCGATCGGCCGCCACAACGGTGGCCCCGCCGCCGTCATCGCCGTGTTCCAGATCCCTGGCACGAACGCCCTCGACGTGGCGAACAGGATCAAGGCGACGATGGCGGATCTGAGCACGCGCTTCCCCCGGGACATGGAGTACCTCATCTCCCTCGACACGACGCTGCCGGTCACGGAAGGCATCAGGGAGATCGTCACGACACTGCTGGAGGCCGTCTTTCTCGTCATCCTCGTCGTCTTCGTCTTCCTGCAGAACTGGCGGGCCACGCTGATCCCGTTGATGACGGTGCCGGTCTCCCTGATCGGCGCGTTCATATTCTTCCCGATGCTCGGCTTCTCAATCAACGTCCTCTCCTTGTTGGGCCTCGTGCTCGCAATAGGCATCGTGGTGGACGACGCGATCGTGGTGGTCGAGGCAGTGATGCACCACATCGAGCAAGGCCTCGCGCCGAAAGAGGCCACGCTCAAGGCCATGGAAGAGGTCTCGGGGCCGGTGGTCGCCATCGGCCTCATCCTCGCCGCCGTTTTCGTGCCGGTGGGCTTCATGGGCGGCATCACCGGGCGCCTCTACCAGCAGTTCGCGATCACGATCGCCCTCTCGGTGCTGCTGTCGGTGTTCAACGCCCTGACGCTCAGCCCGGCGCTCTCGGCCCTCCTGCTCAAGGCTCCAACGGGCAAGCGCACGCTGCTCACGCCGTTCTACGAATGGTTCAACCGCATCTTCGGCCGCACCACCGAAGCGTACGTGGGTTTCTCCGGGATCCTCATCAGAAAGATGGCGCGGAGCCTCCTCTTCATCGCCCTCCTCGTTGTCCTGATCATCCCGATCGTCCGGCACATCCCGGGCGGCTTCGTTCCGGAGGAAGACCAGGGCTACCTTCTGATCCAGGGGACGCTGCCCGATGCGGCCTCGCTCGAGCGTACCGACGCCGTGATGCGCAAGGTCGAGGGGATCCTCGAGAAGAACGAGGCGGTTGAGGGCTTCAACACCATCACCGGGTACAGCCTGCTGACGAGCGCGTACTCAACGAACATGGGCTTCTTCTTCGTCCAGCTCAAGCCATGGGAGGAGCGGAAGGGCGCCGAGGCGAAGGCGAGCGGCGTCGTGGAGGCTTTGAACCGCGAGTTCGCCCGGCAGATACCCGAGGCCGCGGTCGGGGCGTTCGGCCCTCCCGCGATCCCGGGTCTCGGGACGGGCGCCGGCTTCACGCTCGAACTCCAGGACCGGAGCGGTGGAACGCCGCAGTACCTTGCCGAACAGGCGCAGCTCTTCACAGACGCGGCCCGGAAACGGCCGGAGATCGGCCGCATCATGACCCTCTACCGCGCGAGCGTACCGCAGGTCTACGCCGACATTGACCGCAGCAAGGTGCTCAAGGTGGGGGTCCCGCTGAGTGATGTCAACACCACGCTCGGCGCCCTGCTCGGGAGCGCCTACGTGAACGACTTCAACCGGTTCGGCCGCGTGTACAAGGTCTACGTCCAGGCCGAGCCCGAGTTCCGGAAGGACCCGAAACAGCTCGGCCTGTTCTTCGTGCGGAGCGCCAAGGGTGAGATGGTCCCCCTCGACACGCTGGTCGCGACCCGGCCCACCTCGGGACCGGAGTTCACCAACCGCTTCAACCTCTTCCGTGCCGCCGAGCTCACCGGGGTGCCCGCTCCGGGCTACTCCTCGGCCCAGGCGCTCGAGGCCCTCGAGCAAACCGCGAAGGAGGTCCTGCCCACCGACATGGCCTACGAGTGGGCCGATATGTCCTACCAGGAGAAGAAGGCGCCGGGCGTCGCGATGACCTTCGCCCTCGCAATCCTCATGGTCTTCCTCATCCTGGCCGCCCAGTACGAGAGCTGGGGGCTGCCGTTCTCCGTGCTGCTCGGGACGCCCTTTGCTGCATTCGGGGCTTTCTTCGGCCTGTGGCTCGCACGCCAGTTCTCGACGAGCTACGTGAACAACGTGTTCGCCCAGATCGGCCTCATCATGCTGATCGGTCTGGCGGCGAAGAACGCCATTCTCATCGTCGAGTTTGCCAAGGCGGAGCACGAAAAGGGCCAGGGCCTGGTCGAATCGGCATTGCTGGCGGCGAAGCTGCGCTTCCGCCCGATCCTCATGACCGCCTTCGCCTTCATTCTGGGCGTCACGCCCCTCGTACGGGCGAGCGGTGCAGGAGCCGAGGGGCGCAAGGTGATCGGTATGGCCGTGTTTGCGGGGATGCTGATTGCGACGATCCTCGGCGTGTGCCTGATCCCTGTCCTGTTCGTGGGGGTGGAGAAGCTGATCGGGAGAGGGAAGCACGCGAAACCTCCCACCCCGGGCACGGCTCCCGCGGACAGCCACGGGATTGGAGGGCACTGACATGACCCGACACACCTTGATCCGTCGCCCGCCTCTCGTCGCCGTCGCTCTCGCCTCCCTTCTGTTGGCCGGCTGCCTCCTCGGACCGAGGTACCAGCGTCCCGACATGGCGCCGCCGGAGCAGTACCGCTTCGTGGAGGGCCCCGCGCAGGCCGAGTCGATCGCCGACGCGCCCTGGTGGGAGATCTTCAAGGATCCACAGATGCAGACTCTCATCCGAGAGGCGATCGCCCGCAACCTCGACCTGCGCGTGGCCACGGCTCGCGTCGAGGAGGCGCGCGCCCAGGCCGGGGTCGCGAAGTCGTTCCTCTACCCCGAGCTCGGCGCATCGGTCGGTTACGCGACCCGCCAGCTCTCAAAGACGTCCGAGCCGCCGGAGACCACCGCGACCGACAGGAAAGCACAGAACTGGAACGCGGGCTTCACGCTTTCGTGGGAGATCGACCTCTTTGGACGGCTCCGACGCCAGAACGAGGCCGCCTACGCCGTGTACCTCGCAACGAGCGAGGCTCGCCGCGGGGTCCTCATCACCCTGGTTGCCGACGTGGCTTCGAACTACCTCCTGCTCCGCGACCTAGACCTCCAGCTCGAGGTCGCGCGCCAGACGCTCCAGGCCAACGACGAGATGGTGGCGTTTTACCGGTCGCGGCTCAAGGGGGGCGTCTCCAACCGCCTCGAGTACGACACGGCGGTCGCGAACCGCGCCCGCACAGCCGTGGTGATCCCCGCACTCGAGCAGCAGATCGCGGCCACCGAGAACGTGCTCAGCCTGCTGCTCGGCCGCCCTCCGGGCCTGATTGAGCGGGGTGTTGCCCTCACCGACCAGCACGTGCCCCCGCAGGTCCCGGCCGGGTTGCCGGTGGCTTTGCTGGAGCGGAGGCCCGACGTTGTCCAGGCGGAGCAGCTCCTCGTGGCGGCCAACGCCAACGTCGGCGCGGCCAAGGCCCTTTTCTTCCCGACCATCAACCTCACCGGGCTCTTCGGCGGCCTGAGCAAGGACGTCTCGGACCTCACCAAATCCGACGCCACCATCTGGTCGGTCGGGGCCGGACTGTTCCAGCCAATCTTCCAGGGCGGGCGAATCAAGCGCAACTACGAGGCGTCCAAGGCGGCGTTCGACGCGGCCATGGCTGCCTACCAGAAGGCCGCGCTCAACGCGTACCGAGAGGTGGCCGACTCGCTCATTGCGATCCAGAAGCAGGGACAGGCACGGCTGGAGCTGGAACAGGGTGTCGAGGCGCTGCGCGATGCGACGAAGCTCGCACGCTCGCGCTACGACACCGGGCTCGCGAACTACCTCGAGATCCTGACCGCCGACCAGCAGCTCTTCGATCAGGAGCTGCTGCTCGCCCAGACCCGCGGGTCAGAGCTGGTGGCGTTCGTCCAGTTCTATCGGGCGCTCGGCGGTGGGTGGCAGACCGAACAGGAGCAGGGGGCGGGAACAGCCCCGACGGAGGGCCAGAAGCCTGCCGCCCAACCGTGAACTCCGAGCCGTCGAGCGGCACCGCCGCGCCGCTGGTAGTTGTGCGGGCTAGCCCACCGTGCTAGAAACACCAAGACGAGCCCAGTCGTTGCGCAAAATCGCGCACGGGTTTCAAGAGTGGGGGCCGTGATGCGGCTTTCCGACCATAAGACCAAGATCGTCGCCACCATCGGACCGGCCTCCGACTCGGAGGAGATGCTGGAACGCCTCATCCGCGCCGGGATGAGAATTGCCCGCCTCAACTTCTCCCACGGTGACTTTGCCACTCACGCCGCGTCTATCGCACGCATTCGCCAAGCGGAGCGGACCACGGGGCGGAGCGTCACCATCATGGCCGATCTGCCAGGACCCAAGATGCGCATCGGAGCGATCGAGCCCGAACCGGTTCACCTCCACGCCGGCGACACTTTCGCCCTGACCACCGAGGACATCGTGGGCGACGCTACCCGAGTTTCGATGAGCTTCGAGCGGCTGCCGCAGGTGGTGAAGGCGGGCGATCGTCTCTTCCTCAACGACGGCCTCGTGCAGCTCGTCGTCCAGCGTGTCGCCGGAACCGAGGTTTACTGCAAGGTCGCCGTGGGCGGCGAACTGCGCTCGCGCAAGGGGCTCAACCTGCCGGGGATCGACCTCGGCATCTGTGCCTTCACCGGCCGCGATCGCGCTTGCCTCGAGTTCGCACTTCGAGAGGGCGTCGACGCCGTCAGCCAGTCGTTTGTCGAGACCGCGGCGGATATCGAAGCGGTGCGGGCGGCAACCAGGGCGGCTGGGCGTCCGGTTTTCGTGATCGCGAAGATCGAGCGCGCTGGCGCCCTCGAGCACTTCGACGAGATCCTGACGGCGGCGGACGGCATCATGGTGGCGCGTGGCGACCTCGGCGTCGAGGTCCCCATCGAGGAGATCGCCATCACCCAGAAGCGCCTCATCGCGAAGGCCAACCTGGTGGGAAAACCGGTCATCACCGCGACGCAGATGCTCGAGTCCATGGTCTCCAGTCGGCTCCCGACCCGGGCCGAGGCCACCGACGTCGCCAACGCCATCCTCGACGGCACCGACTGCGTCATGCTCTCCGCCGAGTCCGCCGCCGGCAAGTTCCCCGAGGAGGCCGTCACCATGCTGGCCCGCATCGCCGCCGCGACGGAGGCCCATCGCCCCAAGGCCAACCTTGACGATCTGCGCGCGCTCTCTCTGGAACGGAAACCTTCTACCGTCGCGGAGGCCATTGCATCGGTCGTCCAGAACGCGCTCGAGAGCGTCCCGTGCGCGGCCGTCTTCGTGCCAACCCACACCGGCACGACCGCGCGGATGGTCTCACGCTTCAAGCCCCCGGTGTGGATCATCGCGATCACGGCTCAGGCCTGCGTCTGCCGGGGCCTGGCTTTCTCGTACGGCGTGCACCCGATTGAGGGCAACACGGACCCCGACAACTGGCGCAGCTTCGTAAGGGGGTGGCTGGCCGAGCACGGCCTGCCGGGCACGATCGCCATGCTCGCGGCGGGGCCGTCGCACCGTCGTCCCGAGGCCAATCACCGCATCGAGTTCATTCACGTCGGGGAAACGTAGCTGACGACAAAGAGAATCCTCTGCAAATGGCGATCGATCAGAAGAACGGAGGGACACGCGCCATGGCAAAAGCCGGAACCGCCGACATGGGCAAGGGGGCCCGCAAGGTCGCCGACCCTTTTCGGATCGTCAACGGTGAGAAGTTCCGCCTCAAGGACATCGATCCCCGCGACACCCTGCAGTTCAAGGGCGAGGACAAGCCCCGGGCGAAGCAGGCCCTCGCGAACGGCGTCGCGGCGCTCGCCGAGTTGCAGGACAAGCTCTACGCACAGGACAAGTGGGCCGTGCTGCTCATATTCCAGGCGATGGACGCCGCCGGCAAGGATGGGGCGATCAAGCACGTCATGTCCGGCGTGAACCCCCAGGGCTGCCAGGTCACCTCGTTCAAGTCGCCGTCCGCCGAAGAGCTCGACCACGACTTCCTCTGGCGGTGCATGAAGGTCCTTCCCAACCGGGGCGAAATCGGGATTTTCAACCGCTCCTACTACGAGGAGGTCCTGGTTGTCCGCGTTCATCCGGAGTTCCTCAGCAACCAGAAGCTCCCAAGCGGACTCGTCACGAAGAGCATCTGGAAGGAGCGATACCAGGACATCCGCAGCTTTGAGAGGTATCTCACGCGCAACGGCGTCGTCATCCGCAAGTTCTTCCTCCACGTCTCGCGGGGCGAGCAGAAGAGGCGTTTTCTCGAGCGATTGGAAAACCCCGAGAAACACTGGAAGTTCTCGCCGGCCGATCTCGCCGAGCGCAAGCTCTGGGACGCCTACATGGACGCGTACGAGGACATGATCCGGAACACCGCCACCAAGTACGCGCCCTGGTACGTCGTGCCGGCCGACAACAAGTGGTTCACGCTTGTGGTCGTGGCCGCCGCAGTCATCGACGCACTGTCGTCGCTCGGCCTCGAGTACCCGGAGGTCGGGCCGGACAAGCTGAGGGAGTTCGCGGCCGCCAAGAAGGCGCTGACCGCGAAGGGTTGAGCGATGGCGAAGGACTCGACCCGACCGCGCCGCTCCCTTCTCGACCCGATCGACCGGTTCTCGGAGGTCCTGTTCGGCCTCATCATGGCCCTTACCTTCACCGGATCGCTGAGCGCCGCCGAATCCGGGCGGCAAGAGGTCCGGACCATGCTCATCGGTGCGCTCGGCTGCAACCTGGCGTGGGGAATCGTCGACGCAGTCATGTATCTCATGACAACCCTGACCGAGCGAGCACGTGCCGTCCGTTCACTGCGGGAAATCCAGGCCGCCACCGATCCCGCCGACGCTGGGCGCATCATCTCGGCGGCCCTTCCCGATGCGGTAGCGTCCGTCATGGCGCCGCAGGACCTCGAGGCGCTCCGTCAAAGACTGAAGGAGATCCCCGAACCATCAGGCCGGGTGCGCCTCGGCAGGGACGACGTTGTAGCCGCCCTGGTGGTTTGCCTGCTCGTGTTCCTCTCCACGTTTCCCGTTACCATTCCGTTCATCTTCATGCGCGACGCTGTCCCAGCACTCCGCGTCTCCAACGCGGTGGCGATCGTGATGCTCTTCCTGATCGGCCAGACAGTCGCACGGTACGCCGGGACCAACCCCTGGCGGACAGGGCTCTGGCTGGTGCTCCTCGGTGTCGTGCTCGTCGGCATCACAATGGCGCTCGGAGGCTGACGACGAGGCCGGGACCCTGGACGCTCGCGGTCGTCGCAATCCTCGTGACCGGGCAGGCGCTCGCGCAGGAAACCGCGAGTCGGACGCTCAGCGAATCGGTGGAACCAGAGCCACATCAATGGTCGTTCTACGCCTCCGCTCTCGCCTACTTCCCGCCCGAATCGCAAGACTACGTGTCTCCCGTCCTCACCGCCGATCGAGACCGCCTGCACCTCGAGGCCCGCTACAACTACGAGGCTCTCCGGACGGGATCGCTGTGGGCCGGGTACAACCTCAGCGGCGGCACGCAGCTTGTGTGCGAAGCCACCGCAATGGTCGGCGCCGTTTTCGGAGACACCGCCGGCATTGCTCCGGGGTATCGTCTCTCGCTCGCCTACTCAAGCTTCGAGCTCAGCAGCGAGGGCGAGTACCTCTTCGACACCCGGGATCAAGCCGAGAGCTTCTTCTACACCTGGACCGAGCTGTCCTATGCGATTGCAGACTGGTTTCGAGCTGGTCTTGTGGGGCAACGCACGAGGGCCTACAAGACCGAACTTGATGTCCAGCGCGGGCTGCTGGCAGGTTTCACCTACAAGGACTGGGACTTCACGATCTACCTCTTCAACCCGGACCGGGACGACCGGATGCTCGTCCTCTCGCTGGCTGTGGGGTTCTGAGCGGCCTTCTCGACATTGGACCAAAGGCCAATTGACTCGTCTTTGATGACCCAGCTAGCCTCGTCAACGTCTCGATCGAAGGGAGGAGCCCTGATGAGATCGTTAACCGTAACTACAATGGTGGTCATGGCTTTGCTCGCTGTCGGCGGCTGGGCCGTCGCACAGGAGACGCAGCCAGCCGCAACGCCGGCACCGCAGCCACCGCCAGCCGCCGCGCCACCTGCGGCAGAACCCGCTGCGCCGCCCTCGGCAGCACCTGCCGCTGCACCCGCCGCGCCGCCCGTGGCAGCGCCCGCCCCGGCTGCGGCACCCGCCGCTGCGCCGGTCGCGGCACCGGCTCAAGCACCCGCAGCTGCACCTGCGCCGGCAGCCGCTCCAGCACCCGTGGCGGCACCGGCTGCGCCAGCCGCAGTGCAGCTCCCGGCCGTCTACATGGAGGCAATGCGCATCCAGCTCGACGGCAGGGCGAGGTTCGCGGGCAACGTGAAGGTGGAGTTCCAGATCCGGGGCCAGGCCGCAAGGGTCGTCTCGGTTGACGTCATCCCCGATACGAAGTCCGACGAGATTGCCCGCGACCTCTACAAGCAGCTGTCGCTGGTGGCTGGCGGCGACGTCAAGCTCAAGCAGAGCGGCGACAGGATCACGTTCGAGAAGGCGAACAAGAGCGCGCCTGCCTTCTCGCTCAGGATCGCCTACCAGAGCATCATCGGGGTGTCGTTCCTAATTGATCAGGACTGATCCCTGGCGGCCGAAAGGGGTACGTGGCCGAGCCGCCGGGCCGGCCACTGGTTCTCCTTCCGCGCCACTAGAGGTGGACGTGGTTTCGCAGCAAATCTGGCGCGGCCGGGCAGTTCGGAAATGAATGTGTCCAGGCGGCGCGGGCCGGGGCCAATCGCCGCCGGCGAAAAGGAGGGGTCCGATGAAACTTACGAAAGCAATCGCGATGGCAGTGCTCATGGTGATCACCACCGGTGGGTGGGTTCTTGCCCAACAACCACCGCCGGCTGCCGGGGCGACGCTGCCGGTCGTCTACATGGAGGCGATGCGCATCCAGCTTGACGGCAAGGCCAGGTACGCGGGTAACGTGAAGGTGGAGTTCCAGATCCGCGGCCACGACGCAAGGGTCGTATCGGTTGACGTCATCCCCAATACAAAGTCCGACGAGATTGCCCGTGACCTCTACAAGCAGCTGTCGCTGGTGGCTGGCGGCGACGTCAAGCTCAAGCAGAGCGGCGACAGGATCACGTTTGAGAAGGCGAACAAGAACGCACCCGCCTTCTCGCTCAGGATCGCCTACCAGAGCATCATCGGGGTGACGTTCCTGATCGATCAGGACTGACCAGCACGATCGGACCGCGGACCTTTTGACAGGCCGCGGTCCGAGTCGCTTCCTGACATCTCGTGGCCTCCCGCCGCGGCGAGCGGCCGATCCAGATGTGCACCCAACACCAGCACCGTTTGGTTGGGGCACTGCGCGTGAACCTGACGGGAACGAGGTGCCTCCGGTCTCTGCCCTTGTTCTTCCGATCAGAAACGAATCTTGTACACCGGGTTCAGGTCGGTCGAGTCCGCCAGCATGCACGTGCCCGATCCTTTCAACGTGAGCGTCCTCTCGACCTGGATGACGCACTGGAGGCTTGTACCGTTGCTGCCGTTAAGCCGCCCGGCCATCTCGATCGTCTCCTTGGTGCCCGTCCTGGGCTCCGGGGGCAGCCCTGGCGTCATTGACCCTCCGCCCATGGGGGAGTTGGGCCCGAGCATCCCGCGGTCCCCTCGCGTCTCCACGACGTGAAAGGTCCCTTTGAACTCCTCGCCTGTTTGCGCGTCGGTACCCGTGAGCGTCGCGTCCATGTCGGTGACCGCGACCGTTACCGGGATCTTGGGGCCGGTCGGCAGCTTCGTGAGGGTGCCTGTGCGCGTGATCGCGCAGGCCGCCAGCAGCACCAAACCTCCGCCTGCAACAAGCGAACCGCGGCTTGCCATTCCGGCACCCTCCTCCTCCGCCCGGTCGTTCCAACCCCGGACACTCAAACGATAGAACCGCGCCTCGGGTGTGACTATTCGACCTCGCCCGACCGCGTGTGCCACGTGCTGCGCCGGGGCTAGAGACTCTGGCCGATCACCAGGTGCCAGCGAGTGACGCCGCCCTCGCCAAAACCAAGGCCTAGAAGCACGGGTCCGATCGGCGTCAGGGCCCCGATGAAGGGGGCGCCGCTCCACCGCACCGTGTTCAATGACACCGGCTGGTCCGTCGCATACACGTTGCCCGCTTCCAGTGACGCCCCGACGAACGCGCGGATGCGGAGGCTCGACACGTCGAGCTTCAAGAGCCTCCGGTAGTACATGAGGCGCGCGAGTCCCATTCTCGGTCCGACGAACTCGTTGTCCGCGTACGCTGAAAGGAAGCCGAGGCCGCCGAGGCGGAAGTTGTTGAATACCGTTGTCTGGGAGTCGAATTTGCTGCCGGCCTGGAGCAGCCCCTGGACGGTGTTCCTTCCCATGGTCCACGCATGTGCCGCCGAAATGAAACCCTGGTGATAGCTGGTGTCGGCGCCGAACGAGTCAAGACTCACGTCGTACGACGCGGTCAGAAGGGTGCCCTCGGTCGGGAAGACAAATGTGTCGAGCGTGTCGATGCGGAAGCTTCCCTCCACCCCGCCGGTGTGCTCGCCGATGTCCGAATAGACTGGTGTCCCAGTCTGCAGGGCCGCGCGGTTGCTCGCGGTGTACGCGTCGACGCGCAGTTCGCCCCAGTTGCTGAGAACGCGGCCGAACCCGAGCCGAGCCTGCTCCCGCTGCAGGCCATACTGAGCCAGCTTTTCCCCGCTGACCCACACCCCCTGGGTCTCCTTCCGCGCCTCGACCATCGGTGAGACGAACCAACGCTGACCGGGGTCGAGCGGCTGGTAGAACCGGCTGGAAAAAAGGGCGGTGCTGCCCACCTGAGCTATGTTCTGCCACTCGCCGTTGAGGCGGTTCATGGCGAGGAGCCGGTGCACCAGGATCATGCTGAAGCCGATGTCACCTTCAAAGTCGCCGGTCAGGTTGACACCCATCTGCAGGGTGCCCAGGCCGCGCTCCTTGGCGGGCGTCGTGATCACCAGCTCGCTCCGGCCGTTTGCGCGGTCAAGGCGGTCCCCGATGAGGCCGAATACGTTCATCGCGTTGAGCCGAAGGAGTTGGTCGTCGAGCGCGGGCAGGTCGAGCGGCTTGTCGAGCGGTACGTTGATCGCCTGGCGGACGAGCCGGTCGTCCAGGCCGCTCGTGTTCTCCACCCGCACCTCGTTGACGACCAGGTCGCTCTCGGGGCGGCGGTGATGTCGGGCGCGGAACGCGGCCCATTCCTCGTCGCTGGCCGAAAAGCGCTTCAGCTCGGAGATCTTGGCGCGCGTCGCCTCGTACCCCTTGGCCACGCCCTCGGCCGCCTTATCGAAGGCGAGAAAGGAGAGACCTGTGAGATCGGGCTGGATGAAGACGTCACCCGGCTTGAGCCGGCCGACGTCCTCGTTGCGGTTGCTCACGGTCAGCAGGCTGTTCATGCGGTTGATCGAGTCGATGAAGCTGGCGGTCTCCTGGGGGAACGGGTTGAGCGGGCTCGAGATGTCGACCGCGATCACGGCTTCCGCTCCCTGCGCGCGGGCGATCCCGACGGGGAGGTTGGCCACCGCGCCGCCATCCGAAAGCCTCACGCCATCGTACTCGACCGGGGCGAACAGGCCCGGGATCGCCATGCTCGCGCGCATCGCCATGGCCAGGCTGCCGCGGGCGAACACCAACGGTTCGCCGTTGTTCAGATTCGTCGCGACGGCACGGTATGGAATCGGGAAAGCGTCGAAGTCGGTCTCTCCGGTGGAGCGGATCTCGAGCGACTTCATGAACAGCTCCATGCTCTGCCCGCCGAGGATCCCCGGGGGCAGGTACGGTTTGAGCCCGTCGAAGTTCACTTTCCCCTGGATCAGGATGATCACATCGTCCTGCTTGCGCCGAAACGTCCTATCGCGGCGGTCCACCCGGTCCGAGAACAGCTCGCTCCAGTCCATCGCCTTGAGCAGCTCCTCGATCTCTTCCGGGGTCCACCCCGTCGCGTAGAGGCCTCCGACGATCGAGCCGATGCTCGTTCCCACGATCAGATCGGGGACGATGTGAAGCTCCTCGAGCACCTTGAGCGCTCCGATCTCGGCCGCCCCGCGAGCACCGCCTCCCGACAGCACGAGCGCCAGTTTCTGCCGCCGCGCAGCCTGACCGGCGTCCGTCGTCGCCTGCGCCGGAACCTGGGCGTGCGCGAGGACCGACCCGGCCGCGATCGCCACCAGCGAAACGAGTGTTCGGAAAGCCTTCGTCCGCATCAGCCACCTCCACCTGTCCTCTGCCGGATGAGCCTGGTCCGCTGCCGCGAATCAGGAAGGCGCTCGGAACCACGATGGTTGCCCGACCGACCTCCCCTGGCACGCAACGAATGACTGGGCCCCCGACCGACGGGAAAAGGGGCACCCGCGAAGGGCGCCCCTGCTCCCGGGGGCAATACGGTCGCCCCTACTTGGCCAGCGGGATCTGCGCCACCACGTTCTTCATCAGATAGGCGTCGAGCTTGTTCTCGATCTGGTAGAAGCGCAGGACGCTCTTCGGCGGGAGGATCGAGCTGAAACGCGGCACGTACTGCTCCTTGATCTTGAGCGTCTCCGCTTGCACCGCGAGCAACTCCTTCAGAAGGACTGTCGCCTGCTCGTCGGTGAGGGTGGTGTTGTAGCTGTTGGCGTAGTCCGTGATCAGCTTCAGCATCCGGTCCCCGACTTTCACCATATCCGCCCGGTACTGCTTGTAAAGCGGCCAGAACGCTGCTGCCTGCTCAGTCGTGAGCGGCAGTTCGGTCGCAACGACCGAGTTGCGGTCCGACTGGATCTGCGCCCTCTGCGCGTCGAGGTCCGCCTGTGTCTGGGCCGCGAGCGTCCCCGTCACGGCAACGGTCAGGAATGCAACCAGGATCAATGCATTGAGCTTCCTCATCCTCGTCTCCTCGCTCTTTCTTCCGGCATGCGCCGGTGGGTTCGCGCATTCTAACAGGCGCGCCGTTCCCCGTTCCTCGAGGGCTCCACCTCCTCCGCGCCTCGCGACCGGGGCGGATCGCTCGCTCCTATGTCCGAATTCTGAAACGGGCTCTAGCCCCCGTCTATTGGCCTTTGGTCCAATTGACAGCTACCGTTGCCGATGCGAGATTCGGTTGATTCCTTTGGGGGCAAAGCACGAGGCAAGGGACTGAACGGTGCCCGTTGGGGGAAAGGGCATTTTCAACCGGGACTACGATGTACCCGCTGTTCGAAACCAGGAGGTGACCAGATGAAGGCGATCACCGTCGAGCCGCACAAGCCTGGAAGCGCTCGGCTGGAGGAGGTTCCCGAACCCGACCTGCGCGAAGGCTCGGTACTGGTGGAGGCGGTGGCGGTCGGCGTCTGCGGCACCGACGCCGAGATCGTCGAGGGAAAGTACGGGTGGGCGCCACTCGGCAAGACACGTCTCGTACTGGGGCACGAGTCGCTCGGCCGCGTGGCAGATCCGGGACCGACCGGCGGCCTCATGAAGGGCGACCTCGTGGTGGGAATCGTCCGTCGCCCCGACCCCGTCCCCTGCCCGAACTGCGCGGTGGGCGAGTGGGACATGTGCCGAAACGGCCAGTACACCGAGCGCGGCATCAAGGAGATCGACGGCTTCATGTCGGAGCGGTGGCGCATCGAGCCCGAGTACGTGATGAAGGTCGACCCCACGCTCGGCCTGCTCGGCGTGCTGCTCGAGCCCACCACCGTCGTGGCCAAGGCCTGGGAGCAGGTCGCCGCGGTCGGGCAGCGGGCGTTCTGGGAGCCTCGCACCGTGCTGGTCACCGGCGCGGGGCCGATCGGGCTCCTCGCCGCCCTCCTCGGCACCCAGAAGGGTTTCGAGGTCCACGTGCTCGACCGCGTCCAGTCGGGACCCAAGCCCGACCTCGTGCGCGCCCTGGGCGCGACGTATCACGCCGGCACTGTCGCGGGCGTCGGCTTCCAGCCCGACGTCATCGTCGAGTGCACGGGCGTCGGCCAGGTGATCGCCGACTCGATCGCGGCGGTCGCGGCCGGAGGGGTCGTCTGCCTCACCGGGGTCGGCAGCGGTGGCCGCACGACTGGGCTGGCGACAGCCGATCTCGCGGCCGAGGTCGTGCTGCGCAACAACGTCATCGTCGGCAGCGTGAACGCCAACAAGCGACACTGGTACAAGGCAAGCGAGGCGCTCGCGCGCGCCGACAGGTCATGGCTGGCGCGCCTGATTACGCGCCGCGAGCGGCCCGAGAAGTTCGCGCGCGCCCTGCAACGGGACCCGGACGACATCAAGGTCGTGGTTCAGTTTGCCGAGGTGTAAGGGCAAAGGAGGTTCAGATCACATGGCTTCTATGATGCCCGTTGCGCTCTTCACGGCGTGTTGGCTGGTCGGCATGCTGCTGATGATAGAGATCGGGCGGCGGTTGGGACTCCGGCGCCTGGCCAGAGACCCGGCGAAGGGGATGGCCGGCCTGGGCCCGGTCGAAGGCGCGGTGTTTGCGCTGTTCGGGTTGATAATCGCGTTCACGTTCTCCGGGGGCGCCTCGCGGTATGACTCAAAGCGGCAGCTCATCGCCGAAGAAGCTAATGACATCGGCACGGCCTATCTGCGCCTGGATCTGCTGCCTGCCAGTTCCCAGCCTGCTCTGCGCGCGTTGTTTCGTGACTACCTTGACTCGCGGCTGGCGATCTATCGCAAGCTGCCGGACTGGGATGCGGCCAAGGCTGAATTTGTCAGGTCCGAAGCGCTTCAGCGTGAGATCTGGACCCAGGCGGTGGCCGCCACGCGTGAACCCGGTGCTCACGTGGACGCTGCCAAGCTGCTGCTGCCGTCGCTCAACACCATGATCGACATCACGACCACGCGGACGATGGCCGCCCGAACCCATCCTCCGCGGATCCTCTATTTCCTTCTGTTCATCCTGGGGCTCGGGTGTGCGCTGCTGGCAGGCTACGGCATGGCCGAGGGTAAGCACCGGAGCTGGATCCACATCCTGGGGTTCGCCGTCATCATGGGCATCAGCGTGTTCGTCATCCTCGATCTGGAATACCCGCGCATGGGCTTCATCCGTCTGGACGCGTACGACCAGGTGTTGGTCGAGCTGCGGGAAAAGATGCAGTGATCGTGGAAGGATTCGGCGCACGTGCGTTCCGGCGCCCCTCGACGTTCAGGTCCCATTCCTCAGGATGTGACCGCTCGAACCCCCTCAAATGGGAGGCGCGGCGAGAAGCACGCACACCGGCTTGGAAAGCACCAGCGGCCGGCCGATGGGGCTCGGGCGGCCACTCGCGCTATCGAGGCGGAAGAATGTCACCGAGTCGGAGTCCTCGTTGGCGACCAGAAGCCACCGGCCCGACGTATCGATCGCGAAGTGCCGGGGCGCACGGCCCCCGGCGGGGACGCGATCCGAAGCGGTGAGGGTGCCCGAGGTGGCATCGATCGAGAACACGGCGAGGCTGTCATCCCCGCGGTTGGAGGCGTACAGGAACCGGCCGTCCGGCGAGACCGCGACCTCTGCGGCCTTGTTCGGGCCGGAGAAGCCGGCGGGCAGCGTCGTGACCGTCTGGAACGCATCGAGCGCCCCGCGGCCGGCGTCGTAGCGAAACGCCGTTACCGTGGAGCCGAGCTCGCTGATCACGTACGCGATCTTCCCCGACGGATGCCATGCCAGGTGGCGCGGCCCCGAGCCAGGTGCGAGAACGGCGGCCTTCGGGTCGTCCGGCTCGAGGGTGCCCGACGCGGCACCGTACCGGTAGACGAAGATCCGGTCGGCACCCAGATCGAGGGCGAAGGCGAAAGCCTCTGCCGCGTCGAGAACGATCTGATGGGCGTGCGGCCCCTCCTGACGTGCCTTGTTCGGCCCCGTTCCCGCCTGCTGGCGAATGGTGGAGGCGGGCCGCAGATAGCCGTCGGCGGAGAGCGGCAGGACCGACACCGTGCCCGCGGTGTAGTTCGCCACCAGGACGTTTCGCCCCGCCCTGTCCACGGCGACGTAGCAGGGGTCGGCTCCGCCCGAAGGTTGCTGGTTGAGCCGCGTGAGCTTTCCGCTCGCCGGGTCGATTGCGAAGGCGCTCACGGCGCCGGTCGGTGCGCCGCCGAAGCTCGCGAGCTCACTGACGGCGTACAGCACACGCCCATTCGGGTGCACGGCCAGGAACGATGGGTTGTCCGACTCGCCCGCGAGGACCGGTGCAGTCGCGGCGCCCGACGCGGGGTCGAACTCGAAACGGTAGATCCCACGACTCCCGCTGCCGGTGTAGGTGCCCACGTACACGGGCACCGGTGGGGCCGGGGCAGCGCCTTCGGCAGGCGCCAGGATCGGAGCGAGGCAGGCAAGCGTCAGGCCGAGCATCAAACGCACACGGGCACGGGTCATCGGGAACCTCCACTCGCAGCAACCGCCGTGTACCACCCGCGGATGCCGAAAGCCCGCAACCAGCTCGAGGTGCACCCAGGCAGTGTACCTCGTGACCTCCCGGCGCCGACGGCACGAAGCAACCAGCCCTGCCGGGATGCGCGTCCACCGCTGATCGGATCGGCCTTTCGGTCCGCGCACGGCCTGCGTGTTGGACCAAAGACCAATAGACATTCCCCGCAGGAGGTCCGAAACTGGCATCGCGCCTTTTAGAAGAACCTCAAGTATAGGGAGGATGAGAAATGTCGATAAGGCTCACAGTACTTGGGGCGCTGGCCGTGCTGGCGGTGGTAGCATTTGCCGCCCCGGCTCAGGCGCAGCAATTCAACTCCGACAGCTACCTGTCCAAGCCCCACGGTACGGTGACCATCATCCCCACATTTGGTGAACGAAACTCCATGTTGATGACGACGTTCTCGCTCTTTCCCAAGTGGGAGTTCACCGTGTCCGGATATTTCTACAACAACGACAATGACCCAACGACCAATGACGGGTACTCGAATTCGCTCTATGCCAAGTACATGTTCTACGAGAACAGGGCAAAGACCGGCGGCATGGCAGTCAAATTCGGCACCGGGCTCTTCCCGGGTTTTCTGGCGGCGGACGCCAGGGTGAAGGACGCTTTCTCTACCTACTGGGTGAATACCCCACTGACTGTGCCGTTGTTCAACGACAAAGTGTCCTGGGACATCACGCCGGGCGCGAGCATGACTTTGAACTACGGAGAGGACAAGGACACGGCCTGGGATTTCACCTACTGCACCCGCGTGGCGTGGTACGCCTTCAACCCGCGGACGTCCATCGTTGGCGAGGTCTTTGGTTCGAGGGGTGAGGCCGGGTCCCCCGCAGAATACAGAGTCGGCTTGCGGTGGGAACCCAACCAGTATGCCGTCTTCGCGCTCACCTATGGGGCCGAATTTAGTGGGGACAACGGTGCGGGATGGGAGTTCGGGATTATGTTGTTTACTCCGCCGTTTGCGTGCTTTGGCGGCTGCAAGTAAGACCGGCACGTTCCGCCCTGAGAGGCACTTGAGACTTGCCCGCACTGCCCGGGGGGATTCTGGTCCCAGTGGACTTCGCGAGTCCCAGGTGATTCGAGAAGCCCTCACCCGAGAGCCGGATCTGTGTCCCACGCGGATTGGACCCGCCCTTCCGGTTCGCGGACGGTCCCCGTATTGGACCAAGGGCCAATTGACTGGCCCCGGCAGCGGCCGAATAATCGCGCGTGTTCCCAGGGGGGTTGCGTGTCTGATTCGGGGGAAGAGCGGGACGAATGGCGCTTTCCGTGGCGGCTGTTCTACGCCGAGTTCGTGTGCACGGCCATGCTGCTCCTGGCCGGCCTCTCGCTGGTCATCTTCATGTTCGGCAAAGGCAGCCCGGTTATCTGGTTGATCCTGAATGAGGGGTGGCGACGGCGGATCACCGGCTTCATCTTTGGCCTGTTCGGGGCGTTGATCGCTCTCTCCCCGCTCGGCAAGGAAAGCGGTGCGCACATGAACCCGGTCGTCACCCTCGGGTTCCACCTGGTGGGCAAGCTTGACGTGAAGACCGCCGGTGTCTACGTGCTGGGCCAGTTGACCGGCGCGACTTTCGGTGTCCTGCCGCTGCTTGCCTGGGGCGCGATGGGTCGGAGCGTGGCATTCGGCGCCACCCTGCCGGGCCAGACCTGGCCCGTGCGGGTGGCCCTGTTGGGCGAGATCGTCACGACGTTCTGCCTGATCACGTATCTGTGCGTGTTCATCGGGATCCGGGCACTCCGGAGGTTCACTCCCGCGGGCATCCCGGTTCTCTTCGCGATCATGTCCTACTACGAGGCCCCGATATCGGGCACGAGCTGCAACCCGGCCCGCAGCCTCGGCCCAGCGATCATCTCGGGACAGTGGCACGCGTGGTGGATCTATTGGGTCGGCCCGCTGATCGGCACGCTCGTGGCGATCCTCGTCTGCAACGCGCTGGCACTGAAGGTCGAGGTTGCCAAGATCTACCACTTCGACACCGATCGGTCCGGGCTGTTGCGCCGAAAGCTGAAGAACCCTCAAGGTGGCACGTGAGCGCCGAGACACAACGTCTGGAGGAGCACCGCACCAAGCACGTCCCCTGGAAGAAGTGGGGGCCGTACCTCTCGGAGCGGCAGTGGGGAACGGTGCGGGAGGACTACAGCGAGAGCGGTGACGCATGGAACTACTTCACGCATGACCATGCCCGTTCCCGTGCCTACCGTTGGGGCGAAGACGGCCTCGCCGGCATTTCCGATGACCGCCAGCGACTTTGCTTCGCGCTGGCGCTGTGGAACGGAAAAGATCCGATCCTCAAGGAGCGCCTCTTCGGTCTGACGGGCGGCGAGGGCAACCACGGCGAGGATGTGAAAGAGTACTATTTCTATCTCGACTCAACGCCGACCCACTCGTACATGAAGTACCTCTACAAATACCCTCAGGTGGCGTACCCGTACGACGATCTGGTTGCGACGAACCGTGACCGCGGCCGAGGCAAACCGGAATATGAGCTGCTCGACACGGGTGTGTTCGACCAGGACCGTTATTTTGATGTTTTCGTGGAATACGCCAAGGTGACACCCGAGGACCTGCTCATCAAGATCACCGTTCACAACCGCGGCCCGGAACCGGCGACGCTCCAGCTCCTGCCCACCCTTTGGTTCCGCAATGACTGGTCGTGGGGGGATGACGTCGCCCGCCCCACCGTTCGTCAACTGGCTCACGACAAGACCGCCGCGATCGTCGCAGTCTCGCATCAGGATCTCGGCGAGCGGCTCTTCTTCGCGGAAGGCGCCTCGGCGCTCCTCTTCACGGAGAATGAAACCAATACGGAGCGGCTGGTCGGCACGCCCAATCCCTCCCCGTACGTGAAAGACGGCATCAACAACTACATCGTTCACGGCAAACAAGGCGCGGTCAATCCCGAGAAGACGGGGACGAAAGTCTCGGCCCATTACCCGCTCACGCTGAGGGTCGGGGAATCCCGCACGATTCGCCTGCGACTCAGCGATCGGCCGAAGGGAGGCTCCCCCAAGACGGCTGGCGGACGTTTTGGGAAGGCGTTTGACTCTGTCCTCAAGACCCGGCGCCAGGAAGCCGATGAGTTCTACGCGGCCGCGATTCCTTCCTCGTTCAACCCGGACGAGGCGACCGTCATGCGGCAGGCTCTGGCCGGGATGCTCTGGTCCAAGCAGTTTTTCTTCTATGACGTCGGCCGGTGGCTCAAGCAGCACGGCGTTCAGCCGTACCGAGCGAATCAGCGTTCCATCCGTAACGACCGCTGGGGGCACATGGTCAACGCGGACGTGATCTCCATGCCCGACAAATGGGAGTACCCCTGGTACGCCGCCTGGGATCTCGCCTTCCATGTCACGGCTCTCACGCTGGTCGATGAGGAGTTCGGCAAGGAACAGTTGGAACTTTTCCTGAAGGGCCGCTACCTTCACCCCAGCGGTCAGATCCCCGCCTACGAGTGGAACTTCGGAGACGTGAACCCTCCGGTCCATGCCTGGTCAACGATCTTCACCTACTTGACGGAGAAAGCGCATCGTGGGAAGGGCGATCTTGCCTGGCTAGAGCGTTGTTTTCACAAGCTGCTTTTGAACTTCAACTGGTGGGTGAACCGGAAGGACCGTAGCGGCAACAATGCGTTCGAAGGGGGGTTCCTGGGGCTGGACAACATCGGGGTCTTTGATCGGTCCGCCCCTTTGCCGACCGGCGGATACCTGGAACAGGCCGATGGGACCGCGTGGATGGCCCTCTTCTGTCAGAACATGGTCGAGATCAGTGCGGAGCTGGCGATGGCCAATCCGGCCTACGTCGACCTCACGCTTAAGTTCGTCGAGCACTTCCTTTTGATCGCGTCGGGGATGATCCGGCCGGGTGAGGAAGCCGGGATGTGGGACGAGCAGGACGGCTTCTTCTACGATGTGCTCCGCTCTCCGGACGGCCGGTTTGAACGTCTGAAGGTCCGCTCGATGGTCGGGTTGCTGCCCCTTTGCGCGGTGACCATCTTCGAAAGGAAGATGTTGACGAATTACCCCGAGATCGGCCCGACCGTGCGCGAGTATCTCGAGGCGCGCCCTGAACTGATGGTGTTCATCCATGACCCACAGAAACCCGGGTACAAAGACCGACTCCTGGGATCGATTCTGAATGAAGCCAATCTCCGCCGGGTGCTGAAGATCATGCTCGATGAGAACGAATTCCTGGGCCCCTTCGGGATCCGGGCGGTGTCGCGCTTTCACCACGAACACCCCTACACCTATCGGGTCGGCGGTCAGGAGTATCGGGTGTCGTATCTCCCCGGGGAATCGGACAACGCCATGTTCGGCGGCAATTCGAATTGGCGCGGCCCGATCTGGATGCCAGTCAACATGCTGATCATCCGCGCGCTGCTTCAGTACTACCTGTACTACGGGAATTCATTCACCATCGAATGCCCGACTGGATCGGGAAGGCAGATGAACCTCCACGGAGTGGCGGAGGAGATCGGGCGCCGCCTGTCCAGAATCTTCCTGAAGGACAAGCAGGGGAAACGACCCGTGCACGGGGCTTCACGGAAATTCCAGGAAAATCCCCATTGGAGCGATTACCCCCTGTTCTATGAGTACTTCCACGGCGACACCGGCGCGGGGGTCGGCGCGAGCCACCAGACGGGATGGACCGGGGCAATCGCGCGGGTCATGCACCTGTTCGCGTCTTCTGATGCGCAAGAGGTCCTCGAGCAAGGGAAAGAATCCATGGCGGGCACGACCCCTCGACCGGGCCGGGTCGGCGGGAAACAACATCGCAGCGGAAGAGAAAGGACACATCGATGACAACGAAGAAAGCGGCCGATACGGGAATCGTGGATACCGCCGAGCAGAAGCGACTGAACGACGCGCGCGAGGAGGGCATCCCTTGGAAGAGGTGGGGGCCATACCTCAGCGAGCGGCAGTGGGGGACGGTCCGCGAGGACTACAGCGAGGGCGGTGACGCCTGGGATTACTTCTCGCACGACCAGTCCCGCTCCCGGGCCTACAGGTGGGGCGAGGACGGCCTCGGCGGGATCTCGGACGACCATCAGCGCCTGTGCTTCGCCCTCGCCCTTTGGAACGAGCGCGACCCCATCCTCAAGGAGCGTGCGTTCGGCCTCACCAACAGCGAGGGGAACCACGGCGAGGACGTCAAGGATTACTACTTCTACCTCGACTCGACGCCGACCCACTCGTACATGAAGTACCTCTACAAGTACCCGCAGCGCGAGTTCCCCTACCGGGACCTCGTCGAGACGAACCGGAAGCGGACTAAGCAGGAGCTCGAGTACGAGCTCCTCGACACCGGGATCTTCGACGACGACCAGTACTTCGACGTCTTACTCGAGTACGCCAAGGAGGGTCCGGACGACATCCTGATCCGCGTGTCCGTTTACAACCGCGGGAAGGAGGCTGCCCGGATGCAGCTGCTGCCGACGCTGTGGTTCCGGAACACCTGGTCGTGGGGAGACGAGGGCCCGAAACCGACCCTGCGCGCGGCAGGAGGAGCGATCGTGGCTTCCCATCCCGAGCTGGGCGACTACACGCTCTCGTGTGACGGCACCCCGGAGCTCCTGTTCACGGAGAACGAGACGAACGCCCAGAGGCTGTGGGGCCAGCAGAACCCGACGCCGTACGTCAAGGACGCGTTCCACCGGTACGTGATCTCCGGGGAACGGGACGCGGTGAACCCGGGGAAGACCGGGACGAAGGCCGCGGCGCGCTACATCCTCGAGGTGCCAGCGGGGGGCTGCGAGGTTGTCCAGCTCCGCCTCGCCAAAGGCACGGCGGGCGGGAAGTTCGGCGCGGCGTTCAAGGAAATTTTCCGGCAGCGGCTCCTTGACGCCGACGAGTTCTACGACCGGATCACGCCCCGCTTGCTCGGCGAGGACCAGCGTCGGGTCCACCGCCAGGCGCTTGCGGGGATGCTGTGGTCGAAGCAGTACTACTACTTCGACCTGGATCGGTGGCTGAAGGAGCACCAGGCGCACCCACATGTCCCCGGCGCGAAGCATGGAGTCCGGAACACCGAGTGGTTCCACATGCTGAACGGCGACGTCATCTCCATGCCCGACAAGTGGGAGTACCCCTGGTACGCGGCCTGGGACCTGGCGTTCCACACGATTGCGCTGTCGCTCGTGGACTTCGACTTCGCCAAGGAGCAGCTCCTCCTGATGCTCCGGAGTCTCTACAGCCACCCCAACGGGCAGATGCCGGCGTACGAGTGGAACTTCAGCGACGTGAACCCTCCGGTGCATGCCTGGGCGACGCTGTACCTCTACAAGTTCGAGAAGAACCTGGGTCGGGAGGATCTCCGTTTCCTGGAGCGCTCCTTCCAGGGCCTGCTGCTCAACTTCAACTGGTGGGTGAACCGGAAGGACCCGCTGGGTCGGAACGTCTTCGCCGGCGGGTTCCTGGGCCTCGACAACATCGGCGTCTTCGACCGCAGCGCCCCGCTCCCCACCGGCGGGTCCCTCGAACAGGCGGACGGCACGGCCTGGATGGCGTTCTACAGTCAGTGCATGCTGGAGATGGCCACCATCCTCGCCGACCACGACCCCGTGTACGAGGAGTTCGCTTTTAAGTTCCTCGAGAACTTCATCTGGATCTCCTACGCCATGGACAAGGTCGGCGAGCAGCAGGACGACATGTGGGACGAGCGGGACGGTTTCTACTACGACGTCCTCCGGCTACCGGACGGCAAGGCGTTCCGGCTGAAGGTGCGGTCGATGGTCGGGCTCCTGCCGCTCTGCGCGAGCACAGTGTTCGAGCAGGAGTCGGTGATAAACCACCCGAAATTCATGCAACTGATCGCGTTGTTCAGGAAGCGCAACCCCGAGGTGGTCGCCCAGGTGGCCCCGACCATGGAGGGGTTCATCGGCTACGCCGGACGCCGGCTTCTCTCGCCTCTCACCCAGACAAAGCTCGAGCGCGTCCTCTCCTACCTCCTCGACGAAAAGGAGTTCCTCTCTCCCTACGGCATCCGCGCCCTCTCGCGCTACCACCTCGAGAACCCATTCGTCTTCCACGTGGGCGGTCAGGAGCTTCGCGTTCAGTACCTCCCCGCCGACTCGGACACCGGGATGTTCGGGGGAAACTCGAACTGGCGTGGCCCGATCTGGATGCCGGTCAACGGGTTGATCGTGCGGGGCCTCCTGAATCTCTACGCTTTCTACGGTGACGACTTCAAGGTCGAGTGCCCGACCGGCTCCGGGAACCGGATGACCCTCTTCGAGGTGGCGAAGGAGATTTCGCGGCGCCTCTCGAACATCTTCCTGCGCGATGCGAGCGGTCGCCGGCCGGTGTATGGCGGCACCCGGAAGTTCCAAGAAGACCCGCACTGGCGCGACCTGATCCTCTTCTACGAGTACTTCCACGGCGACATCGGGGCCGGAGTCGGAGCCAACCACCAGACGGGCTGGACGGGCCTCATCGCAGTCCTCCTCGACCTCTTCGGACGCATGACCGCCGAAGACGCGCTGGTGACCCCCAAGGAGAGGCTCGGTGCCCGCCTGGTCCGCGAGCAGGTGGGCGGGGAGTAGGAGGGAGCCGTGTCCACACCTCGCTATCCGTCGCTCTACCAGATCAACACCCGTGTATGGCTGACGGAGCTGTCGCGGCACCTGGGGAGGCCGGCCACTCTGGACGACATCCCCGACGCCGAGCTGGACCGCCTGGCCGAGAGGGGCTTCGACTGGATCTGGTTCCTGAGCGTCTGGCAGACCGGGGCGGTCGCGCAGCGGCTCTCGCGCGAGAACCCCGAATGGCGCCGGGAGTTCGAGGAGACGTTGCCGGACCTGCGCGACGAGGACATACCCGGATCCGGGTTCGCGATCAGCGGCTACACGGTGCATACCGCCTTGGGCGGAGACGCGGCCCTCGCTCGACTGCGCAAGCGCCTCGCCACCCGCGGGCTGCGTTTGATGCTCGACTTCGTCCCCAACCACATGGCCCCGGACCACCCCTGGGTGGAGGAACACCCCGAGTACTTCATCCACGCCGGCGAACTGGAGCTGACACGCGAGCCCAAGAACTACACCTGGGTCAGGCGGAAGGCAGGCGATCTGATCCTGGCACACGGACGTGACCCCTACTTCCCGGGGTGGCCCGACACCCTGCAGCTTGACTACAGCAACCCGGCGACGCAGGAGGCGATGATCGGCGAGCTCATGAGGATCGCCGGGCAGTGCGACGGGGTGCGCTGCGACATGGCGATGCTGGTGCTCCCGGACGTCTTCGAGCGTACGTGGGGCAGGCCCGCGCAGCTGTTCTGGCCGAATGCCACCAGGCGGGTGCGCGAGCGGGTCCCGGGGTTCTGCTTCATGGCCGAGGTGTACTGGGACCTGGAGTGGACGTTGCAGCAGCAGGGGTTCGACTACGCCTACGACAAGCGGCTCTACGACCGGCTGCGGGAGGGACACGCGCGGCCGGTGCGCGAGCACTTCCACGCGGGGCTCGACTACCAGGACAGGCTCGCCCGCTTCATGGAGAACCACGACGAACCCCGGGCCGCCGCGACGTTCCCTGCAGACGTGCATGAAGCCGCGGCGGTGATCACCTTCCTGTCTCCCGGGCTGCGCTTCTTTCATCAGGGACAGTTCGAGGGGCGCAGGAAGCGGATCTCGCCCCACCTCGGCCGGGCCCCCGAGGAGCCGACCGATCGGAGGCTGCAGCAGTTCTACGAACGGCTGCTCGGCGTGCTCCGCGAACCCGCCGTCCGCGAGGGCCAGTGGCAATTGCTCGAGTGCCAACCCGCCTGGGAAGACAACTGGACCTGGGACTGCTTCCTGGCCTTCGCGTGGCAGGGGCCCGGCGAAGACCGCCTGCTGGTGACAGTCAACTACGCTCCCAACCAGAGCCAGTGCCATGTCCGGTTGCCGTTCACGGATCTCGGAGGCGGGCGATGGCGGCTCAAGGACCTGCTCGGCGACGCGATTTACGACCGGCAGGGCAGCGACCTTCAGGAACACGGGCTGTACCTTGACGAATCGCCCTGGCACGCTTCCGTCTTCATGGTGACGAGAAGCGGCTAGGACGCGCCGCTGGCCGACGCCGCTCGCGCTTGTGGTCACGGCGGTCCGCGCACGCCACGGCCCCCAAACACCGCGGCCGGACCGTCCCGAGCGCGCCGAATGTGGGCGCGATTTCGGGTGCGAAGCGAACGCCGGTGCGGTGCTAGAACTGGAACTGGATGCGGCTCTGGAAGAACTGAGTGTGGCCGGTGACATCGAATCGGTCGAGACCGCCGTAGCCGTATTCGAACTCGAGCCGCAGGTTGTCGGAGAGGTGCCAGTTCACCATCGGAGTGAACCGCCAAAACTTGCCGCCGCGCAGCGTGCCGCCGTCGAGATCGATGTACGACACCCGCGCGACCAGCTCCCACGCCCCCGGGCCTCCCTCGAACACCGTCCGCGCCGGCGAGATCGACTTGAAGTAGCCGCCGACCGTGTTGTACGCGCGCGTCTCGCCGGTCGGCAGCCAGCTGACCACGATGTCGCCGCCGTGGAAGAGCGGATCGCCGGCCTGGGGAGCAGCGACCTTCTGGACAAGGTACTCGCCTCCGATCAACAGCGGACCCGGCCGGTAGTACGCCTCCACCTCCGCCGTGGTCGTGTGATCCGCCGGGAACTCCTCGGTGTCGACGAAGTAGGGCGCGGGGAACGCCTCGGGGCGCGAGCGCAGGCGCAGCTTGCCCTCGTCGGGCTTGCCGTAGCGGGCGTTCAGGCCGATGTGGAGCAGCGTGCCGCTCGTCTCGGAGGCGATCGGAAGCCACGCGACCCGGACGACGAACTGGCTGTCGTAGGTCGAGAATGTCTGACCCTCGGAGAGCCAATCATGGTACCAGCCGATGTTCCAGATCAGCCCCCGCTCCGGCACGTAGCCGAGCCACTTCACGCCGTCGGCGAGGATCGGGATGGTCGCGTCGGTGATCGTGGCGCGCTCCATCGTCCACCCCGAGTACCCGGTCATCACCTTGTTGAGAGAGAACCCCTCCTTGGTGCGCCCGATGAAGAGGTGGCCCCACAGCTCCGGGACGGCGATCATGACGCCGGTCTCGCGTACCAGCCACGAATCGGTCGGGCCGTCGTACATCACGCCGCACGTCCAGGTTATGTCACGCTTGGTCTTCAGGCGCCCCTTGAAAAGCAGCCGGAAGTCCCGGACCTTGGCTTCGGGTTCGAGCGTGAACTGTTGCTTGCTCTGCTCGTCCTGGGCGTACGCCGCGTACTCGTACAGGATCCCGGCGCCGAACTTGAGGGTCGAGAAAGGTCCGTCGTATTCGTTCCAGCGCACGAGCTTGCGCCGCGGCTCTTGGACGCCCGACTCGCCCGCCTCTATCGTCCGCTCCAGCGTGGGCTCGGGCGGCAACGGCTCCCTTTGCTGCGCGCGCAAACAAACCGGCACGGCCAGCAGAACGGTGACTGCCGCGATGACGCCGGTTGACCGTCGGGGCATGCGCCGCCTTCCGTACGGGTGGACAGCCGGGACGCGGCCGGTGCACGCAGCGGGTCGGCAGCCGGGCAGACCGCTTGCCATTCATGAAGACTAGCACAGGAGAGAAAAAGACTCAGAAGCCCCAACGGACCGTTGCCCGACGAGCCGCGCGGTGGCCGACGCACGTCGCCGACGCCGGCGGCTTTGGATGCAGACCTGCACACTGGGCGACGTTGCGCCGCCGCGGCCATAAAAAAGGAAGCCGACACGCCGCGGCAGAAGCAGGAGCCGCAGCAGCAGAAGGCAGTTGACCAGAAGGGCGCCGATCAAAAGGCCCCGGACAAGGGGTGCCCGGGACATGAGCGACCGACCGTTGCATCCGCACCTGCACTGATCTCATGAGTTGGACCAAAGGCCAATTGACACGGCTCGGGGCCTGAGTTATCAACGATGCTGATGCCAACCGCAAGCAGACCGCAGGGATCCCGCCGTCGGCGTAGCCTGGTCTTCGTCGTGGCGGCCCTCGTTGCGGCCATCGTGGCTGCCGTCGTCTGGACGCTTCTCACCAGCAAGAGCGTCTTCCCACCGCGCACACTGGTGATGGCCACCGGCCCGGAGGGCAGCGCCGCCCACGAGCGTGGGGAACGCTACCGCGCCATCCTCGCCCGGGCGGGCCTCGATCTCAAGCTGCTACCCACCGCGGGTGGCGTGGAGAACCTCTCCAGGCTGCGCGATCGCCGCTCGGGGGTGAGCGTTGCATTCGTCGAGGCCGGGATCGCCAGCAAGGAGGATTCGTCCGATCTTGCCTCGCTCGGGATGGTCTCCTTCGAGCCGATCTGGCTCTTCCTCCGGGACCAGCCGCACGCCACCCCGGCCCAGGCGCTGGAGGGTAAGCGCATCTCGATCGGCCAAGAGGGCAGCGGGACACGGGTGGTGGCCCGCCGCCTCCTCCAACTCAACGGTGTGGAGGAGGCAAGCGTCAAACTGCTCGGGCTCACGCCAGAGGAAGCCTCGGACGCGCTGCTCCGGAGAAAGATCGACGCCGCCGTCATGCTGACATCGTTGCAGTCGCCGGCGGTACGGAAGCTCCTGGCCGCCGACGGTATCGTGCTCGCGACCTTTCCCCGCGCGGACGCCTACGTTGCTCTGTTCCCCTTGTTGAACAAGCTCGTGCTTCCGACCGGCGTCGTTGACCTGGCGAGAAACATTCCACCCGCGGACGTGACTCTGCTCGCGGTCCAGGAGAGCCTGGCCGTGCGCAGAGATCTCCACCCCGCGGCGCAGTACCTCCTCCTGGAGGCTGCCTCGGAGGTCCACGGCGGCCCGGGGATCTTTCAGAAAGCCGGGCGGTTCCCCGCCGGCGAGGCGATCGACCTGCCGCTGAGCGACCAGGCCCGCACCTTCTACAAGTCGGGCCGACCGTTCCTCTACCGCTACCTCCCCTTTTGGCTCAGCGGCCTGACGGAGCGCCTGCTCATCGTGCTGATACCACTGCTCGCCGTCGCATACCCCCTTGCACGCATCCTGCCGCAGGCCTATCAATGGTGGATGCAGCACCACCTCTTCAAGCTCTACGGCGACCTGAAGCTCCTCGAGATCGAGGCCAAGCGTCGCGGCGCCGGCGAGAGCGTCGACGATCTGATATCGGCGCTCGACACCCTGCAGGAACGAACGACCAGAATGTTCGTAACGCTCAGCTTCGCGCAGCGCCGCTACATCCTGAAGAACCATATCGCCGTCGCCAGGGAACAGCTCGAAAAGCGTCGCGGTATCATGCCGAGTGCAGGAGGAGCGTGAGCGAGAAGATCCTTTCCCCAGTCGCCTCCCGTTCGCGGCTGCGCTGCAGCCTTGGAAGGGTTGTCGTGCCCGCCTTCGCCTGTGCCCTGCTCGCGGGCGCGGTGTTCGCGCAGCAGACGGCGCCAAGCGCAACGCCGGCGCCTGACGCCAAGGCCGCCAAGAAGACAAAGACGCGGCCGCCGACTGTGAGGGAGCTGCAGAAGCTCATCGACGAGCAGAAGGCGCAGATCGAGTCTCAGGAGAAGCTTATCGCAGAGCAGGCCGGGAACATTGAGCAGCTCAAGGCGCAGCTCGCGCAGATGCAGCAGTCTCTCGACGCGCTCACGGCCCGCCTCAACGAGGTGGAGACGCAGCAGGCCGCCGCAGCCACCGCGAGCAAGACCGAGCTCGACGCACGCCTGAAGAAGATCGAGGGCTCTCTCCAGGAAAAGCCGGAGCTGCTCGACGTGGTCTCCGCGGGGAACTTCCCGGGGTCGTTCAAGATCCCGGGCACCGACGCCGCGATGAAGATCGGCGGCCTCGTCTGGACCAGCCTCGTGCAGACCTTCTCCCCCCTTGGTTCGGACACCCAGTTCCTGACCTGGTCGATCCCGGCAAAGGGGATGGAACAGGCCGGACAGGGTCCGCGCCTCTCGATCGGGGCGAAGCCGAGCAAGTTCAACTTCGACGTGCGCGCGCCCACTGATCTCGGCGAGATGCGCGCCTTCATCGAGGGCGACTTCAACGGCACCAACGGCGCGTTCCGCCTCCGCCACGCCTACGGGCAGTACAGCCGCCTGATCATCGGGCAGACTTGGTCGACGTTCTCGGACCCCAACGCCGACCACGAAGACATCGACTTCGAGGGTGTGAACGCCGAAAACGTCGTGCGACAGGCGCAGGTTCGCTACTTCATGCCGCTCCCGAAGGCCCTCCGCCTCGCGGTGTCCCTCGAGTACCCGACGGCATCGGTCACCGGAGGCACGGCCATCAACCAGATCCCCGATTTCATCGGCCGCATCACCAAGAACCTCCCCAAAGGCCACCTGCAGGGCGCCGTGGTCGTCCGCCAGATTCGCGCGCAGCCCAACGAAGATCCCGATGCGATCTACAGCGCCTGGGCCTGGGGCGTTTCGGCGAGCGGCGTTCTCGCCGTCGGCGGCAAGGGTTGGAGCAAGAACGACCGCTTCATCTTCCAGTTCAACGGGGGCAAGGGGATCGCGCGCTACATCAACGACCTCCAGTCGTGCAACTGCGGCGAGGACGCGGTCTTCGGCCTGGACGGTGGCCTCAACGCCCTGACGGTCTGGGGCTTCTACACGGCGTACGAGCACCACTGGGAGAACTTCCCGAACCCACTCAAACTCCCCCTCAACGCATTCCGCAGTTCGCTCATCTGGGGCCGCGTCAAGGTCGACAACCTCTCCTTCATGCCGGGATCGTCGTACAAGCAGACCGACCGCATCAGCCTCAACGCCCTCTGGTCGCCGGTCAAAAGCGTGGACGCCGGGATCGAATACATCTGGGGGCAGCGCATCAACAAGGACGGCTCACGGGGCACGGCCACGCAGCTGCAGATGCGCTTCCGTTTCCTGTTCTAATGCCAATCCACAGCCCGTCGCAGAGCATTGGCTGTCACTGCGAGGCCCCGAAGGGGCCGCGGGAGTCCTCTTCCCCCTGCCGTCATTACGAGGAGCGAAGCGACGAAACAATCCCGTCGATATTGACGAGATCCCGCCACGCAGCCTTGTCCGGCTGCTCGCGGCTTCGGCGTCGTCCTACCCCCGGCAGGACTCCTCGCGATGACGGTGGCTCCCCACCGCCCCCGAAACATCTGGTGCTTGCGCGCGTCATCCGGAGCAAGGCAACACAATACCTGGAGGTGGCGTCATGAACGTGCGTGTACTGATTACCTGCATCACGGTCCTCGCCGCCGCAGCGGCCATGGCCGCGCCGCCCCAGACGGGTGAGAGCCAGGAGGTCGCCAAGAGCTTCGCGTGGAAGGGCAGCGCTTTGCACGGCGACGCGTCGCAGGTGCGCGACGTGCTCCACCGCCGCGTGGAGGAACGGCTCGCCAGCGTGGGCTACCGGCCAGCTGGTGAGGGCGCCCCCGACATGTACGTCGTGGCCTACGTGGCCATGCGGAATCCGGAGGACACCAGCGCCGGCTCCGTCACCCTGGTGGTCGACCTCGTCCACGCCGCCTCGGGCGTCCTGATCTGGCGCAGCTTCGACTCGGATCTCTCCGGAACGTCCCTGCTCGAGGCCCGCTTCTCCAACGTGGCCACCTACGCGTGGAAGGACATCCCGACCAGGCCCGGCGTCGAGCCGCAGTACGTCAACACCGACCGCGCCGTCCGGAACGCCCTCGAGGCCGGGCTGCTCTTCCGAGACTGGACAGTTGCCCCCGATCAAGCCTCGGCTGGCGCCCTGGTCACCTACCGGATCGTGGCGCGCGGGGCCGACGTCAAGGCTCCCATGAAAACCACGCTGACCGTCGAGCTGATCAATCCCTGGTCCAACAAGCTCCTCTGGAAGGGCGAGCAGACCGGCGCCGTGCCGAAACCCGACAAGGTGGAGGACGTAGCCATCGATGCCGTCATCGCCCTCGCCAAGCAGGTCCCGAGCGCCCAGGGCAAGCCGGTGGTCGCACCGAAGTGACTGAGACCCCGCAATCGGGGCGGCCGCACCGCGGCAACCGCCACACAGCAGGGGTCCCCCGGTATTGGACCAAAGGCCAATTGACGGCCCCTGCAGGAGGCCCAAGACTGGCCTGGCGAAAACAGGGGCGCCCAGGGCCGCTCACGGGGCCGTAAGGCGGGCGGGTGCGCGACGACATGAAACACTTGAACACACTGGAACGCTTGGCGTGGGGTGCAGGCCTTCTGCTCCTCGCGCTCTTTGCGATCGCGAGGGTGCACGGTGCGCTCTCGAGCCGGGCGGAACTCGCGCGCTTCGACGCCGCCCGTGCCGCGCACCAGCAGGCGACGCAACCGGCATCGAACGCACAGGCCCCCCTGCCTGTGCCGACCAGCGTGGATTTCACCCTGTGGTCCGAGAGCCGCGTGCGGGCCTACCAGAAGAGCCAGAAGGAGGCTGCGCCGCTCGCGATCGCGGTTCTCGAGCTTCCGCGACTCGGCCTCACCGTGCCCGTGCTAGAGGGGACCGACGAACTCACCCTGAACCGCGGCGTTGGACACATCGAGGGCACCGCGCTCCCGGGTGAGCGCGGAAACGTCGCGATCGCCGGGCACCGCGACGGGTTCTTCCGCGTCCTCAAGGACGTGACCAGCGGCGACCAGATCCACCTGGTGACGCTCGAACAGACCCTGAACTACACGGTTGAGGAAACACGGATCGTGGAGCCCGAAGACGTGAAGGTGCTCGAACCGACCGGCGAGTCCTCCCTGACGCTGCTCACCTGTTACCCGTTCTACTACGTCGGCAACGCACCCAAGCGCTTCATCGTGCGGGCCAGCCTCACCGGGGAGGGCCGCTGATGACCATCACGCGCCGGACGCCGGCGGAGAGTGAGACATTCGACCAACCGAGGGAAGGAGCTTTTTGCGCGCGGCAACACGCGGATGTTGTCGTGACAACAGTTCGTCGAGCCGCGAATCGTTTCTCCAGGGTCACAGGAACACCGAGAGGAGGAGGCACAATGTCGAAGAGGCTTGCAGTTCTGGCAGTGCTGGTCGTGGTGTGTCTCGCGTTCGTCGCGACCGCTCAGGCCCAGGTGGTCGTCAAGCAGGAGATCCGCCAGGGCACGGTCGTGCACGCGGGCGAGAACTTCCTCGTGGTCAAGTTGCCCGACGGGACGATCAAGGGCTTTGAAGTCCCGAACGGATTCATGTTCAACATGGGCGACACTCAGGTCCCGCTGAGCGCCCTCCAGCCCGGCCAGGTGATCACCGCCACCATCACCAGCGCCACGGCACCCGTCATGGAGAAGACGGAGGAGGTGAAAGAAGGGACAGTCGTCAGGGTCATCGGGCGGAACCTGTTCGTCCAGACAGCCGACGGGAAGTACAAGAAGTTCGTCGTCCCACAGGGGTACCGCTTCAACGTCGACGGCAAGAAGCTCGCCGTGGCGGACCTCCGGCCCGGTATGCGGCTCAGCGCGACCGTCGTGAGCGAGAGGGAGATTGGCACGGTGACCGC